>NZ_CP101827.1:0-300000 GCF_024498295.1 Thermocaproicibacter melissae
ATTATCAAAGCTGACAAAATTAAATGACCTGAGCTTGGAATCTAATTCTATAAGCAATATTTCCGCTTTGTCGAAGTTGACGGAATTGCAATATCTGAACCTTGCTGATAATAAAATCAGCGATATCTCCGCGCTTGCTGGGCTCAAATCATTAGAGAGTCTTAATATAGAAAAGAACAATCTGGATCTCTCAGCGGGTTCCAAGACAATGAGCATCCTTAACGATATCAAGAGCAGAACGTCCAATGTCTCCTATTCGGAACAAAAGACATCATCTGGAACTTCGTCCGGAACATCGTCTGGTACTTCGTCGAAGGCATCCTCTGGGTCAAGCTCAACATCGTCTAAATCGGGCACCTCGTCATCATCATCGAAATCGGGTGCTACAACTTCATCAGGCACAAGCAGAAGCACTTCGTCAACGGCCAGTCATTCAAACGGCAGCCCTCAGACCGGCGACAACAGCATGCCGTGGATTTGGTGCGTGGTCTGCGGTGTCAGCGCAGCTGGAATTGTCGTTCTGGTAACGCTGCAGAATAAAAGGGAGCATACGGTAAGCCGCTAAAATCCAAAAAAGGTGGAGCAGTTCACTGCCCCACCTTTTTTTTGGGAATCGTCTTGGTTATGGCGTTGTAAAAGGAAATTTAGCGATTTCAATGAAATAGCATCACAAATTTGGATTCGTTGAACAATCTGTAAAGGCGTGCTATCATAACATTACTATAACCGTAAAAGCAAACCTTTTTGTCGAGTTTCGTTCCCAAAGAATGCAGTTTTTGATTCGGCGTAAAGTGAGACTTTAACTGCGTAGAAAAGGAATGAGGCACTCGACCATATCGAGTGCCTCACATCTGTATCAAGAAGATAGTCTTCAAAAAGTGATGCTTTATCCAAGCGCAATATCCAGAATCATCATCAAGGTAAACCCTATCGCGGTGCCGATTGTTCCGATGTTGCTGTGTTCACCGGACTGCGCTTCCGGAATCAATTCCTCGACCACAACATAAATCATGGCTCCGGCGGCAAAAGAGAGGATATACGGCAGAACGGGAATGATAAGCGAGGTCAGAAGAATCGTCAAAAGTGCGCCGATGGGTTCTACGATGCCGGAAAGGACACCGTAGGAAAAGGCTTTCTGTTTGGAAATGCCCGTGCCAACCAGCGGCATAGAGATAATTGCACCTTCCGGGAAGTTCTGAACAGCAATGCCGATGGCAAGCGCAAAGGCGCCGGCGGCGGTAATGGTTGTGCTGCCGGAAGTAAATCCGGCGAAGACAACGCCGACTGCCATCCCTTCCGGTATATTATGTAAGGTGACAGCCAGAACGAGCATCAGCGATTTGCCGAGTTTTGATTTATGGCCTTCCGGTTTGTTGGAATTCACATGCAGGTGTGGGATGATGGTATCCAGCAAAAGCAAAAATCCCACGCCGAGCAAAAATCCGACGGAGCACGGAAGCCATGTGATGCCGCCCTGCTCTGCCGTCATATCAATTGCCGGAATGAGCAAGGACCAAACCGATGCGGCAATCATAACGCCGGATGCAAACCCGAGGAATACTTTTTGTACGTTGGGTTTCATTTCCCCTTTGAGGAAAAAGACCATCGCCGCACCGAGAATGGTTCCGGCAAGCGGGATGATTAGTCCGATTACGATTTTCATTGTGTCACTCATAGCGTTATCCTTTCGGGGGGAATTCTTTTTTCTTTCGCGTCTTCTATCTCGGCTAAACCAAATTTGAAGATAGTTTTACAGCGTCGGCCTCGTGTTCCAATTACTGTTTTCTTTGCCAACTCAAGTTATTATACATCGGCGCGTTTTCATTTACAATATTCCGGTCCGGCAAACACAAACGCTGTGCAGGGGTGCTCACAAAAAATAATGTAATAATAGATTGCGACCGCGGCCACAATGCGCTTTTCAAAAGCCGCGTAGCGCATGGCGAAATAACCGCCCCAAGCAATGTCAACCATGGCGCACCGCTCAATTATGGGCAAAATCCGAGGGTGAACGAATGATTATAAGTGCAAGCAGAAGAACCGATATACCAACGTACTACTCCGAATGGTTTTATAACCGAATCAAGGAAGGATTTGTGTATGTGCGAAATCCGATGAATTCGCACCAAGTCAGTAAAATTCCGCTGACGCCTGATGTGGTGGACGGAATCGTATTCTGGACAAAAAATCCAATCCCGATGATGAACCGGCTTCGCGAACTGGATGATCACATTTATTATTTTCAGTTTACGATAACCCCTTACGGAACGGATATCGAGCCGAACATCCCCTCGAAAAAGGATGCCATCATTCCTGCCTTTCAAGAGTTATCCCGTACCTTAGGGAAAGAGCGTGTCATTTGGCGATATGACCCTATCTTGTTTAGCGAGAAATATACTTTTGAATATCATGTAAGGAGCTTCGAAGCCCTTGCCAACCGGTTAGCAGGCTATACGGAAAAGTGCACTGTCAGCTTTTTGGATTTTTACCAAAGCACCCGAAAGAATACTTCCTCGCTGAAAATATACGATGCAAGTATGGAGCAGAAAAAGCGGCTCATGTGTAAATTCGCTGAAATCGCAAAATCGGTGGGAATCGATATCGACACCTGTGCGGAAAAGATTGACCTGAGCAAATTCGGCATTCAGCATGCTCATTGCATCGACAAAGAAAGATTGGAACGCATCGGCGGCTTTCGGCTCAATCTTGAAAAAGACAAGACTCAGCGTGCCGAATGTGGATGCGTTGCAAGCATCGACATCGGAGCCTACGGCACCTGTAGAAACGGATGCCTTTACTGCTACGCCAATCACAGCCAAAAAGTTGTTTTACGGAATTGTGCTCAGCATGACCCGAAATCTCCTTTATTGTTTGGGAAGATTTCAGACGGAGACGAAGTGAAAATCAGAAAGGTTAAGTCTTGCAAAGACTGCCGCTGATACAGGGCCAAAGCCTTCGATCTCAATCAACTTTCACAACATGAAGCAAAAGAACTGCTATGTCACGCTGCTTGCGAAAGAAACTTCCACAGGTCCATATTCCGTGCCTACTTCCGAAGAATACTACTACAAAGGGGATAACCCGGAAGTTTGGCAGAAATTTTTTGATTGCCGCGACCCAGGCGGTTACCATTTCTTGCAGTATTACCAGAAACTCAGCAACGGCTCTACATTTACGTGGGGGTCCTCAGATCTTCTAAGCAGAAAAAAGCGCGCTCCGCAATTGCGGGGCGCGCTTTTTTGTTTTAGCTTTAGTCTGCGTTCTGCCACGCGGTTTCGAGTGCAACCTCCATCATCTCGTGGAACGAATTCTGCCTGTCCTCTGCGGAAAGCGCCTCTCCCGTAAAGATATGGTCGGAAATCGTAAGAATGCTGAGCGCCTTTTTATGGCAGGCAGCCGCCGTCCAGTAAAGGCCGGCCGTTTCCATTTCCACCGCCAAGTGGCCGAGGTCACGCAATTTCGCGTTGAGGTCCGGCTGCGGATAATAGAAGAAATCGGAGCAGTAAACGGTTCCCACAACGGCATGCACGCCGAGTTTCTCGGCGGCTTTTACGGAATCCGCCAGCAGCCCGTAGTCCGCCACAGGAGCGAAAATACCCGGTACGCCGTATGCCGCTCCGTAGTTGGAGTTTGTGGAAGCACCCATGGCAATGACGACATCGCGCACTTTCACGTTGTCGGTCAATCCGCCTGCGGAGCCGATACGGATGATGGCTTCCACCCCGAATTGATTGAACAGCTCCGTAGCGTAAATGCCCATGGACGGGATACCCATGCCGCTGCCCATGACGGAAATTTTCTTGCCGCGATAAGTTCCGGTGTAACCCAGCATATTGCGCACCGTGTTGAAGCAGACAACATCTTTGAGGTAATGGTCCGCAACATATTTTGCGCGGAGCGGGTCTCCGGGCATCAGGACGACTTTGGCGATGTCCGCTTCCGCAACGATGCTGGCCGAAATAGATGACTTTGACATTGTCGAAACCTCTCTTTTCCAAATATTTTTTACTTCGCCCGGGGTGTCCGGACGTGAATCGGTTTTGTCCAAATTACTCAAACAGTTTTCGCAGGCTTTCCGTGTAAGGCGGGCGACAGATTCCCTTTTCCGTCACGATGCCGGTAACCAGCGTGTGGTCGGTGACGTCAAAAGCGGGATTGTAACATTTGACCTCTTTCAGCGCCATCGGCTCCCGGTAGAATTTCTCTTTGATTTCCTCCGGGTCGCGCAGCTCAATTTTAATGTCCTCGCCCGTCGGGCAGTTCAGGTCAATCGTGGAAGTCGGCCCAAGGGTATAGAACGGGATGCCGTAGTATTTTGCAAGAATCGCCACGCCGGAGGTGCCGATTTTATTAGCGAAATCGCCGTTTGCCGCGATGCGGTCGCAGCCGACGAAGCAGGCGTTCACCCAACCGTTTTTCATGACGATGCTCGCCATGTTGTCGCAAATCAGCGTCACATCGACCCCGGCCTTCTGCAGTTCAAACGAGGTCAGGCGCGCCCCCTGCAGAAGCGGGCGGGTCTCGTCCGCAAACACATGAAACTTCATGCCTCTCTCTGTGCCGAGAAGAATCGGCCCTAGGGCGGTTCCGTAGCGCGAGGTGGCGAGCGGGCCGGCATTGCAGTGCGTCAGGATTCCGTCGCCGTCATGCAGCAGCGAAAGGCCGTATTCCGAAATCTTGCGGCACATGTTGATGTCTTCCTGATGAATCTTCACACATTCCTCGTGAAGCCGCTCCACGATTTCCGGCACCGGAAGTTCCGCGTTATCACGCACAACGCCCTCCATGCGGTTCAGCACCCAGCTGAGGTTCACCGCCGTGGGGCGCGAGGAATTGAGGTACTCCTTGACCTCGTGAACCTTCTGTGCAAATTCCTCATACGGCAGATTTTGAAACTGCCTTGCGAGCACATACAGGGCATATCCCGCAAAAATTCCGATGGCCGGAGCGCCGCGTACTTTCAGCGTTGCGATGGCATCAAAGCAGTCTTCCGCGCGGTTCAACGTCAGATACTCCACACGGTTCGGTAGCTGCGTCTGGTCGATGATGACAACAGAGGCTCCGTCCTCCGAAAGCTTTACATTTTCTGCGTGTGTTACGGTTCTAATCTCGTTCATGTCTGCTTCTCCTATTTTGGTCTCAGCATCATTTTTGATTCTGGCCGTAGTGATGCTCCATGAAATCCTTCATGTACGCCACATTTTCCTGCGAAATCACGCTCGGCTCGCCGATGGTAAGAGCCATCCGGTAAATCTGCGCCGTCATTTCGAGTACCTCGCAGACGCGGAAGGCTAAGTCGATATCTTTTCCGACGGACACCGCGCCGTGGTTTGCAATGAGGCACGCCGCCCCGCTGCCGAGCGTTGACACCACATTGTCGGCAAGCTCCTGCGTGCCGGGCAGCGCATACTTCGTGACCTTTACTTCGCCGCCGAGCACCTGCGCAGCCTCATCAATAATCGGAGGAATCGGGCGGTGCAGCACACCGAATACAGACGACTCCACCGGATGAGTATGGATCACCGCGTTGACATCCGGCCGCGCACGGTAAATGCCGAGATGCATGGCGGCTTCTACCGTCGGCTTGCGTTTTCCTTCTTTCACCGAACCGTCGGGATTCATGACCACAATATCGTCGTTTGTCAGCAAATCGTAGGGCATAGCCGACGGGGTCAGATACACCAGCCCCGTTTCGGGGTCGCGCACGCTGATGTTGCCCCATGTCTCCACCGTGAGGCCGCTGTGCAGCATGCGGATTCCGGCGTTTCTGACAATCTCCCTGAAATTCAAACGGGATTCCCCTCTCCGGAATTTCCAATTCTTTCTTCATTTTAATATTTTGCGTAGAAAAGTCAATCAGCTAATTTGGGGTAACCACGCAAAAAAGCTGCCGAAAAGGCCGCTCTTTTTAATCGCCGAAGCAAATGCCGATGCTTTTTGCCGTGCGGATTCACGTTCAAGTAGATTTCTCTTTGCGGCTTTCCTGAAAAGCCTTGTAGTCCTTCAAAATCTCCGGGTGCTGCGTCATGTACTCCACATAGATCTCAAAGCACTGAACCGTTTCATTGCTCAGCATGTGCTCGATTTTTTCGGTTTCTTCCAGCTGTCTGTTCTCTCTGACGCCGATCAGGCGCATAAAGCTTTCCACGACATCGTGGCGTTTGAGCAGCTTTGCGCCGAGTTCTTTGCCCTTATCCGTCATGGTGATAACGCCGTATCGTTCATATTTGACAAGCTGGAGGTTGGAAAGGTGCTGCATCATTTTTGTGGTAGAAGGCGGCTGCACGTTCAAGGCCTGCGAGAGTGTATGGATTCGGGTAAAGCCCGTTTCCCGGCAAAGGCGGTAAATCATCTCGAGGTAATCTTCCATGGAAGCCGTAAGAGAATTTTCTTCTTTTTTGAGGGACTCGCTGAATGTGAAAAAACCCTTATTTTCCATGCAGCATCTGCCTCCTTGGCACCGGCTTTCGGCTTCTTCTGCCGCAGCTGTTTCATTCTATGCCGGAACACATTTGCGTTAGTATCATAATTTATACTGTTGAAACAATGTTAGAAGCAGCAAACAAAACTACTTGAAGGTGAAAATCATGGCGAATGAAATTGGAGTGATTGACGCGGGTCTGGGGGGGGTGACAGGTTCTTCCCCGCTTTACAGGCCGCGTACAAAGCATAAAAAAGGCAAAGTCAGGCAGCTCCTCGGATTCCTCGGGCCTGCTTTTGTCGTCAGCGTAGCCTATATAGACCCCGGGAACTTTGCAACCAACATCAGCGGCGGTTCCAAATTCAATTACGCGTTAATCTGGGTCATCCTCTTCAGCAACCTCATGGCAATCTTTCTTCAGACCATGTCGGCAAAGCTCGGAATCGCAACCGGGCGCAACCTGCCCGAGCTATGCGCGCAGGTCTTTCCAAAGCCCGTGAACTGGTTTTTCTGGATTGTTGCGGAAATCGGCGCAATGGCAACCGACCTTGCGGAATTTCTCGGCGGGACGCTCGGCCTAAACCTGCTGTTTCACATTCCGATGCTCTACGCAGGCCTCCTGACCGGTTTGCTGACCTACCTGATTTGCTACATGGAGAAATACGGACAAAAACTGGTTGAAATCATCATCACTGCCCTTCTCGGAGTAATCAGCGTCTCCTATCTGTTTGAGATTTTCCTCGCAAAGCCGGACTGGGCGCAGGTTGGGATTCACACCTTTGTGCCGACGCTGCCAAACGGAGAGGCCGTTACCATCGCGGTCGGGATGCTGGGCGCAACGGTAATGCCACACGTGATTTACCTACATTCCCAGCTTGTTCAGTGCCGGTGCCGCGATACAACGCCGGAGGGAAAGCGGCACCATCTGAAAATGGAGAAAATCGACATCTCCATTGCCATGAACATCGCATTCTTTGTGAACGCGGCGATGGTCATTGTTTCTGCCGCGGTTTTCCACCGCAACGGCATCGTTGTGGAAAATATGCAGGACGCGCATAAATCCTTGGAACCGCTGTTAGGTTCGCTTTCCAGCGGTGCCTTCGGAATCGCTCTTCTCGCCTCGGGCCTTTCGTCTTCCGCTGTGGGCACCATGGCCGGTCAGACCATTATGAAGGGCTTTGTGAACATCAGCATCCCGGTGAACATCAGAAGGCTCATCACCATGCTGCCCGCGCTCATTATCATCGCCGTCGGCATCAATCCCATGGACGCGCTCGTTCTGAGCCAAGTCGCGCTGAGCTTTATTCTTCCGATTCCGATTCTTCAGATGCTTTCGATTGCAAAGCGAAAAGACCTGATGGGCGAGTTTGCGAACACCAAACGAGTTCAGTTCCTCGGCACGGTGATTGCGGGCATTGTCATCTGCCTGAACGCCGTTCTGCTGTACCTTACCTTTACGGGAAAAGCATAAAGAAGAGAAGCCGTTCGACTGCATCGAACGGCCTCTTAATTTAGGATACCAAACCTATTTGCAGCCTTCCGGAAAGTACGTATGAAGGTGCTAGACTGTAATTCTGTCTTTAAGTGGATAGCGACATAAAAGGCTCCTACCGTGGATTCATGATAGGAGCCTTTTGTTTGCAATAAACTAATTAGCTACACATTTCTTCGTTGCTGAACAGCTCTAAACCGCCTTCCGTCAGTGCCTTAACGGCGGCGTTTCCGTCCGACGCTTTCACAATCATGGCACGCTTGCCGGAGGAGGCGAGCGCATACATATACTCGATGTTCAGGTTGAGGCTGCACAGAATATGGGTCATCTTGTGCAGTGCGCCGACGCGGTCTTCCAGCTTTACGGCAATGACGTCCGTCAGCATGGCCGAAAAGCCTTCGTCCGTAAGCGCTTTCTTTGCCTTCTGCGGGTTGGAAACAATCATGCGGAGCAAGCCGTACTCCGTGGTGTCTGCCATGCTGAGCGAGAGAATGTTGATTCCCTCACTGGCAAGCACCTCCGTTACCTGCTCCAGCCTGCCCTCACGGTTTTCAATAAAGACCGACAGCTGTTTGACAAACATAGCTTCTGCCTCCCCTTTCCTCATTCGAGCTTTCTTTTGTCAATCACGCGCTGGGTTTTGCCCTCGCTGCGTTCAATGCTATTCGGTTCCACCAGCTTAACCTTCACGGCAAGGCCGATTGCCTGCTGGATGACATGCGCAATTTTCTTGCTGAGCTTTTCCAGCTCACGGATTTCGTCGGAGAAATAGCGCTCCTCCACTTCCACCTGAATCTCGAGCGTGTCAAGATTATTTACGCGGTCGACAATCATGCGGTAATGGGGCGTCGTTTCGTCCATTTCAAGGAGCGCCGCCTCAATCTGGGACGGGAATACGTTCACGCCGCGGATGATGAGCATATCGTCGCTTCTGCCGGTGAATTTCGCAAGGCGGGCTGTTGTGCGGCCACATTCGCAGGGCTCATGGGTGATGGAGGTGAGGTCCTTCGTGCGGTAGCGCACAAGCGGAATTCCTTCCTTGGTGAGCGTGGAAATGACAAGTTCGCCCGTCTGGCCGTTCGGAAGCGGCTCCAGCGTCGTGCGGTCCACGATTTCAGGCAGGAAGTGGTCCTCCTGAATATGAAGCCCTTTGTGCAGCCAGCAGTCCGCCGCAACGCCCGGGCCCATGACCTCGCTCAGCCCGTAGATATCGTGAGCATGGATTCCGAGCTTCTGCTCAATTTGTTTTCGCATATTTTCCGTCCACGGTTCCGCGCCGTTGATGGAAGCCTTTAACTTTATTTTATCCTTTACGCCCATTTCGTCAATAACTTCCGCGATATGCAGCAGATACGACGGGGTGCACATGATGCCCGTGACGCCGAAAACGATCATCATGTTGATGAGCTTTTTTGTGTTTCCCGTGGACATCGGCACAACGGTGGCGCCCATTTTCTCAACGCCGTAATGCGCGCCGAGGCCGCCGGTGAACAGTCCGTAGCCGTAGGCGACTTGGATGATGTCGTTTTTCCCGAGGCCGGCCATGGTGATGCAGCGCGCGACGCACTCGCTCCAGATGTCGAGGTCATGGCGCGTGTAGCCGACGACGGTCGCCTTTCCCGTGGTGCCGCTGGAAGCATGGATGCGGGTAATCTGCGAAAGCGGAACGGCAAAAAGCCCGAACGGGTAGGTCTCCCGCAGGTCGTCCTTTGTGGTAAACGGCAGCTTTGGGAGGTCCTCGATGCCCCTGATGTCGCCCGGCTCCAAGCCGACCGCCTGCATCTTTTTGCGGTAATACTCCACGTTGTGGTAGACCCTATCCACCAGCTTCACAAGCCGGGCGTTTTGAAGGCAGGTCAATTCGTCGCGGCTCATACATTCCTTTGTCTCATTCCAGATCATATCATTTCCCCCGTGCTCATTTTCGGCTCACCTGTCAAACGGAAAGTGCGTAGCCTGTTTCAAACGCCTTCTTGTTGATTTCCACCGTTTTGGGCGGAACCGTGGCTTCAATTACGCGAATCCAGTCTTCCTTCGCAAAGCCCATGTGACGGGCAGCCGCGCCGAGCACGACCACGTTGAAGGTGCGCGGAGCGCCGAGCTTTTTTGCTTCCTCCGTGGCGGGAACGGCGATAGTGCGGCGAGCCTTCCGAAGCGTGCCGATAATGTCGTCCGGATATTCGGCGGCGCCTGTAACGACGGTAATGGGGTCGATGCGCAAATCGTTGACAACCACAACGCCGTCTTTTTGCAGATAGTGCAGGTAGCGCAGAGCTTCCAGGCGCTCAAACGCAATCAGAACGTCCGCCTGCCCTACTTCGACAATCGGTTCGGCGACCTTTTCGCCGTAGCGCACAAACGTGACGACGCTTCCGCCGCGCTGTGCCATGCCGTGCACTTCCGAAAGTTTTACATCGTAGCCCGCCGCTGTGGCAAGTCTGCCGAGAATACGGCTTGTCAGCAGGGTTCCCTGCCCGCCGACGCCGACAATCATAATATTCTTTGTTGTTTTCATGTTACTCGCCCGCCTTCTTCATCTTGATTGCCCCGAAGCGGCAAAGCTGCATGCACAGGCCGCATCCGTTGCACATCACTTCATCGATTTGAATGGTGCCGTCCGCTTTCTTCGTCAAAGCAGGGCACCCCGGCTGCAGGCATGCCCCGCACTTGCGGCAGGCATCCTGCACGGTAACGCACTTATTCGGGAATTTCACGCCCTTTAACAGTGCGCACGGGGAGCGGGCAATGATGACGGAAAGCTCCTCACGAGCCGTTTCACGTTTCAAAGCCTCCTGCAATTCCGCCTGGTCGAGCGAATTGACGACGCAGACATTCTTGATGTTCATGGCACGGCAGATCGCCGCGGGGTCAATGGCGGGCACGGTCTCGCCTTTGAGCGTTTTGCCCGTTGCGGGGTGGTCCTGATGGCCCGTCATGGCGGTAATGGAGTTGTCGAGGATTACAACGGTTGCGGTCGACTGGTTGTATGCCATGTTCATCAGCGAATTGATGCCGGTGTGCATGAAGGTGGAGTCGCCGATGACGGCAACCCAGTTGCGGATATAATCCTTGCCCTTCGCTTTTTCCATTCCGTGAAGCATGCTGATGCCGGAGCCCATGCACACGGTGGTTTCAATCACACCGAGCGGTGCCACCGCGCCGAGCGTGTAGCAGCCGATGTCGCCTGTTGCGTGGAGCTTCAGGCGCTTGAGCGCCGTGAAAACGCTGCGGTGCGGGCAGCCCGGGCAGAGGATGGGCGGCCTTGCGGGCACCTTTGCTGGAGCATCGGCGGAAATCTTCTCGCCGAGCACGCGCTCACGCAGCAGGTTCGCGCTGTACTCGCCCTGACGGGTGAACAGCTCCTTGCCAACAGCCTTCGTAATGCCCCAGGACTTTACCTGCTCCTCAATGACGGGCTCAAGCTCCTCAAATATGTAAAGCTTTTCGACTTTCGAGGCGAACCCCTCAATCAATTTCCGCGGCAGCGGATTCAGAAGGCCGAGCTTTAAAACCGACGCGTTCGGCATAGCCTCTTTTACATATTGATACGCGATGCCGCTCGTAATGAATCCAACGGAAAGGTCTCCGTATTCTACGCGGTTGATGGGAAGCGTATTGGCGTCTTCCGCCATGCGCTTCAATCTTTCCTCCACAACGACATGGCGCTTAATGGCGTTGCCAGGCATCATAACATACTTTGCGATGTCCTTCTCATAAGGAATGTCGGGACGCTCCTGACGGGGTTCGAGCTTTACCGGCCCCTGCGAATGGGAAAGGCGCGTTGTGGTGCGCAGAATGACGGGGGTGTCGTATTTCTCGCTAAAGTCATAGGCAAACTTCATGAACTCTTTTGCCTCGGCGCTGTCCGAAGGCTCAATGACCGGCAGCATCGCCGCGCGCGCAATCATGCGCGTATCCTGCTCATTCTGAGAACTGTACATGCCCGGGTCGTCGGCAGCTACAAGCACCATGCCGCCGCGCACCCCCGTGTAGGCGGCTGTGTAAAGCGGGTCGGCAGCCACGTTCACACCGACATGCTTCATGGCGCACATGGAGCGGACACCCGCAACCGACGCGCCGAGAGCGACCTCCGTTGCCACTTTTTCGTTCGGCGCCCACTCGGCGTAGACCTCGCTGTATTTTGCAAGGGTTTCGCTTACCTCCGTGCTCGGTGTTCCCGGGTAAGCCGAGGAAACCTTCACGCCCGCTTCGTAAGCTCCCCGAGCAATCGCCTCATTGCCGAGGAGAATCTTCGTTTCAGACATTTTTGTTCCCTTCCTTTCTCAAATCAATGACGCGTTTTGCCTTGCCTTCAAATCTTCTGAGCGTGTTCGGCGAAACAAGCTGTATCTTCACATCAAGTCCGAGCGCAATCCGCATTTTCTCCTTGATGCTTCTTTCGAGATTCTCCAACGCGGTGTAGGAGTCCATCAGGCTTTCCGCCTTGACCTCCACCTTAATGGTGAGAATGTCGGAGTAACCCTTGCGGTCCACCACAATCTCATAATTCGGGCCGATGCCGTCGATGTTGATGAGCGCTTCCTCAATCTGGCTTGGGAACACGTTCACGCCGCGAATTTTCAGCATATCGTCGGTGCGGCCGGAGAGATTCTCCATGCGCATCGTCGTGCGCCCGCAGGCACACGGCTCAACCATGAGGCGGGTAATATCCCTTGTGCGGTAACGAATGAGCGGCAATGCCTCTTTTGTAAGGCATGTTACGACCAGCTCGCCTTTTTCGCCCGGCTTCAGCACTTCGCCGGTTTTTGGGTCAATCACCTCGGCGATGAAGTGGTCTTCGTTGATATGCATGCCGCAAAGCTCCTCACATTCGCCGGAAACGCCCGGCCCCATAAGTTCGCTCATGCCGTAATTCTGCGTGATTTTCGCGTCTTCGCCCCAAACTTTGTGCAGCTCAGCCCGCATCGCTTCGGTCATCAGTTCGCTGCCGAGCACGAGGGTGCGAACCTGAAGGTCCTTTTTGGGGTCAAGGCCGATTTCTGCGGCAACTTCGGCAATACGCATCGCGTAAGAGGGTGTGGCTACAAGGAGCGTCGTGCCGAAATCTTTCATATACATCAGCTGCTTCTGCGTGTTGCCCGTGGAAGACGGAACAATGGCAGCACCAACTTTTTCAAGTCCGTTATGTAATCCGAGCGCTCCGGTGAACATTCCGTAGCCGAAACAGATCTGCGCAATGTCGTCGGAGGTTCCGCCCGCCGCCACGGCGATGCGGGCAACACATTCCCGCCAGACATCGAGATCGTTCTTGGTATAGCCGACCACAGTGGGCTTTCCTGTGGTACCGCTGGAGGCATGAATGCGAAGGAGCTGCTTCTTCGGCACCGCAAACATTCCAAACGGGTAATTGTCCCGCAAATCCTGCTTCGTGGTAAACGGAAGCCTGCGCAGGTCGTCCAGCGTTCTCACCTGTTCCGGCGTAACGCCCGCGGCGTCCATTTTCGCCCGATAAGCCGGCACTTTTTCATATACGCGTTTCACCGTATCTTTCAGGCGGGATAACTGCAGCGCTTCCATTTCTGCCCTTGGGAGCGTTTCCTCCCTTGCCCAAATCATTTTCCTACATCCTCCTGTTCCGGCATTGTTAATTTATCGATTTAAACTGTAATGCTTTACATTATAACATCTTTCTTATCATTTGTCTGTTATTTCAGAAAAAATGATTATTCAAAAAATGCGAAAAAAATGCCGAATTACAGACATAGAAAAAGCGCCGAAGGCTTTTTGCCTTCGGCGCTTTCGCGTTTTAAATGGATGTTCAGAAGTTTTCCTCGTCAAAGAATTTCTGCCAGTCAAAATTGCCGCTTCTGCCGGTCGCATACGCCGGTTTCGTCGCAGACCTTACCGGTTGAGTAGGTTCTTCCTCGCTCGGTGCAATATGTTTATAAATCTTTCTCCCATCGCTGTATGAGCTGATATCCGTAAATCCTTCGTTGCGGTGGCCGCCGGAAGATTTCGGCCCGCCTTTGCCGCCCTTGTTCCGGAACTGCCGAACAATGAGGAACACAAGGCCTCCTGCGCCAATCACCACAAGCAGGATGCCGATATAAAACAGGATGGAAAAACGCGTGCTGGAAGGAGCCTGAGAGGAAACCGCAGAAGATGTTTCGGAGGACGCCTCGGAAACGGCCGCGGCGATCTCCGAGCTTTCTGTGCCGGAGCTTACCTCGGCGGCAATTCCGGATTCCACTTCCGACTCAGCTTCGGAAGAAACATCTTCTTTTTCCCACGTGGCGGTGAGGAATGTATCGGTGTTCATTTGGTATGAGCCCGAAACCTTTTTGCCGTTGACGATCCAGCCGGCAAACTTATAGCCTTTGCGCACCGGTGTTTTAAGTTCATTAATCCTTGTACCCTTATCAACCTGACTGTTGTGCAGTCCGGAACCGCCGGCCAATTCAAAAGTCAGCCAAATCTGAGGTACTTTATCGTTCTCGTGCTCTATCTGCAGACCATGATTGCCGCCGGTCTGAGCGTTATCCTTCTGACCTGTCTGGCCTGCTTGGCCGTCATCTGCTGGGTTATTACCTTGGTTGTTATCTTCGTGGGTCACCACTTGGGTGCCGTCGTCAGGGGCCGGAGCAGCGAATGCCGTAACAGCCATGCCGGAAAGATAAATCGCTATTGTAAGAAGAAGTACTATGTACTTTTTAATTCGTTTCATAAGCGTTTTCCTCTCTATTATGCTTTTACTCAAGATACCATAAATCAACAGAAAATTACAACCCTTTTTCTGCTAAATTTCCGCTGAGAAACTTTTTCACCGGCAGGCTGACTTACCCCACGGCTATTCCCGAAAAAATGCTATTTTTCGCTGAGCGGAGTTTCTTCCTGCGCCGCAATCACGTCCTTGACCAATGCATCCAAATCCGCAAGGCTTTCCAAAAAGCCGGCGCAGCGGCGGAATTCAGAAGCCCCGCGCAAACCTTTTAAATACCATCCCACATGCTTGCGCGCCTCCTTCATGGCGCGGTATTCGCCTTTGTAGCGGCACATCAACTCCACGTGCTGGACCATAATCTGCATCCGTTCGGAAAGCGACGGCGGCGGAACGATGCGGCGTTCGTCCAGGTAGGCGTTGATTTGCTGGAATATCCACGGGTTGCCGAGCGCGGCGCGCCCGACCATCACGGCATCGCAGCCGGTCTGTTCCAGCATCCGTGCGGCAGACTGCGCTCCCGTTACATCGCCGTTGCCGATGACCGGAATCTTGACCGCTTCCTTCACCGCTTTGATGATGCTCCAGTCGGCAGGCGGCTCATACATCTGGGAGCGGGTGCGCGCATGCACCGCAACGGCTGCGGCGCCGGCCTGCTCACAAATCGAAGCGACCTCCACGGCATTGACGCTTTTCTCGTCCCAGCCGGCGCGTATTTTCACGGTTACCGGAACGGGCACAGCAGCGACAACCGCCGCGACAATCTCCCCGCAAAGCTGCGGCGTCTTCATCAGGGCGCTTCCCGCCCCCGGCCCTGTGATTTTCGGTGCCGGGCAGCCCATGTTGATGTCGATGAAATCGGGGGAAAACTCGAGCGCCTTCCGCGCGGCCAAAGCCATGACATCCGGCTCCGAGCCGAAAATCTGGATTGCCGCCGGGCGCGCCTCCTCCCCCAGTTCCATCAGCTCTAGTGTCTTTTTATCGTCGAACTCCAATGCCTTGGAGCTGACCATCTCACTGACTGTGCAGGCTGCGCCGAACCGCGCGCACGTTTCCCGGAACGCCCGGTCGCCCACGCCTGCCATGGGGGCAAGAATTGCCTTGCCCTTTATTTCTACTGTTCCAATCTTGATTCCCTTGATTCCCATAGATTAAACCCTCTGACCTATTTCCTCGGAAAATAAATCAATTTCCTGCTGAAGCATTTGAAAGACCTTGGCTAGAAGATAGCCGTCTGCGGCCGCGTGGTTCAGCCGCACGGTAGATAAATTCGTTTGTCCTCCACAAATACCCATTCGATAGTCTTCCCGTGAATTCAGCACTTTTGAAAGCAAATCTTTTTCCTCCGCGTGCGGCCGAAATATGCACTGTTCAGTATAGCACTTATTTTTTCCATCGGAAAGTGCTATAATATTTTCATTATTTGCGATATGCAAAAATGGAGGAACGCCATGAAATTACTGGTATTAGACGGGAACAGCATATTGAACCGAGCGTTCTACGGAATTCGCCTTCTGAGTACGAAGGAAGGCCTTTTCACCAATGGCATTTACGGGTTCCTGATGATTTTTCACAAATTGCTGACGGAAACGGAACCGGACGCGGTTGCCGTTGCTTTTGATATGCACGCTCCCACGTTCCGCCACAAAGAATATGCGGGCTACAAGGCAAACCGAAAAGGGATGCCGCCGGAGCTGGCGCAGCAGATGCCGACGCTCAAGGAGCTGTTGAAGCTCCTCGGGTACCGGATTGTGGAGTGCGAAGGCTATGAAGCCGATGATATCCTCGGTACGCTCGCCAAGGCTTGTGAAGAGAAAAACTGTGAATGTGTGCTGGCTACGGGCGACCGCGACAGCCTGCAGCTGGTTAGCCCGCTCGTTTCGGTGCGCCTTGCATCGACCAAAATGGGACAGCCGCAGGTGACGCTCTACGACGAAGCGAAAATCAAAGAGGATTACGGCGTTACCCCGAAGGAAATGATTGAAATCAAGGCGCTTCAAGGCGATACCTCCGACTGCATCCCCGGCGTCGCGGGCATCGGCCCGAAGGGCGCGAGCCAATTGATTCAGGCATACCACTCCATTGATTATATTTACGAGCATTTGGACGAGCTGGAGATTCGCGACACGCTCCGCAAAAAGCTCGCGGACGGAAAAGAGAACGCCTTCCTCAGCCGCAGGCTCGGAACCATCTGCACCGATGCGCCGATTGACACGGACCTTTCCCACTATGTCCCAGCAAAGCGGGACACGGCCGCTGCCGTTCGGCTGATGGCCAAGCTCGAGTTCTTCAAGCTGATTGAAAAGCTCGGCCTCGACGCCGCCGCGCAGGAGCCGATTGCCGTGGAAACCGCCTCGGCCGCTGTCGAAATGGCGGAAAGCACCGACCCCGCCGCCCTGCTGAAAGAACTGGAGCACACCGGGCGCGCGGATTTCACCGTGAAAATCGAAAACGGTGCCATAAAATCCATGACGGTTTGCACGGGCGGGAAAATCCATATTCTGGACGATACGAAAACCATCCACGCCATTCTGACGGATGAAAGCATCCGCAAAAATACCCACGATGTGAAACCGATTTTCGCCGCGCTCGACCGCACCGGAGAAACGCTGCGTGGCACGGTGTTTGACACGCTGCTCGCAGGGTATCTGCTGAACCCGTCGGCCTCAAGCTACGAGCCGTTCCGCCTTGCTCGCGAATACGGCGTGGCCGTGCCGGATGGGATTCCGGAAGAATGTGCGGCCGCCGCAATCATGCCCCAGCTTGCCGACGTACTGGAGCGCAAAATTGCCGAAAACGGGCAGACTTCGCTTTTGAACGATATTGAAGTCCCGCTCGCGCGCGTTCTCGCGCTGATGGAAAACGTCGGCTTTGCGGTTGACGCAAACGGTATTCGGGAATTCGGAAAAACGCTCGATGCGAAAATCACCGAAATCCAGCAGCAAATTTACGACGCGGTCGGCTACGAATTCAATATCAACTCGCCGAAGCAACTCGGCGAAGCTCTTTTTGACAAACTCGGCCTTGAGCACGGCAAAAAGACAAAAACCGGCTGGTCCACAAACGCAGACGTGCTGGAAAAGCTGCGTTACGAAAGCCCCGTTGTGGACCTTGTGCTCTCTTACCGCACTCTGGCAAAGCTGAAATCGACGTACTGCGACGGGCTGCTCAAGGTCGTCGCGGAGGACGGGCGCATCCATTCGAGCTTCAACCAGACGGAAACGCGCACCGGCCGCATCAGCTCCACCGAGCCGAACCTGCAGAACATCCCCGTCCGCACGGAGATTGGGCGTGAAATGCGCCGCTTTTTTGTCGCGCGGCCGGGCTGGGTTCTTGTGGACGCTGACTACTCGCAGATTGAGCTGCGGGTACTCGCTCACGTTGCGAACGACAAAAACATGATACAGGCTTTTCTTGACCATGACGACATTCACCGCCGAACCGCCGCGCAGGTGTTCCATCTGCCGGAAAGCATGGTAACGCCGCTGATGCGCAGCCGGGCAAAGGCCGTGAACTTCGGCATTGTCTACGGAATCGGCCCGTTCTCGCTTTCTCAGGACATTCACGTCTCCGTGCGCGAAGCGAAGCAGTACATAGCCGACTACCTTGCCCATTTCTCCGGCGTAGACGACTACATGAAGCGCGTTGTGGAGGACGCAAAGGAAAAAGGCTATGTGGAGACCATGTTCGGGCGGAGGCGCTATCTTCCGGAACTTGCAAGCTCCAACCACAACCTGAGGGCGTTCGGCGAACGTGTTGCGCGCAATATGCCGATTCAAGGCACCGCGGCCGACATCATCAAGATTGCGATGATTCGCGTGGTGAACCGCCTCGAACGCGAAAAGCTGCGCGCGCGTCTGATTCTTCAGGTGCACGACGAACTGATTGTAGAAGCGCCCGCCGAAGAAGCGCTGCAAGTGGCGACTCTGCTGACGGAGGAAATGCAGAATGCCGTTTCACTCTCCGTCCCGCTGACCGCCGACGCTAAAATCGGCGAAACATGGTACGAGGCAAAAGCATGAGTCTGTTTGCCTGCCCTATCTGCGGCGAGCGTCTTGACCGCTTGGAAAAAGCCTACGTTTGCCCGAACGGTCACAGCTACGATATCGCCTCCGAAGGATACGTCTACCTCCTCCCTCCGAACAAAAAGCACTCCAAAATGCCGGGCGACGACAAGGCGATGGTGGCCTCCCGCCGCCGTTTTCTCGAATCCGGCTGCTACCGGATTTTCAGCGACGCCTTGAACCATCTGGCGCTGAAGTATTACCCCGCGGACGGCTCTGCCATCGTCGACGCCGGCTGCGGCGAAGGATACTACACCAGCCGCCTTGCCGAATTCTTTTCCGAACACGGAATGAATCCGCCGCTGTGCGGATTTGACATCTCAAAATTTGCCGTGAAGGCTGCGGCAAAAAAATACCGAAGCATCCCGTTCGCTGTGGGAAGCATGTTCGGCGTTCCGGTTCCCGACTCGTCGGCAGGCCTTCTCACAAATGTGTTTGCGCCCATCGTTCCGGAAGAATTTGCCCGCGTGGTCGAGCCTTGTGGAGCGATGATTCTGGCGGTGCCTAGTGAGCGCCACCTGTTCGGGCTCAAACAAATTCTTTACGAGGAACCGTACGAAAACGAGCGGCACGATACGGAATACCCCGGTTTCCGCTTTATCGAACGTGTTCCCATCCGTGGGGAAATCCGCACGGACGACCGGCAGCTCATCCGCGACCTTTTCACCATGACGCCATACTTCTGGAAAACGCCGCGTGCGGGAAGCGAACGCCTTGCCGCCGCCGGGCATCTGGAAACGGAAATCGGGTTCGATTTTCTGGTTTATAAAAGGGCATGAATTCGTCTTTACCGGAATCCACATCAGCCGCAGCGCGTATCCGAGCTGCGGCGGAGGAGGAAATCGACATGAGCAAACGCAAAGCATTCATGAACTTTGTAGCGGCGGAACGGATTTTGTTCCTCATTGCGGTTACCGCACTCGCCTTTGCCTTAAGGCTGAAATTTCTGCCGTTCGAATCCGGCGATTACATTCAATTCCTGCACAATTGGTTTACGGAATTGAGAGATGGCGGCGGCCTTGCCGCCATCGGGAAAAATCTGGGCGACTACATGCCGCCTTATTTCTACCTGCTTGCGCTGCTCACCTACATTCCGCTGCGCGACCTGGCACTCATAAAAATGCTTTCGTTTGCCGGCGACATTATTCTTGCTTCCTACGCCATGCGCCTTGTCCGGAGAAAATATAAAGAATTCTGGGGCGAAATCGCCTACGCGGTGGTGCTTTTTCTGCCGAGCGTCTTTTTGAATTCGGCCGCATGGGGGCAATGCGATTCCCTTTACACCGCGGCGCTGCTCGCCTCTGTGCTTTATCTTTTGGAGAACCGAGACTGGGCCTGCGTCACGGCGTTCTCCGTCGCTTTTGTGTTTAAGCTGCAGGCAGTTTTCCTCGCTCCGTTTCTTCTGTTGATGCTCTTGAAGCGCCGAATCCGCTGGCGCTGCCTGCTGGCGTTCCCCGCCGTTTACCTCGCCGCCATTCTTCCGGCTGCTGTCATGGGGCGTAGCTTGACAGACCTGCTGACTGTTTATTTTCATCAGGCAACTCAATACAGCTTGATTTCCATGTACCTGCCGAACCTTTCCGTATGGTACCCGGAAGACACGCCTTTCCCGGTCGGGATCATGATTGCGCTGCTTGCCGTCCTTGCGACTTTGGCGGCCGTGCTCTGGTTTTCTCAGCTGGAGTTTGACATGACGGACGGCATGACGGTTTCGCTTGCTTTGCTTTCTGTGCTTTTTGTTCCGTATATTTTGCCGTATATGCACGAACGCTATTACTACCCGGCCGACATTCTCTCTGTTGTCTTTGCGTTCTATTTTCCGGAGAAGTTCTACGTTCCGATTGTCACAGTATTCAGCTCCACCTACGTCGTCTGCCACAACCTTTATCACGCGGATTTCATCCACATCCGTATCCTATCGGTGTTGATGCTGTTCTGCCTGCTGTGGGTATGCGTCAGTACGGTGTACCTCACACGCGATGAAAAAATTGAGAAAGCGGTGCGAAACAGATGGAAGAACTGAAAATCGTTCCGATGGAGGAACGGCATCTCGATGCACTGGTGCAGCTCGAGCAGGCATGCTTCACCACACCATGGTCGCGTGACGGGCTTGCCGCAGAACTTCACAACCCCGGAGCCGTATTTGCCGTGGCCGAGTTGAACGGAATTACGGTTGGCTATGCGGGTATGAACTGCGTGCTGGACGAATGTTATGTTGACAATGTGGCAGTCTTTCCGCAGTACCGCCGCAGGGGCATCGCCCACATGCTCATGCGGCATCTCATCGCCGCGGCACAGGAGAGGAATGCGGCGTTTATTACGCTGGAAGCGCGCATTTCCAACACGGGAGCAATAGCTCTCTATGAAAGTCTGGGCTTTCAGGAAGTCGGGCGACGACCGGGGTTTTACCGGAATCCGAAAGAAGACGCTCTGATTCTCACAAAATATCTGAACAAAAATGCAGAAAGGTTGGTCTAAAATGAACGGCAAAAATTTTGCGAAAACGGCAGGTATGTTTCTTGCTGGGCTTGCCCTTGGATATGCCTTTGCACAATATTTAAGCTACCGAGCCTGCGAAGAGAACGAGTGCTCATGCTGTGAGGAAAATCCTCCGCTTCGTGTGAAGCCCGTTCCGATTGCCATTAAGAAAAAATAAGGGGAAAATGTATGAAAATTCTCGGTATAGAAAGTTCCTGTGACGAGACGGCTGCCGCGGTTGTGGAGGACGGAAGAACCGTCCTCTCAAACGCTGTGGCTTCCCAGGTAGAGGAGCACAGACTTTACGGCGGTGTCGTGCCCGAAATCGCTTCACGCCGTCACTGCGAGGCAATCTGCGGCGTGGTGCGTGCCGCGCTCGAAGATGCCAAAACCGATCTCAGCGAAATCGACGCCATAGCTGTTACGGCTGCGCCGGGCCTCATCGGTGCACTGCTCGTGGGGGTTAACTTTGCGAAAGGCCTTGCTCTTTCCAGCGGAAAGCCTCTCGTTCCGGTCCACCATCTGCGTTCCCATATTGCTGCAAACTACATCACCTTTCCGGAACTCGAACCGCCTTTCCTGTGTCTTGTTGTTTCCGGCGGACATAGCCATATTGTTCAGGTGGATGACTACACAAAGCTCCGTGTTCTCGGCCGCACCCGAGACGATGCCGCGGGCGAGGCGTTCGACAAGGCTGCCCGCGCCATGGGAATTCCTTACCCCGGCGGTGTGGAAATGGATAAGATTGCTGAAAAGGGGAACGATAATGCCTATCGCCTCCCACGGCCTGTTGTGGATGGGGCGCCGTTTGACTTCAGCTTTTCCGGTCTGAAAACAAACGTCATCAATCTGATACACAACGCAGAACAGCGCGGCGAAACGATTCATGTTGCCGACCTTGCGGCCTCTTACCGCAAAGCTGTTGTGGACTGCCTGACCCGCAGTTTCCTGGCGGCCGCGCGTGCCACCGGAGCGAAGAAGCTCGCAATCGCCGGAGGGGTTTCCGCAAACTCTTTGTTGCGCCGTACGCTGGAAAGCGAGTGTAAGCGCCTTGGCCTCGCTTTTTACCGTCCGGAGCTGCGCTACTGCGGCGACAACGGCGCAATGGTTGCTTCGCAAGGATTTTACGAGTATCAAGCCGGCAATACCGCGGGCCCGGACTTGAACGCCCGAGCCGAAATGCCGGTGGAGCTTTCCTTTGCGTATGAACCCTCCGCTTCGTTTAAGCGCAACCGATGATATATTTTTTCTGCGTTAAAAGCTCCGCCGATAACGTCCGGAGCTTCATTTTTTGAATAATGTTAAACTGAATAATTCATTTTAGAAATATCTCGGGAGTTTTAGCAAAATAGACAACGCTCTGAAAAATGCATATAAATTTTTGCTTAAAGTTTAGAATTCATGGCTTTTTTCCGTTGCATCCTGCAAAAGGATGGTGTATTATTGCATTAATGTCAATAGGGCCAGGAGGCCGAAAGGAGATAGTATGACACAAAATAAGTCTGTTCTGGAATGGATTGGAAAAATGAAAGAACTTGTCTGCCCAGACAACGTCGTCTGGATTGACGGTTCCGAATCCCAACTTGAATCTCTTCGTGAGGAAGCTTGCAAAACCGGAGAGTTCATTAAACTGAATCAGGAGAAGCTGCCGAACTGCTATCTGCACCGCACCGCCGTCAACGACGTTGCTCGTGTGGAAGGCCGTACCTTTATCTGCAGCCGTAAAGAAGAAGATGCAGGCCCGACCAACCACTGGATGGAGCCGCAGCAAGCTTACAAAATGCTTTATGACATCGCACGCGGAAGCTACAAAGGTCGCACCATGTATGTCATTCCGTATTCCATGGGACCGATTGGTTCTCCGTTCGCAAAAATCGGTGTTGAGCTGACCGACTCGATTTATGTTGTTCTGAACATGTCCATTATGACCCGCGTCGGCGAGAAGGTTTGGGATGTGCTCGGCGACAGCAACGACTGGGTCCGCGGCCTGCACTGCAAGTGCGATGTTGACCCTGAGAAGCGCTACATCTGCCACTTCCCGGAGGACAACACCATTATTTCCGTCAACTCCGCTTACGGCGGCAACGTGCTGCTCGGCAAAAAGTGCTTTGCTCTGCGTATTGCTTCCTACCTCGGCAAGAACGAGGGCTGGATGGCTGAGCACATGCTCATCCTCGGCATTGAGAACCCGAAGGGCGAAGTGAAATATGTTGCTGCTGCATTCCCGTCTGCCTGCGGCAAGACCAATCTGGCTATGCTCATTCCGCCGGAAGTCTACCGCAAGAAGGGCTACAAGGTTTGGACAGTCGGCGACGACATTGCTTGGATGCGCATTGGACCGGACGGCAGACTCTGGGCGATTAACCCTGAAAACGGCTTCTTCGGCGTAGCACCGGGCACAAACGAAAAGTCCAACCCGAATGCTCTCCGCACTACACAGTCCGGCACCATCTTCACGAACGTCGCTTACAACAAAGACGACGGCACCGTTTGGTGGGAAGGTCTCGACCACAACCCGCCGAAGAACGGCATCGACTGGACCGGCAAGCCGTGGGATGGCACAACCTCCACGGAAAAGGGCGCTCATCCGAACAGCCGCTTCACCGCTCCGGCAAAGAACTGCCCGTGCATCAGCCCCGAGTTCGATTCCCCGAACGGTGTGCCGATTTCCGCAATTATCTTCGGCGGACGCCGCGCTCACACAACTCCGCTTGTGTATCAATCCCGCAGCTGGAACAACGGTGTGTTTGTCGGTTCCATTATGGCTTCTGAAACGACTGCTGCCGCAACCGGTGCTGTTGGCGTTCTCCGCCGCGACCCGATGGCTATGCTGCCGTTCTGCGGCTACAACATGGGCGACTATTTCGCACACTGGATTGAAATGGGCGAAAAACTCGGCGACAAGGCTCCGAAGATCTTCAACGTCAACTGGTTCCGCGTAGACGAAAACGGCAAGTTCATTTGGCCGGGATTCGGCGACAACCTGCGCGTCTTGGAGTGGATCCTGAACCGCTGCGAAGGTAAGGCGGACGCCGTTGAAACTCCGATTGGCTATGTGCCGAAGGCGGAAGACATCAACCTCGAAGGTCTTGACCTCACCCTCGATACTCTGAAGAGTATTCTTTATGTTGACAAGGACGAGTGGACCAAAGAGGCCGCCGATATTGAAGAATTCTATAAGAAATTCGGCGACAAACTTCCGAAGGAGCTTCGTGCAGAACTCGAAGGTTTGAAAGCACGCCTGAAATAATTTCACGATGCAGATTCAAAAGCAGCCTTTCCCCAGTGGGAAAGGCTGCTTTTTTCTGTGCTTTTTTGGGTATGAAGAAACAATTTATAAAAAAAAGTATGAATAAAATATGTCTAATCTTGCAACTTTGTGTAAATACCACATTGCTTTCTCCAGTTTAAACCGATATACTTATTTCGTAAGCTTGACCCGATACGGACAAAATATCGGGTGATTTTTATTTTTCTAAAAATGGAGGAAAGAACAATGGAGGAAAGCAAAAAGCAGATTGCCCATCCAAAAGGTGATTTCTTCAACCTGAAGGGCAGCGGTACGAATGTGCAGACCGAAATACTTGCGGGTCTCACCACATTCTTCACCATGTCGTACATTCTGTTCGTCAATCCGCAGGTGCTTGGAAAAACCGGCATGGATACTCAGGCAGTCTTCCTTGCGACGATTATTGCATCTGCCATCGGTACTCTGGTTATGGCCCTGTTCGCCAATGTGCCGTATGCACAGGCTCCTGGCATGGGACTGAACGCATTCTTCACCTACACAGTCTGCATGTCTCTGGGATTCAAATGGCAGCAGGCTCTGGCAATGGTTTTCATCTGCGGTGTCATCAACATCATCATTACCGTAACAAGTTTCCGCAAATTGATCATTAAGTCCATCCCGACAAGCCTTCAGCACGCTATCAGCGGCGGTATCGGCATCTTTGTTGCCTACATCGGCCTGAAAGACGCGAACCTGATTCAGTTCTCCACAGACGCCACCTCCATGGTGTCCATCAACGGTAAGGCTTATGACGCCAATGCTACTTACTCCGCCATTACTTCCGTTGCTTCCAACGGCGGCGTAGTTCCGTCCATTGCAACCTTCAACCAGGCCTCAGTGCTTCTGGCTCTGTTCGGCATTGCGCTGATGGTTGTTCTCTTGATGCTGAATGTAAAAGGTGCTATCCTCATCGGCATCATTGCTACAACACTGGTCGGCATTCCGTGCGGCGTAACGAGCTTTGAGGGCGCTTCCATTTCCTTCAGCTCGCTCGGTGAATCCTTCTCCAAACTCGGCACCACCTTTGGCGCCGCATTCAGCGCGGATGGAATGGGTTCCCTCTTTGCTGACCCCGGCAAAGTTTTGCTCGTCATCATGACGATTTTCGCCTTCAGCCTCTCCGATACCTTTGACACCATCGGAACCTTCATCGGCACCGGCCGCCGCTCCGGAATCTTCACGGACGCGGATATGGCGACCTTGGCTAACAGCCGCGGCTTCAAGTCAAAAATGGACCGTGCACTGTTTGCAGACTCCATCGCAACTTCCATCGGTGCTATCTTCGGTACCTCCAACACCACAACGTATGTTGAAAGTGCTGCAGGCATCGGTGCAGGCGGACGTACTGGTCTGACCAGCCTCACAACCGCCATTATGTTCCTCCTTTGCTCTTTCCTTGCCCCGATTGCCGGCTGCATTCCTGCCGCTGCTACGGCACCTGCACTGGTCATCGTCGGCATTATGATGATGAGCTCCTTCAAGGAAATCAACTGGCCTGACCTCGAAGATGCAATTCCGGCATTCGGCGCCAGCGTTTTCATGGGCCTGTGCTACAGCATCTCCTACGGTATTGCTGCCGGCTTCATCTTCTACTGCATCGTCAAGGCTGTAAAAGGCAAATTCAAGGAAATCCATCCGATTCTCCTTGTTTGCTCGGTCCTTTTCATTCTGAATTTCATTGTTCTGGCTGTGATCTGATTACACAATCTCACAGATTCAAAAGCTCCCGCTTCCGGTTCGGAAGCGGGAGCTTTTTGTTGTATGATGATTCCTTACTGTGCAGGCCGTGGATTATTTGCCGTTTTTGCTTCCATAAAATTTTAGTACCTGCCAAAGGCATTTTGCATATTATGAAATAAGTCCGTGCGTATCCCATTTGGTCTACTTTGAGCGAGGAGGATTTTTTATGAGTTGTGAAAACGGCACTTCACTGGCCGTAAGCCGTGCCCAAGATCTTGCTTTTCGCAGAAACGTAAACGGGAACAATACGTTTTTTAACAATGAAAGTTTGAGCAACTTGTCCGGCCGGCCAAACCGATGCTTCCCAATTCAAATCAACTCTTCAACCGGCAGCGCAGGTCCGCTTGGCGTCATTACTGCCCTTACAATCCCAATCAACGTCGTTTCTACATCCATCAACACCTGCTGCATCGGAAAATCGGACATTTTAGTTCAATTTACATCGACTATCAATATTCCGGTTGCTCTCACCACTACCCTAGTGTTTCAGGTCTATCGCTCATCTTGTATCGGAAATGCAGTTCCGGTCGGCTCGCCCTACACATTTGCCCTTACCGCAGGTGCTCTTACCAGCCAAAGCTTTGCGTTTACTTTCCTTGACAATGACGTCGCTCCCGGCACATATACCTATTCCGTTCAGCTTATCTCTGGTACTACAACCACAGTAGCCGGTGTTTCCATTTCAAACGCCACACTCAGCATCGTTGCTGTCGCAAACAACTGACCAAATACATCTTCGCAAATCTGAATTCTCCCAAGCCTCCGGTTTGAACACCGGAGGTTCTTTTTATGCCAAAAAGGGAAAAATTTATTTTCCTTTTTCAAAAATACGACGTAATTTCTGATTTTATGTACCTATAGAGGCCAACCGCATAATATGAAGGTGAGGATAAATCTTATCATTTCAATATAGGAGGATTCATATGAATTACGATAGAAATGACCAATTAAATCCTTGGCTCCGCGGAACATGGACTTCGGATTATCTGCCTCAGGAATTCTTCTACAAAGATAATCGCTTCGGCAGATTCGTACCCTGCTGCTTCGATCCGCGTCCCTGCTGCTTCAATCCTCGTCCTTGCTGCTGCAAATTCTTTAACCCCTGCTGTGACTTTCCGTACTACGGCGGAAGCTGCGGCGACAAGAGCCCCAGCTGCGGCGACAAATTCCCTTGCTTTGATGACAAATTCCCTTGCAGCAAACCGAATGACAGCTGCCCGTGCGACAAGCAAGACAACAAATGCGACAACAAGTTCGACGGTAAGTGTGATGGCAAGTTCGACGGCAAGTGTGACAACAAGTTTAACGGCAAGTGTCAGCAATGCTGCGTAGTACCCAGCTCGACAACCGGCGGCACAGGCTTTCTTGGCACTATCACTGAGCTCACTACCCCGAATAACGTCGTTACTACAAACATCGACACAACCCGCGTTGGTCGGACCGATAACCTGATTCAGTTCGATGGCATCGTTGAAGTTCCTGATGGCGTCACAGCCAATCTTCGTTTCCAAATCTACCGTGCATCTAGTGTCGGCAATGTGACTCCGGTCGGCTCGCCTTACACATTCACCCTGACAGCAGCGGGTGCGACCAGCCATAGCTTCTCGTTCTCGTTCCAAGATGAGAATGTTGCGCCTGGCAGCTACACCTATTCGGTACAGCTCGTACCGGGCACAACAACATCTGATGATGGCGTGAGAGTCAGCAATGCTACTCTCAGCGTAACAGCTATTCAGGGCTAACTAGTCATTCTCCAACGCACGGCAACAGCACAATTCTCCCGCTTAATCCCCCGGCTGAATGCCGGGGGTCATTTTATTCTTCCGCTAAATATGGTAAAATAGTGGAAGTTTTGAATTTGTGAAAGAGGCGGTAAAGAGAATGAAAAAAGCTCTGGTAACCGGCGCTTCCGGCGGAATCGGACAGGCTGTCGCCGCACGCCTTTGCCGTGACGGTTACCATGTTATCCTAAACTGCTTCCACTCGGTGGAAGCCGCCCAACGGCTTTGCGCACAATTAAATGCGGAACGAAGCGGGTGCGCGGAAATCGCCTGTGCGGACGTTTCCGATTTTGCGCAGACGGAAGCGATGTTCCGCGCTGCGGGCGACATTGATGTACTGGTGAACAATGCGGGAATTGCACAGCAGAAGCTGTTCACCGACCTGACGGAAGAGGACTGGCAGCGAATGATTGGGGTGAACCTGACCGGCGCATTCCACTGCTGCCGCCTGGCACTTCCCGGGATGATTCGCCGGAAATCCGGGCGCATCATCAACATTTCTTCGATGTGGGGGCAGGTCGGCGCCTCCTGCGAGGTGCACTACTCCGCCGCAAAGGCCGGCGTCATCGGCCTTACGAAGGCACTAGCAAAAGAGGTCGGGCCTTCCGGCATTACCGTCAACTGCATTGCGCCCGGCGTCATCGACACGCCGATGAATGCCCAGCTCGATGCGGAAACCATGCACGAGCTGGCGGACGAAACCCCTCTGTGCCGCATCGGCACCCCCGAGGATGTTGCTGCCGCCGTGAGTTTTCTCGCCTCGCCTGAGGCCGGATTTATCACAGGGCAAATTCTCGGCGTCAACGGAGGCTTTGTCATCTGAAGCTTGTTCAGACGGTCGTGTGCAGCAAGCGGCAGTTTCCCTTCACGGTGTAGCTGCCATACCCTGCCGGCACAAACACGCTTTCTCCCTTTTTCATGCTCAGAACCGGATTTCCTTCTTTCAGAAGGTCTGCTTTGCCGTCCAGACAGATGAGCGAATGGAAACTCTTTTCGTCTGCATTCAGCTCCGCTTCTTTCACTTCCATGTCATATACCGTGAAAATCGGGCAGGAAGCGAGCAAAATCCTTGAATATCCGTTCTTCTCCTCGCGGCTGCCTTGAGGTCCGACCGGGCAGTCTGCCGGCTTCAGCTGTGTAACATCCTTAGCCTGCTCAATGTGCAGCTCACGCGGTTTCCCGTCTTTGCCAAGGCGTCCGTAATCGTAGATGCGGTAGGTGAGGTTGGAGTTCTGCTGAACTTCGGCGAGCAGAATCCCTGCACCGATTGCATGCAGCGTCCCCGCTTTGATGAAAAACATATCGCCGGGGTGCACCTCGGCGCGGTGAAGCACTTCTTCGAGCGTCCCGTCATTGATTCGGCGGGCGAATTCCTCTTTGGAGATTTCATGGTCAAAGCCGTAATAAAGTCCCGCGCCCGGCTCACAGTCCAGAATATACCACATTTCGGTTTTTCCGAATCCGCCGCCGTGCTCCCGCGCGTAGGCGTCATCCGGATGTACCTGAATAGACAGTTTATCTTTTGCATCAATCAGCTTTATCAGAACCGGAAAATCCGGAAAACGTGCGCAGTCCGTTCCGAGCACGGATTTTCCCGCCTTTTGCAGATATTCCTGCAATGTCAAACCCTTGTAATCACCGTTTTCAATCACCGACGGCCCGTCCGGGTGAGCAGAAAGCATCCAGCTTTCGGCGATTCTGTCTGCGTCGCTCTGCTGGCCGTATTCCAGCCGGAGCCGGTTTCCACCCCAGATATAATCTTTGCAGGCTGTTTTCAACTTCATTGGTTGCATCGTTTGCAAGATGATTCCTCCTCAAACGCAGCGGCTGTTGTTCTTCAGCTGGCTGCAAGATTATTTTTCTCATTGACTTGTTACACTTATTCCGCAAAAACTTCACGCCTTCCCAATAAAATAGACGTGTTTCTTCCCTTCCTGCGCCCAAAAGACAACAGAAATTGCCGTTTTCGTTAATTTGCAAGCAATTTATACATTTAGTAAACTTGTTTTCTGCTTTTGACGCGATTCATTAAGAAATAGCACGGAAGCGGTCTTTGCGCAATAAGGTACGTCAAATCTGAGTAAATTTCCGTTGGTTCAACTTTCAAACACATATTGTAATCCTGCCAAAAATAGATTGCAAGCTTTCACGCAATTTCTTGAAACAGGGCTCCCGGAATGGTAAACTAATACGTGAATGGCGGTGTTTCTTTGAACCTGATTAGAAAGCTTTGGAAGTTTATGACAACCCCAGAAATGCTTCTCTATATCGCTTTCGGGGTCATGACGACGCTCATCAATATCCTCGCATTTCAGCTTGCCAACGGGCCCTTTGGCTGGTCTTGGCAGGCCGCTAATATTTTTGCCTGGATTTTGGCGGTTCTCTTTGCCTTCATTACAAACAAGCTGTTTGTGTTCAAAAGCAAAAGTCTTGAACCTGCGGTTCTCTGGAGAGAATTCGCCGAATTTATCGGGGCAAGGCTGTTTTCTCTGGGCGTTGACTACCTTTGCATGTGGCTGCTGATTGATGTCCTTGGTTGGAATGAACTTCTTTCAAAGATTGCCGACAACGTCATTGTTGTAATCATTAACTATGTTCTTAGCAAACTCGTAATATTCAAAAAGAAATAAATGTGGAACGCAGCCAACGTTCCCAAATGGAGGATGTAAGTATGAAAGCAACCGAAAAAACCATGGACCAGATTGTATCGTTGTGTAAGAACCGTGGATTCATCTATTCCGGCTCTGAAATCTACGGTGGACTTTCCAATACATGGGACTATGGACCTTTGGGAGTGGAATTCAAAAACAACGTAAAGCGTGCGTGGTGGAAGAAATTCGTGCAGGAAAGCCCGTACAATGTCGGCCTTGACGCTGCGATTCTGATGAACCCGCAGGTCTGGGTTGCTTCCGGACACGTGGGCGGCTTTTCCGACCCGCTGATGGATTGCCGCGACTGCAAGACGCGCCACCGCGCAGACAAACTGATCGAAGAAGCCGGCGGCGACGCAAACGGCATGACTTTTGAGCAGATGAGTGCTTACATTAAGGAGCACGGCATCAAGTGCCCCGTTTGCGGTTCTACAAACTTTACCGATATCCGCAAATTCAACCTGATGTTCAAGACATTCCAGGGTGTTACGGAAGACGCGAAGAACGAAATCTACCTTCGTCCGGAAACGGCACAGGGCATCTTTGTCAACTTTACGAATGTGCAGCGCACAACGCGCCGCAAACTGCCGTTCGGAATCGCACAAATCGGCAAGAGTTTCCGCAATGAAATCACGCCCGGCAACTTTACTTTCCGCACCCGCGAATTCGAGCAGATGGAGCTTGAATTCTTCTGCAAGCCGAACACCGACCTCGAGTGGTTCGCCTACTGGAAAGACTTCTGCAAGAATTTCCTGCTGAGTCTCGGCATGACGGAGGAAAACATTCGCCTGCGCGACCATGAACAGGCAGAACTTGCGTTCTACTCCCGCGCGACAACCGATATTGAATATCTGTTCCCGTTCGGCTGGGGCGAACTGTGGGGCATTGCCGACCGCACGGATTACGACTTGGGTCGCCATCAGGAACACTCCGGCAAAGATCTCACCTATTTCGACCAAGAAACCGGCGAACGCTACATTCCTTACGTCATCGAGCCGTCGCTGGGTGCCGACCGCGTGGCGCTTGCTTTCCTAGTTGACGCCTACGATGAGGAAATCGTTGACGAAGAGAAAAAGGATACCCGTGTTGTCCTTCACCTGCATCCTGCCCTTGCACCGTTCAAATGTGCGGTCCTTCCGCTGAGCAAAAAGCTGAACGAGAAAGCCAAGGCAATTCACGCACAGCTTGTCAAATACTTCAACGTGGATTATGACGACGCCGGCTCCATCGGCAAGCGTTACCGCCGTCAGGACGAAATCGGCACGCCGTTCTGCATCACCTACGACTTCCAGAGTGAAGAAGACGGCTGCGTAACCGTGCGTGACCGCGACACGATGAAGCAGGAGCGCATCTCCATCGACGAGCTCAAAGATTATATCGCTGAGCGCCTTGAATTCTAAACATTTTGCAAAAATAAAAGAGCCTACGTTTACCGTAGGCTTTTTCTTTTCTCGCAGGCCGATACGGTGTCCCTTCACAATTAGGATTGCTGCACCGTTGATAGTAACACGCCCGCCGATACTTTACAGTTTAAGCTGCTGCGGCTGCTCCCCGCGGTTCAACGCGAAACTGTTGTTGAAAAATGGAGAAATTCTCTTTTATCTGATAGAAAAATCCATTATAATATGGCTATAAGGATTGTACAGGCAGCCCTGTGCGAATTTGGTCCGAAAGCGTGACTGAAATGCCTTCGGAAATTACATAGAGTTCCACATTCCGAGAATATCCGTTTACGGCAGGAAAGGAAAGGGATACTATGGCAAAGAATAAGGTAAGGCTGGACATCTGCGGGTGCGAATGCACACTGAGCTCTGATGACAGCGAAAGTTACATCCGTTCCATCGGCGATGAAGTTCACAAAGCGATCAACGAACTTATGCAGAACAACGAGCGAATCTCCGTCACAATGGCAGCGATTATTACGGCGCTGAATTACTGTGACTCTTATCATAAGGCTACGGCCTCCGCGGACAACCTTCGCGCCCAAATTAAGAATTACCTCGAAGATTCCTCACATGCCCGCATGGACGCCGAAGAATCCCACCGGGAACTCGAGCGCATCAAGAAAGAAAACCAAACGCTTCGGGCGCGTCTTGCCGCCGTCGGCGACACAGTAGAACCTGTGGAAAGCCCGGCCGTTACCGTTTCCTCAGGTACCACTTCGCAACAAACCGGCAATTTTTCAAGAGTAGAATCCAGTGCGGACGCCGACCAGGAAAGTTTTATTAAATTCTTTGAAAGGAAAAGCGATGAAAAATAAAGCGGAGGTGCTCGCTCCGGCTGGTTCGCAGGAAAGTCTTGTTGCTGCGGTTCGGGCAGGAGCGGACGCCGTTTACCTTGGAGCATCACATTTTAGCGCACGGGCCGGCGCTAAGAATTTCGGCCCAGAGGAACTGAAAGAAGCCGTTTCATATTGCCATGCCCGCGGCGTGAAGGTCTACCTCACTGTCAATACTTTGGTGCTTGACGAGGAACTGCCTTCCGCCGTTTTGCTTTTGCAGCAAGCCTGTGCTCTGCATGTAGACGCCGTATTATTACAGGATATGGGCCTTCTGCGGATTTTACGCAGAGACGCGCCGAGTCTGCGTTTGCATGCCTCGACGCAGACGGGTGTTCACACCTGCGCCGGAGCAAAGGCGCTGTATGACGCGGGGTTTGAGCGTGTTGTTCTCGCCCGTGAAATGTCGCTCCGCGAAACGGAGAAAATCCATAAATGCTGCCCCATCGAGCTGGAGTCGTTTGTGCACGGTGCCCTCTGCATGTCCGTCAGCGGGCAATGCTATTTCAGCTCGGTTCTCGGGTCGAGAAGCGGCAACCGCGGAATGTGCGCCCAGCCCTGCCGCCTGCCGTTTTCCGTTCCGGGAGGAACAGGCCATGACCTGAGTCTCCATGACCTTTCGCTCATCACCCGAACCGAGGAATTGGAACGTGCCGGCGTGTGCAGCCTGAAAATCGAAGGCAGGCTGAAACGCCCGGAATACGTTGCGGCTGCCACGCGCGCCTGCCGCCTTGCCGCAGACGGAAAGCCGGTTCCGCCGGAACTGCTGGACCAGCTCCGCGCCGTCTTCTCCCGTTCCGGCTTTACACAGGGCTATGCGGATGGCAAACTTGGCCGCGAAATGTTTGGGGTTCGTTCCCGCGAAGACGTACAGAATGCAACGGAACAGCTGCTCCGTCAACTGCGCGGCATCTATTCTGCGGAATATCAGCGAATTCCGGTTGATTTTGCCCTAAAAATACCCTATAATAAGCCAATGCAGTTATCCGCCTCCGACGGAGTCAACACTGTCTTTGCCGAGGGCAGAGTTCCGGAGCAAGCCCGCACTGCTGCCACGGACGAATCGCGTTGCAGAAAGCAGCTTGAGAAAACCGGAGGCACGCCGTATTTCGCACGCCATATCACCTGCTCGATTGACCCGGGACTTGCCGTTTCCGCCGCGGAGATAAACGACCTGCGCCGCCGGGCACTTGCGCTGCTGACGGAAAAACGTCAGCAGCGTGAACCGATTCCCTTTACGGAACACAAGTGTGAGCCATACGGCGCCCACCGTGCGTCGAAACTGCGCTTTCGTGCGCTTTTCCGCACCGATTCTCTGCCGGATTTTGCAAAGAACTGCGAGCTCGTCTACATACCGTATACGACGGAGCCTCGCCGCATCACAGAACTGCTTGACGCCGGATTTCCCGTTGCCTTGGAACTGCCCCGTGGCATGTTCGGCATAGAGGATTCCGTCCGCAGGCGCATTGAGCTTGCAAAAGCCGCCGGAGTATCCGACGTGTGGGCAGGAAATCTCGACAGCGCGCGCCTTGCCGCGGACTGCGGCATGAAGGTTCACGGCGGGTTCTCGCTGAATATTACGAACACCGAAGCGTTGGAATGGTACCGCGAATTTGGCCTTGCAGACACAGAACTTTCGTTTGAGCTGACTCTTGCACAGGCGTCCCGCATCGGTGGAACGCTTCCGCGTGGTTTGCTCCTTTATGGGCGCCTTCCGCTGATGCTTTGCCGGAACTGCCCCGCCAAAAACTCGGGCAAGCCATGTTCGGAATGTCATTCTCCGGAATTGACCGACCGCCGCGGGGTACATTTCCCCATTCGGTGCTACGGGGCTTGCAGCGAAGTGCTGAATTCGCTGCCGCTTTATCTCGGTGACCGTCTGAACGATGTGCGCAACATGGATTTCGGCCTACTCCGTTTTACCACGGAAAGCAAGGAAGAATCGGAACACATTCTTCAAAAGTATTTTGCCGCACTGGAAGGAACCCCCTCCGCAGAGCCGAGCGGCACCTATACACGCGGACTTTATTACCGCGGTTTTGAAGGCGATCTCAAGGCGTAAACACAGCGGATTTTGAAAAACTTGTAGCAACGGAGTGGTTCCATGAATATGTTTCTCTCGAAAGAAGTTAAAATCAAGCGGGTACGCGAAGGCGCAATTCTTCCCACGCGGGCAAGCACCGGCGCCGCAGGGTATGACCTCTACGCCTGTATCTCTGAGCCGGTCGAAATCAAGCCGCACGACCTTTGCAAAATTCCGACCGGAATTGCAATTGCCCTGCCGGATCCATACACAGTCGGGCTGATCTTTGCACGCAGCGGTCTCGGCGTAAAACACGGGATTGCGCCCGCAAACGCCGTCGGAGTCATTGACAGCGACTACCGCGGCGAAATTATGGTTGGCCTCTGCAATTTAGGCAGCGAGCCTTATACTCTCTCCCCCGGAGAACGGTTTGCACAGCTGGTAATCATGCCGGTGTGTGATGCTAAGCTGGAGGAAACCGATGATTTGGGTGAAACCGAGCGTGGTAGTTCCGGCTTCGGTTCCACTGGAAAAAATTAATTGCAACTCATTCCGAAACGGAGGAGGGATTTTCGTGAAAAAGGGAATTATAAACACGCTTTTGTTTATCGTGATGCTAATTCTGGCGGTTGTGCTCGGAACGGCGATTGCCTCTGCCACAGGCGGAATCTCCTATCTCTCGTGGCTTGCAATTGCCGCCAAGTTCGGCATCCCCACGGTAACCATCGACCTTGCAATCCTTCAAATCACGTTCGGTATGACAGTCAACGTCAATGTGGCTCAGGCGATTCTGCTTCTTGCCGCAATTTTTATCTACACTAGAATTAAAAAATAAGGACAGGGATATCTCATGTTGGTTCTCGCATCTTCATCACCCAGACGCAGCGAACTTTTGAAGCAGGCCGGTTTTGAATTCACGGTTGAGCCGGCAAGTGTCAGCGAAAATGTTCTTCACGGAACACCGCCTATGCAGATTGTGGAGCAGCTTTCTGCGCGCAAAGCGGAGGCAATTGCAAAGCTGCGCCCAAACGACACCATTCTTGCAGCTGACACAATTGTTGTACTGAAAGGCCGGATTCTGGGAAAACCTAAAGATGAAGAAGCTGCAAAGCAAATGCTTAAATATCTCTCCGGCAATGTACATCAAGTCTACACCGGCTACACAATCATTCAGGGAAAGAAATTCCTAACCGGCCACGAAGTTACCTCTGTGGAGTTTTACCCGCTCTCGCAGAAAGACATTGATGAATACGTTGCCTCGGGCGACCCAATGGACAAAGCCGGCGCATATGGGATTCAGGGCAAGGGAGCTTTGTTTGTAAAGCGCATCAACGGCGACTTTTACAATGTCATGGGGCTCCCGATTGCAAAAATCAGCCGCATACTTCGTAAACTTGCTGCGGAATCTAACAATTGACTTTTTTGTTCTTTTTTCTATACAGTGGCGGATTTTTCTGTTGAGTATCCGCACACAAGGCGTTATAATAGACTGAGTGAAATAATTTGTCAACGGAGATACTGCGGCATGGCCGCGGATCAGCCGGAAAGGGGAAAAACTGATGTTTTCAAAGGATATAGGCATTGACCTCGGCACCGCGAACACGCTGGTGTTTATGAAGGGCAAAGGCATTGTCATGCGTGAGCCTTCCGTTGTCGCGGTTGATGTGAGGACCGACACGGTTCTGGCTGTCGGAAAACATGCAAAAGAAATGATCGGCCGTACGCCGGGTTCCATTGTTGCTGTTCGTCCAATGAAAGACGGCGTAATTGCTGATTTCGATATTACCGCCACCATGCTGAAACACTTTATCAAGCAGGCGGTTAAATCCACGGCTTTCTCAAAGCCGCACATTATCATCTGCATTCCATCCGGTGTTACGGAAGTGGAACGCCGCGCTGTGGAAGACGCTGCGCGTCAGGCAGGTGCCAGCAATGTTGAGCTGATCCAAGAGCCGATGGCCGCGGCAATCGGCGCAGGACTTCCCGTAAATGAGCCGACCGGCAGCATGGTTGTCGATATCGGCGGCGGTACGGCAGAAGTTGCCGTTATCTCCCTCGGTGACATTGTAACATCAGTTTCCGTGCGCTGCGCCGGCGATAAATTCGATGAAGCCATCATCTCTTATGTAAAGAAAAAGTACAACCTCCTCATCGGTGAACGCACCGCAGAGGAAATTAAAATCAAAATCGGTTCCGCTTACCCAACCGAAGATACCGAGGGTGCTTCCGTGGAAATCAAGGGCCGCAACCTTGTAGACGGTCTGCCGAAGAATGTGAACATCACGGCAGCCGAAGTCCGTGAGGCTCTTGCTGATCCGCTTGGACTGATTGTGGACGCCATTAAGAGCACGCTGGAAAAAACTCCTCCGGAGCTTTCCGCAGACATCATCGACCACGGCATTATGCTCACCGGCGGCGGAGCTCTTCTCCGTGGCTTGGACAAGCTGATTGAACAGGAAACCGGCATGCCTGTCAAAGTGGCAGACAGCCCGCTTGACTGCGTTGTAAACGGCACAGGCAAGCAGCTTGAAATCAATATGCCCGCTTCTTACTACAAGGCAAACGAAAAGAGTCGTAGATAATATCTACGTTACAAAAAGCGCTCCGCTATCTAGCGGAGCGCTTTTGTATACCCTCAAGGCCATGTTTGATTTTACCGCCGTACACGTAGGCAGAATCCGCCGCAGGATTTTCCGTTTATTAGAAAACAAAAAGCAGGCAGTAAATTTACTGCCTGCTTGCGTTCTAACAGATGCCCTAAAAGAACGATTAGTTGAGAATCGTCTTTTCGGTTTCCTTGTCGAAGAGATGGAGTTTGTTGAGGTCGAAAGCAATCTTAATGCGGTCACCGGTCTTTGCCGTAGAGGTCGGATCAACGCGAGCGGTGATAGCGTTGCCTTCGCAGTTCAGGTACAGATAGGTCTCAGCACCCATCAGCTCTGTAACTTCAACGTCGGCCTCAACGAGGCTGCCTTCTTCTGCCTTGGCAAGGAAGTCCGGCTCATCGTGAACATTCTCAGGACGGATGCCGAGAACAACGTTCTTGCCAACGTAGTCCTTGAGGACGTCGTCTTTGTTCTTGTATGCCGGAATCTTAATGCCATACTGGCCAAAGCGGAATTTATAATTTTCGCCGTCTTTTTCGATGGTGCCGTCGATGAAGTTCATCTGCGGAGAACCCATGAATCCAGCAACAAACATGTTGGTCGGGTAATCATACAGGTTCTGCGGAGTATCGACCTGCTGAATGAAGCCGTCTTTCATAACAACGATGCGGTCGCCCATCGTCATAGCCTCGGTCTGGTCGTGGGTAACATAAATGAATGTTGTGCCAAGGCGCTGATGCAGTTTAGAGATTTCCGTCCTCATCTGCGCACGCAGCTTAGCATCCAAGTTGGAAAGAGGTTCGTCAAGCAGGAAGACCTTCGGGTTACGTACGATAGCGCGGCCCAAAGCAACACGCTGTCTCTGACCACCGGAAAGAGCCTTCGGCTTACGGTCAAGAAGGTGAGAAATGTCAAGAATCTTTGCAGCTTCTTCAACGCGGCGTTTGATTTCATCCTTCGGAACCTTGCGGAGCTTCAGGCCAAATGCCATGTTGTCGAAAACCGTCATATGTGGATAAAGAGCATAGTTCTGGAATACCATTGCGATATCGCGGTCTTTCGGTGCGATGTCGTTTGAGAGGGTGTCACCTATGTACAGTTCGCCTTTCGTGATCTCTTCAAGGCCTGCGATCATTCTCAGTGTTGTAGATTTACCGCAGCCGGAAGGACCAACCAAAATTACGAATTCCTTATCCGCAACCTCCAAGCTGAAGTCCGAAACCGCCGTAACATTACCGGGGTAGACTTTGTAAACGTGCTTTAGTGTTACGCTTGCCATAATAAACCTCCTGAAAATTCAGTTCTAATGCTCGTCTGTGTGAAACACATTATGACTTTCTGCATTCATTTCGCTTGTATAATAATATCAAAAGTCCTTCCGAATGAACAGGTTCTTTTTACCCAAATTTGAATCGGCGACTTTATTGAATTCCGATAAAACCCAAAAGTTATTAAAAATTTTCGTTCAACTTTCATAACAGTTTTCCGCGAAATATTTGTTCCAGCTCGGAAGCACTCAATTCGCGTGATTCGCCGGGAGAAAGGCTTTCATCGAGCGGCAAATCCCCGATTCTAATGCGCCGAAGCGCCAGAACCTTGTTGCCGCGTGCCAAGAACATTCGCTTTACCTGATGGAATTTTCCTTCGCGCAGCTTGACAATCGCTGCCGAAGCTCCCCCCTCCGCAGGAATCAGCTCCGCGGGAAGGCACGTCATATCGGCAAGCTCCAGCCCTTTGCGGAAAGCTTGTACATCTTCTTCGGTCACCGGGTGCGCTAAAACCGCTTCGTACCACTTTGTGACATGGCTTTTCGGCGCGAGCATGCGGTGCGCAAAATCGCCGTCGTCCGTCAGAATCAGCAGGCCCTCGGTGTCCTTGTCCAATCGGCCGGCCGGAAACATCCCACGCCTGCGCCATTCATGCGGCAGCAAATCAATGACCGTCTGCGCTTTCGGGTTGCGTGAATCGGAAAGAACTCCGCTCGGCTTATTCATCATCAGGTAAAGGTGCTTCTTGACCGTAAGCACGGCGCCGTCCAGTTCTACCGTGTCATGCTCCGGGTCTGCTTTAAATTCGGGGCGCAGAACCGTCTTGCCGTTCACCGAAACGCGCCCTGCACGGATCATTGTGCCGACTTCCTTTCGCGTTCCCGCGTTCTGGGAAGCCAGAATTTTGTCAAGTCGTTCCGCTTTCATGCGTTCCTCCCGCTTTTGTTTTATGTAGACTTTATTATACCCCGCGGGCCTTGCTTTGTATAGAGCGATGCGGTTCTTTGGGAAAACTGTTTCTGTTGACGGATATTTTTGCTATAATAAATCCAATACTTTATTATGTCTGGAGCGTTATCCGTGAATATTTTGGTGAGCGCCTGTCTATTGGGCGTGGACTGCCGCTACTGCGGGACTGCCTGCCCCGGTGAAGGCATGAAAAATCTCATCGGCCGTTACCGGCTTATCCCGGTCTGTCCGGAACAGCTTGGCGGATTACCTACGCCGCGTCCGCCCGCGGAAATCCGCGACGGCAAGGTTGTAACCGCTTCCGGCGATGATGTGACGGAGGCGTTTTGCCGAGGAGCGAACGAGGCATTGAAGCTGGCAGAACTTTTTCACTGCCGCTGTGCCATTCTCAAAAGCAGAAGCCCGTCCTGCGGGTTCGGGCAGATTTACGACGGGACCTTTTCGGGAAAGCTCGTTCCCGGAAACGGCATTACGGCCAACCTTCTTCACAAAGCCGGTCTGACGGTTTTGAATGAAGAGAATGCCCGGACAGAGCTGGAGCGGCTTTCTGCGCTCCCGGAAAATCAAAAATCCATAAAAGGAAAGAATCGTGAGCAGAATTGAAAATCGGTTTTTTTGATTCCGGCATCGGCGGTCTGACCGTTCTGCATCAGGCAATGCAGATTTTGCCGGAAGAAGAATTCCTGTTTTACGCAGACTCCGAGCACGTTCCATTCGGAGAAAAGACAAAAGAACAAATTATCCGCTACACCGACGAGGCAGTCCAGTTCATGCTTTCCAAAGGCGTGAAGGCTGTCGTCATCGCGTGCAACACTGCCACGAGCGTTGCAATCAGCTTTCTGCGCAGCCGATATAAGATTCCAATTCTCGGCATTGAGCCGGCGGTAAAACCCGCCGTGGAAGAATGTGCGGGCAAGCGCATCATGGTCATGGCGACGCCTGTCACCGTGCGGGAAGAAAAGCTCAAAAATCTGATTGCCCGTGTGGACAGCGAGCACCGTGTAGATCTCCTTCCGATGCCGAAGCTGGTGCGTTTCGCAGAGGCCGGAAATTTCCGCAGTCCCGAAGTAACTGCCTATTTGTGCAGCCAGTTGGCGAAGTACGATCTTCGGAATTATTCCTCCCTTGTGCTCGGCTGTACCCATTTTAACTTCTTTAAAGATACGATGCAGGAGATATTCCCCTCCAGCGTCGATTTTCTCGACGGCAGTGAAGGAACCGCAAGACATTTGGCGGATGTTTTGAAACAAAACGACCTTTTGGAGCATCACCCGCAGACGGTGGAGTATTACCGCTCCGGGTGTAAAATCACGGCCCCCGAAGAGCTGGAGCGCATCCGTCGGCTGCATCAGCGCCTTGAGAGGATGCGTTTCATCCGCCGCGGGGCCGCCTCCGACGACTGTTCCGAGCTGAAATCCATGTGAATCCACGCAGAAAGGATCTTTGCGCCCATGAAACTGATTGCATACAACTGCCGTTCCGACGAACGCGTCTACTTTGAGAAGTTTGCGAAGCAATACGGCGTTGACCTGACGCTGACGAGAGAAGCTCCCACCGCGGAAACCGTTTCCGCCGCGGAAGGGTGCCCTTGCATCAGTATCATCACCACCCCGATGACACGGGAACTGCTCCAGATGTACTACGACGTCGGCGTGCGCTTCATCTCGACCCGCAGCATCGGGTATGACCACATTGACCGGAAGGCCGCGCAGGAAATCGGCATGCGCATCGGCAATGTGAGCTACGCGCCGGAAAGTGTCGCGGATTATACCATCATGCTTGCCCTGATGGCGACCAGAAAAATCAAAAAGATTGTTCTTCGAAGCGAAGCGCAGGACTTCTCGCTCGCCGGTGTGCGGGGAACCGAACTGCACAACCTGACCGTGGGAATCATCGGCACCGGCCGCATCGGAGGCGTTGTGGCACAGCGCTTTGCGGCGTTCGGATGCAGGGTTATTGCCTATGACCTTCACCAAAACGATTCGCTGAAAGGCTTTGTGGAATATGTTCCGCTTCCCCGCCTTTTTGCGGAAAGCGACCTGATTACGCTTCACATGCCCGCGACGAAAGAAAATTACCATATAATCAACGCCGAAGCGATTGCGGCCATGAAAGACGGCGTTTACCTCATTAACACCGCGCGTGGTTCGCTCATCGACACGCAGGCCCTGATGGACGGCGTAGAGAGTGGAAAAATCGGCGGCGCAGCCCTCGACGTCATTGAGAATGAATCGGGACTGTATTACAACAACTTGAAAAACGAGATTCTCACCAACCGGGAACGCGCTGTCCTGAAGTCTTACCCCAATGTAATTGTTCTGCCCCATACGGCGTTTTACACGGACCAGGCTGTCAGCGACATGGTGAAGCACTCTATGGAAAGCTGTCTGCTTTTCACGGAAGGCAAGAAAAATCCGTGGCAGATTGTGTGAACCACAATCGACAAATTCTGCATAGTTTTTTCTATTTCCTGCACAACGTGTTCATGCTGAGGTTAAAAAGCAGCCTGCCATTTTTCCCTTTTAGGATACTGAGCAATGCTGTAAAGATAAAAATTCTATTTTTATGCCCATTACCGTTGACAGTTTGAGTTTTCTATTTTATAATGACATTATCCTTTTCGGGAGAAGCATGGGTCTCCAAAAAGTCAAATGGTGAATAAAGGCGTGCGTAACAATTCATAATGATTGTTTCGCACGCCTTTTTCTGCAGAATAATCTCCGCACTGCATATCGTTCCGATTTTTACCTTAATACGGAATCTCAGATGGCTTTCAAGATATCTGCTCCATCAAGTGGGTTCCTAACGCTATGGTCCCTGCCTTTCACGGTTCAGAATTCAGCCGTTCAGAGGCAGAACGGAGCTTCCCTGCTGAATTTGCGTAGAGAGTGTCACCGTCATGGCCGCTCCGGTGTTTTTTCCGGTAAGGCGGCTGAGTATGACATTCGCGGCCTGCACACCGATTTCTTCCAAGGGCTGCGTCACAATCGTCAGCGGCGGGTGAACAACGCGGGAAAGATTTTGATTGTCGAAACCGATGAAGGACAGCTCCCCGGGAATCCGTATTCCACATTCGTTAATAGCAATAATCGCACCCAATGTCATTTCATAATTTGTAACAAACACCGCTGTCATGCCGTTATCGTCTTGCAGGAGCTTGCGCATACTCTCATAGCCGCCCTGCAGGGTATAGTCGCTATACACAATGAGACGCTCATCCTCTTTAATCCCATAACGGTTCAGAGCAGCTTTATAACCCTCCTTCCGCTGCCGGGAGGTGTAAATGTCCTGCGGCCCCACAATGATTCCGATGCGGCGATGCCCTTGCTCCAGCAGGAGAGAGACGGCTTCATCCGCGGCTCTGGCATTGTCAATCACAACACTGTCCACATTCTTCAGCTTCGGAATGATGCGGTCAATCAGCAAAACCGGAATACCCTTCTCCAGTGCGGGAAGAAGGTGTTTTCCTTCTTGGTCAACCGGCATATTGATGATTCCGTCCACCATTTTGCCAAGCAGAAATTTCACAGCGTCACATTCCAGTTTCTTATCCGTGTGGCAGTCGCAGATCATCACGCTGTAATTCTGACTGCGAAGGATTTTCTCCATTTTCGTAATAATCTGCGTAATGAACAGATTGCTCAACTCCGGGATAACGACGCCCACGGTGCGGCTCTTTTTCGATTTCAGGCCTCGCGCATATTCGTTCACGGTGTAACCCAGTTTCTTTATTGCGCGTTCAATCGCGACTCGATTCTGCTCCTTGAGCGTCGCCCCGTTGATATATTTTGAAATGGTTGCTACACTGAGCCCGGTTTCTTTCGCAATATCCTTTAAGGTAACAGACACTTCAATTCACCCCGCCTGCCCTTTCTTCGTATGTCTGAAAATCAAAAGTCCAAACATCCAAGGACTGTTGACTTTCCCAAACTCTTATGATAGCATAGCATAAAAATGAAACGTTTAACTCTGAAAGGAATTTTTAGCAAATTTATACTCATAAAAACTCTGTAATATTCATATTTTTTATATTGTAAACGTTTCACTCTAACATGTCAAACTCGGCAACGATGTGAGCCGGCTAACGTCAAACAAATTCCGCCCTTGTAGTTCGGAGTCCGAAAAATTTTGAGCTCTTGCTCGGAAAGGAACATTGCTATGGCAAATCAAGTTGATCCGAATACGGTTCCCACCTTTGCCCTCTCGAATGGGGACAAAATTCCTTGCATCGGCATGGGCACCTTTGGTTCCGATCACGTTCCACCGGAGGAAGTTGCCGATGCTGTGGCAGGCGCAATCCGCTGCGGTTACCGTTTGTTTGACTGTGCCTCCGTTTACGGAAACGAACCGCAAATCGGGAAGGTGTTCGACGCCGCATTTCGGGAAGGAATCGTAAAGCGCGAAGACCTGTTTATCATGAGCAAGGTTTGGAACGACCAGCACGGCAAGGGTGAAGTGCTCTTGGCATGTGCCAAAACGCTGAGAGACCTTCAGCTTGATTATCTGGACGCTTACTTTGTGCACTGGCCGTTCCCGAATTACCATGCACCCGGGTGTAGCGGTGATTTCCGCAGCCCTGACGCAAAGCCCTTTTCGGTGGATGATTTCATGGTCTGCTGGCGTCAGATGGAGCGCCTCTATGACATGGGGCTTGTGCGGAATCTAGGAATGTCCAACATGACGATTCCGAAACTCAATGCCGTTCTTCCGCATTGCCGCATCAAGCCCACCCTGCTTGAAATGGAGCTTCACCCCAGTTTCCAGCAGAAGGAGCTGTTCGATTACGCCGTCTCTTTCCGAATTCAGCCCGTAGCATTCTGCCCGATCGGAAGTCCTTCCCGTCCGGAGCGCGACAAATCGCCCGACGATGTGGTGGATACCGAGCTTCCCATTGTTCGGGAGATTGCGAAAGTACATAATATCACTCCAGCGTTAGTCTGCCTGAAATGGGCTGTTCAGCGCGGGGCAATTCCGATTCCTTTTTCCGTTCACGAGGCTCACTATGTGGAAAATCTGAGATGCACAACCTGTGACCCGCTGAGCGACGAAGAGATGGCGGCGCTCCGTTCGGCGGATGCGAACTGCCGGCTGATTAAGGGACAGGTATTTCTGTGGCCGGGTGCTACCGACTGGCGCGACCTCTGGGATGTGAACGGTGAAATTACAAATAAATTCGGCACATGAAATCGAAAAGGACATGTTTCTTCCGGCGGACTGCCGGCACTTTCTAAAACGAAAGGGACGTTTTCATGGATCAAGAATTGCTCAGCGAATTTCTGTTCGGCGACATGAAGGTTCTTTACTTTCTGGACGAAGATCGCCACGCCGGATTCCAGTGTGTCCCGGCAGGCATGGAAAAAGATATTGTAAAGAAGTGTGCTCTGGAACCGCTGGTGGAACTGTATTTCACGGGGGATCAGCCGAGTGACGGATTTACCGCCGGCCACACCATGCGGGGCAGCAGCACCGTGCGCGATTTCAAGTATCGGAAGCAGTCTGTGCAAGAGGGCGCTGGTTTTACCGATGTCATCACCGAGCTGGAAGACAGCAAGCAGCGCAGGATTGTTCATACACTGCGCTACAGCCACGGCACACAGGCTTTTGCGGTGAGTGCGAAGGTCATGAACGCATCGTCTGAGGATGTGCAAATCGAAATGATTTCCAGCTTGAACCTCGGCGGACTGAGCCCGTTTGACCGCTCCAGTACGGAAGAAGAACTGATTTTGCACCGGATGAGAAGCTTCTGGAGCGCAGAAGGGCGTGTTCTCTCGCAAGATGTAGACGACCTTGGGCTGGAACCTTCCTGGGCCTGTTACGGAACGCGCATAGAAAAATTCGGCCAGATTGGTTCCATGCCGGTCCGCAGCTGGTTTCCGTTTGCGGCTGTTGAAGACCGTAAAGCCGGCGTGACGTTCGCATTTCAGCTTGCCTGCCCGTCTTCCTGGCAGTTTGAAATCACCCGTCGTGACCAAGGCCTGAGCGTCACCTGTGGTTTGGGCGACTATGTGTTTGCACACTGGCGCAAACGCCTTGCGCCGGACGATTCGTTTGAAACCCCGCCTGCATACTTTACGGTCGGAAAAGGCGGTCTCGATGAAGTCTCCCAGCGTCTGCTCACCATTCCTCAGCAGGAATATGAGCAGAGGCACCCACAGGAAAGTCTCCCGGTCGTTTTCAACGAATTCTGCACCTCTTGGGGAAAACCGACCGAAAGCAGCGTTGAAAAAATCGCGTACAAACTCCAAGGCCACGACATCGACTATTTCGTCATCGACGCGGGCTGGTACGCAGGCGAAACGGGCTGGAGCGACAACGGCGGCGACTGGGTAGTCGGCAAAAAAATCTTCCCGTCTGGGATGCAGAAAACCGTGCAGACAATCCGTGACGCGGGAATGGTTCCCGGCATCTGGTTTGAGCTAGAGGACTGTGCCCCGCAGTCTGAATTATATCAGCACGGCACATTTCTGCTGAAGCGCGACGGTATGACGCTCGGTGGCAGTCGTCGCTTTCTGGATATGCAGAATCCCGAAGCACGGGAATATCTCCGCACGAAGGTCATCCGTTTTCTAAAAGAAACCGGTTTCCGCTATCTGAAAATCGACTATAATGACACCATCGGCGTCGGCTGTGACGGTGAAGAATCCCTCGGCGAAAATCTGCGGAAGAATATGATGGCATCGGAAGACTTCTTTCAGGAAATTCGTCGCTCCGTTCCGGGTATCGTCATGGAAAACTGCTCTTCCGGCGGGCATCGGCTGGAACCATCTCTGATGAGGCTATTTGACATGGCTTCGTTCTCTGACGCGCATGAATGTAAGGAGATTCCGATTATCGCAGCAAACCTGCACCGTCTGGTCCTTCCGGCACAGCTGCAAATCTGGGCGGTTCTCCGGAAAACAGACACGCTCGACCGCATCGTTTATTCCATGACAGCCGCGATGCTTGGTGTTTTATGTCTTTCGGGTGATGTGCTGGATTTGAGCGAAGCGCAATGGAAAGCGGTTGATGAGGGAATCGCTTTCTACCGCTCTGCTGCACCGATTATCCGCAGCGGAACAACGAAGTTCTACGGAACACGGATGAAAAAATACCGAGCGCCGGAAGGCTGGCAGGCAATTGTGCGGACACAGCGCGGCGGGAAAAGGACACTGGTCATCGTCCATTCCTTCGCCGGCGAATTGCCTGAGACTCTTTCCATTCCAGTGCCGGAGTATTCCAAACTGAAAAAGATATACTCTGCCGGTGGAATTCAGGCATTCGTTGCGGATTCAAAGCTAAACCTCAGTCATCTGCGCAATTTCAACGGAGCTGCATTCCTCTTGGAAAATGAATAGGCTAAAGCAAAAGTCTGCGCTTTTCCGCTTTTGGAAAAACGCAGGCTTACATTTTTATTATTTGTCTATGATAATGTCACGGTCAACATTCCCCGAAATCCCAGAAATCTGTGGTAAGCCGGCCCCGTTGCTGTATTGCCACATAGCAAAGGAATAATCGGGTAAAGTATCCCTGTAATTGGCAAGCCAGAGTTTGTTGTTCGTAAACAAGTTTGAATCTAAAACATTTCGTATGAAGTTCGGGTTTGAATAGATTCCGGTCTGGCCTGAATATCCTTTGCTTTTCAAAGTGTCCATAACGATTTTGATGTCCTTGTTGACCTGTGCTTTATTTGCACATGGATCAAATGCAGGCTTTGTGATTTTGCCTGAATTATCCTTAATGACTTTCGGCCACCAAGTATTGTTCTCCACATCAAGATACACACCAAGCGGCGGATGGTCCCCGTTCAGCAACCGAAGAATATGCCTTGCCTCACTTGCGGCTTCGGTTTCATTCATCGCATAAGAAAACAAATAGACTCCGTAAGGGATGCCGAGACGTTTACATTCCGAAATGTTGCGCATAGCGTAAGCATCGTCTTGATCGGATTCATCACTGCCCCACCCGATTCGGATCATGGCAAACTCGACTCCGTCGTTTTTGACTTTCGCCCAGTCGATTTGCCCCTGATAGCTGGATACATCAATGCCAAATCGTGAAGAAAGGACTCCGCTGGAAGAGAAATAATAAGCTTTTCCATTAATTATTTTTAGGCCCGTACAGTAAAGGCCGTTCTGGTAATAATATTTTTTCCCGTTAATAACACACCAGCCGTTACAATTATGTGTCGGAGTGGCTCCTTCTCGGCCCTCTTTTTTCCCATGGAAAATGTAGTGCAGATAATATTGCACATAATTATCTCCGTACCATTTCTGTAAATCAGGATAATTGGAGCGATATACTGTCACATTGAACTCAGAGGAGGCCTGGCGTCCTTCTGACATGCCGTGGTTTACAAAGTGCGTCAGCATAGCCACGTCATCGTCTTTGTAGTATTTTGCAAGGTCCGGGTTATGATCGAGATAATATTGATAATCGTAAACTGAGGAATAGTTGACGCCGTTCAGCGTCGTGATGGCACCAACCATCTTCGTTGTACCGGTCGCAACGCGTTTTTCTTTTTGGCCGTGATTTATATAGTGCAAAAAATACAGTTTCCAATTCTTTCCGTACCAGCGGCGTAAATCCGGATATCGCAGATAATAGGAGTGAACGTCAAACGATGCCGAAGCCCTCCGGCCTTCCGACATGCCGTGGTCTACAAAGTGCGTCAGCAAAGCCACATCATCGTCTTTGTAATATTTTACAAGGTCCGGATTATGGTCGAGATAATATTGATAATCATAGACTGCGGAATAGTCAACACCATTTAGTATAGTGATGGTACCCACTAACTTCGTTGTACCGGTCGCGACACGTTTTTCTTTTTTGCCGTGATTCATATAATGCAAAAAATACAGTTTCCAATTCTTTCCGTACCAGCGGCGTAAATCTGGGTACCGCAGATAATAGGAGTGAACGTCAAACGATGCCGAAGCCCTCCGGCCTTCCGACATGCCGTGGTCTACAAAGTGCGTCAGCAAAGCCACATCATCGTTTTTGTAGTATTTTGCAAGGTCCGGGTTATGATAGAGATAATATTGATAATCATAGACTGCGGAATAGTCCACGCCGTTCAACACAGTGATGGCGCCAACCAACTTTGTTGTACCGGTCGCGATGCGTTTTTCTTTTATGCCGTGATTCATATAGTGCAAAAAATACAATTTCCAATTCTTTCCGTACCAGCGGCGTAAATCCGGATATCGCAGATAATAGGAGTGAACGTCAAACGATGCCGAAGCCCTCCGGCCTTCCGACATGCCGTGTTGAACAAAATGCTGTAGGGTCTTTGCCACATCTCCGTGAAATGCTTTCGCCACATCGGGATTGTGCGCTATGTAATACTGATAGTTATAAACAGGAGAATAATCGATTCCACCATATACTGTGGTACTTGCGGAGGAAGTCTTTTCTGGAAACAGTAAGAGAGAAAAAAATAAGAGACTGATGATTAGAAAAACATAGCTATATTTTTTTTTCATTCTTTGGTAGGCCCCCCTATGTATTTGGATACCATCTTCCTTTAGGAAGCGAAAAGCATACTAAATATGTAATCGACATAAAATAACAAATTTTTATATACTTTTATAGATTAAATTTTTAAAATTCACTCAACATATTGTCCTGCTGGTGAAACCGCAATCAAAAAATGAAAGCGCGGAGCAGACACTCTGTTCCGCGCTTTTCATATCCAAATGTTTCGAGTCAACAGAAGGGACTTGCAACAGTCTTTTTTCATGCGCATATACTAATGATACTATCCAACCCCGAAAGGAGAAAAACTTATGCTGTGTGCCGCAATCGGTGCAGCTCTTTCCGGGCTGATCTTTTTTGTGCTTCATGTCACAGGTTCCGGTTCTTTTCCGAGACCTCTCACTGCAGCGGAAGAAAAAGATTGTTTGGAGCGAATGAAGCACGGGGACGAATCCGCGAAGGCGGAATTGATTGAACACAACCTGCGTCTTGTGGCTCACATCATCAAAAAATATTATTCCAACTCGGCCGATCAAGACGACCTTATCTCCATCGGAACCATCGGGCTGATTAAAGCCGTCAACACGTTTGACAGTTCAAAGGGAATCCGTCTTTCCAGCTATGCGGCAAGGTGTATTGCCAATGAAGTCCTCATGTATTTCCGCTCCACACGGAAGAGCGCACAGGACATCTCCATCAATGAGCCGATTGACACCGACAAAGACGGCAATGCTCTTACCCTTATGGACATTATGTCTTCCGACGATGATATTCTCGAGCATCTTGACTATAAAATCAAATCCGAGCAACTGCGCCGATACATAACGGACACCTTATCTCCACGCGAGCAGCGGATTATCCGCCTGCGCTACGGGCTTGATGACCGCGAACCGCTGACGCAACGTGAAGTGGCGCAAGAACTCGGCATCTCACGTTCGTATGTTTCACGCATCGAAAAAAAAGCATTGATGACCCTTTACCGAAAATTCAACAAATAGAAAATATTCTTTCATAATTTTCGCTTAAAATAGCAGCATGTGGAAGAAGTCGCGACAATTTAGTTCCATTGCAAAAAGATTGACTTGATGTTACAAAAATAGTATTATTAAGTCTTGCAAGCTTGGCAAATCTTTAAGATACAGTGTGCATATTATGATTCTTTAACCGCCGTTGGTACCCCATTTGGGATAAGTATCAGCGCGGTTAATATTTGTTTAATAAATGGATAAAACCGCTGGATGATTCACTATCTCAAAAGTATGTGCTTTTTTTGAAAATTTTTTGAAATTTTGGGATATTGGAGAAATGTTTATGAAGATCCTCGTCGTATGCCAGCATTATAAGCCGGAACCCTTTCGGATTGCGGATCTTTGCGAATCGCTTGTAAAAGATGGACATGAAGTCACTGTGGTAACTGGGGTTCCCAATTACCCAGAAGGAAAGATTTATGCCGGATATGAAAAAAAACAAAATCGAAACGAAACTCTGAACGGTGTCAAAATCCATCGCTGCTTCACAATTCCGAGAAAAAGCGGTGTATTTTTTCGTGTACTGAACTATTACAGTTTTTCTCTTTCATCGCAGCACTATTTATCCCGGTTTGAAGAAGATTTTGACGTGGTTTTCGTGTACCAGCTGTCACCAGTCATGATGGCCAGCGGCGCTTTGAAATATGCCAAAAAACACAGAAAAAAAGTTGTCTTGTATTGTCTTGATTTGTGGCCGGAGAGTCTGATTGCCGGTGGTATACGAAAAAACTCATTGATTTATAAAATTTTTCTACACAAATCCCGTCGGATTTATTCGCGCGCCGATACCCTTTTAATGGCTTCGCAGAGTTTTGAATCTTATTTTAGGGAAACATTAAAAATTTCAGATCACAATTTACAATATTTGCCTCAGTATGCCGAAAATGTATTCGACAAAATCCCAATGCACAGCACTCATGAGCCTCCTTATAATTTCTTGTTTGCGGGAAATATTGGCGGAATGCAGTCTGTGGAGACCATTGTAGAAGCAGCGCGTATGCTGTCATCCAACGAGAAAATCAAAATACATGTTGTCGGCAGCGGTTCTGAATACTCGCGCTGCAAAGCGTTGGCAGAAGGGCTTCCAAATATCACTTTCTACGGCAGACAGGATATTGAAAAAATGCCTTCCTTCTATACCATGGCGGATGCCGGGCTTGTAACCATGAAAGCAGATCCCGTAATTTCTCTTACGATTCCCGGTAAAGTGCAGTCTTACATGGCGGCGGGTCTGCCTGTGATTGGTGCCATTGACGGGGAAACCGTCACGGTTGTTAACAAAGCGAATTGTGGCATTTGCGTGCCTTCCGGTGACGCCGCGGGGCTGGCAGATACGATGCGCCGTTTAGCGGATAACCCAGAGTCTCTGGTAGAGTATGGGCGCAATGCTCGTCTTTATTACCAAAAGACGTTTCGCAAACAGATATTCATGGAACACTTGTTAAAAGTATTAACCGCTTGCGCAAATTCTGAGTGAAACAGACATGATCTCAGTTAAGTGTTATCATGAGCTGCAATTATAAAGGAGAAATAAAATAATGTTTGAAGGAAAAACGTTAATGATTACGGGTGGCACAGGCAGTTTCGGCCACGCGGTGCTGCGTAGATTTTTGAATACCGACATTGGTGAAATCCGCATTTTCTCCCGTGATGAGAAAAAACAGGATGATATGCGGCATGAACTGCAGTCGAAATATCAGCAGGCTTACGAGAAGGTTAAGTTCTTTATCGGCGATGTTCGTGACCTGGCGTCTGTGAAAAACGCAATGTACGGTGTGGATTATATTTTCCACGCTGCGGCTTTGAAACAGGTCCCTTCCTGTGAGTTCTTCCCGCTGGAAGCCGTAAAAACGAATGTGATTGGCACGGATAACGTGCTGTCAGCGGCGATTGACGCTGGCGTTAAGGCCGTAATTTGCCTCTCCACCGACAAAGCAGCTTACCCGGTTAATGCCATGGGTACCTCCAAAGCTATGATGGAAAAAGTCATCGTAAGCAAAAGCAGAACCGTTTCACCGGATAAGACAAAAATTTGCTGCACCCGCTACGGTAATGTACTTTGCTCAAGAGGCAGTGTGGTTCCACTTTGGATTGAACAAATAAAACACGGAAATCCCATCACTATCACCGAACCAAGCATGACACGCTTTATCATGACGCTCGACGAGGCAGTAGACTTGGTTCTATTTGCCTTTGAACATGGCGAAAGCGGCGATATTCTCGTACAGAAGGCACCCGCCTGCACCATCGGTGTTCTTGCACAGGCAGTCAAGGAATTGTTCCATGTGGATTCCGAAACCCGCATAATCGGAATCCGCCACGGCGAAAAAATGTACGAAACATTGCTGACGAGCGAAGAATGTGTCCATGCTATCGATATGGGGAATTTCTTCCGTGTTCCCTGCGATAAGCGCGATTTAAATTATGACAAATACTTTACGCAAGGAACCCCAAAACAATGCACATTAAAGAGGTTCGACTCAAATAATACGGTGATACTGGATGTGGAACAGGTAAAGCAAAAGCTCCTTACGATTAAGTACATTCAAGATGAATTGGCTGCATGGGAGGCCAGATGACATGAAAATTCTGATCACCGGTGCCGGTGGATTTATCGGGCGAAATCTGTTGTCTGCTCTCAATGAGATTAAGTTGGGACATGATCAGCGCGAGGATCACGCAATTTGTGATCCGTCGGAATTAACGCTGTATGCCTATGATATCAATAATGACCTGAATGAACTGAATCAGTGTTGTGCTGATTGTGATTTTGTATTTAATCTGGCTGGTGTCAACCGTCCAAAAGATAACAGTGAGTTCATGAAGGGGAATTTCGGGTTCGCAAACACACTACTCGAAATGTTGAAAGCACACGGCAATACTTGTCCTGTGATGTTTGCAAGTTCTATTCAGGCTTCTTTGAAAGGCCGGTATGCGGGCAGCGAATACGGAAAAAGTAAAAAGGCAGGAGAGGAGCTGTTTTTTGAATACAGCCGCCAGACCGGTGCTCCAGTATTCGTTTATCGGTTCCCCAACGTATTTGGTAAGTGGTGCCGTCCCAACTACAATTCGGCTATTGCTACCTTCTGTTACAACATAGCTAACGACCTTCCCATCCATGTAAACGACCCTTCCGTTGAGATGGATGTCGTTTACATTGATGATATTATAGAAGAGATGATCCGCGCACTTCAGGGCAAAGCAAACCGCCAGCCGGACGGGTACTGCGTTGTTCCCGTACATTACCATACAACATTAGGTTTTATTGCTGATACCATCCGTTCTTTCCCAAAACTGAGAGAAACGCTGGGCGTACCGCAGCTAGACGATGAGCTGACGAGAAAACTGTACGCCACGTATCTAAGCTATCTTCCACCTTCCAAATTCATTTATGATTTGAAGATGCATTGTGATTCGCGAGGCAGCTTTACGGAAATTCTTCGCACTGCCGATCGGGGGCAATTTTCCGTCAATATCTCACGCCCAGGTATTACAAAAGGCAACCACTGGCATCACTCGAAAAACGAAAAATTCGTCGTCGTTCATGGTGAGGCATTGATTCAGTTGCGCCGGATCGGTCGCCAGCAAGACGGCAGTCCGTATCCCGTTGAGCAGTTCCGCGTCTCCGGAGACCATTTGCAGGTGGTTGAAATGATTCCGGGCTATACACACAACATCGTCAATCTGTCGCAAAGCGAAGATCTCGTTACCCTTATATGGGCCGATGAGCCATTTGACGCCAGCAAACCTGATACCTTTTTCCAAGAAGTTTAATGGGAGCTAATAAAAAATGAAATTAGATTATTCTGATGTGAAGTTTGCGCAGGATGGCCGTCTGAAGCTTTTGATTATCGTGGGAACACGACCGGAAATCATCCGTCTGTCTGCCGTCATCAACAAATGCCGCACTTATTTCGACTGCATTCTGGCACATACTGGGCAAAATTATGACTATAATCTGAATGGAATCTTTTTCCGCGATCTGCGCCTCAAGGATCCGGAAGTCTATATGGACGCAGTAGGCGACGATCTAGGCTCCACGATAGGCAACATTATTAATTGCAGTTACAAACTCATGGCACAAACGAAGCCGGACGCGCTCCTTATCCTCGGTGATACAAACAGCTGTTTGTCGGCAATTGCCGCCAAGCGTCTCCATATTCCGATCTTCCACATGGAAGCAGGCAATCGCTGCAAGGATGAGTGCCTGCCGGAGGAAACGAATCGCCGCATTGTTGATATCATCTCCGACGTCAACTTGGCCTACTCAGAACATGCGCGCCGCTATCTGGCGGAATGTGGCCTTCCGCGTGAGCGCACTTACGTAACCGGCTCCCCCATGGCGGAAGTTTTGCACCAAAACTTGAAACAGATTGAGAACTCCGATGTGCTTCAACGCTTGGGACTGAAAAAAGGCTCCTATATATTGCTTTCCGCACACCGGGAGGAGAATATTGACACAGAAAAGAACTTTCTGTCTTTGTTCAATGCCATCAACAAACTGGCAGAGAAATACGATATGCCAATTCTCTATTCCTGCCATCCTCGTTCCAAAAAGCGTCTGCAGGCCAGTGGTTTTCAGCTGGACAAGCGTGTGATTCAGCATGAACCTCTTGGTTTCCATGATTATAACTGCTTGCAGATGAATGCTTTCGCCGTTGTTTCGGACAGCGGCACATTGCCGGAAGAAAGCAGTTTCTTTACCTCCGTCGGTCATCCCTTCCCCGCTATATGTATCCGAACCAGCACAGAACGCCCTGAAGCGCTAGACAAGGGCTGTTTCGTTCTGGCGGGCATTGACGAAAATTCTTTGCTTCAGGCTGTGGATATCGCCGTGAAAATGAACCAAAGAGGCGATTTTGGAATTCCTGTCCCCGATTATGTTGAGGAGAATGTCTCCACAAAAGTGGTTAAGATTATCCAAAGCTATACCGGAATCGTCAATAAGATGGTATGGAGAAAATATTAATAGGAAGCCGGTCGAGAATATCTCGACAACGTATTCATACCGCATGTTATCGGGCGCTAGAAGCGCCCGTTTTTCTTTTTCACACGCTTTCGCGAATTCTCGCCGCGGGTCTACTTTTCATAGCGAAGAAGGAGCTGTTCCGATTCCTTTGGAATTTGCGTCGAAGAAGGGATGCGGTTGGTTCATTGCTGAAAGTCGCGCGCCGTCTCACGCAAAGGGGCAAAACAAGGGATCCAAGAGTTACCCGTTCTGCTGCTTTTTCTTGCGGAAACGGATCATTCGGATGCCTGTAATGACTGCGCCCACAAAGCAAATGCAAGCAGCCGTAATGTATGCCAGGCGCATTCCGTAGAAAAACGCGTCGTTACGCCCTTCCACATAGCCGGTTACGCGGTGTCCGATTTTTGCGCTCATGCCGCTGTAAAGGATGCTTGTGGAAACCGCGATGCCGACCACCATGCCGAGGTTGCGCACCAAAGCATTTACACTTCCGCCCACGCCGAGCTTTTCTTTCGGGACCATCGACATCACGAGGGAATTGTTCGGCGACTGAAACAAACCGTTGCCAACCGACATGGTGCCGATGAACAGAATGAGCACCCAAGGCGCAGGATTTTCACGGAGCCATGACATCAGGAACAGGCCGAGACTCGTGAGCACAAGGCCTACCAGCGTAAGTGTTTCTGGCCCGAATTTGTCGGAAAGATACCCGCTCAGCGGCGCGACGAGCGCCAGAATCAGCGGATAAATCGTCATGTAAAGGCTTGCCTGACCCGGGCTCATGGCAAGGGCATTCTGCAAATAGAACGGCAGAATGATATTGGAGCAAGAAAGCGCCACGAACGATGTAAAGGCGCAGAAAATGCTGATGGAAAACCAGACATTACGAAAAATGTCGAAATCGAGGACCGGCTGTTCACAGCGACGCTCGGCGATATAGAACGCGGCGCCTGAAACGGCGGCGAGCAAAAAGCATATCAGAATCATCGGGCTGTCATATCCTACTGTCTGCCCGTACTCCAGTGCGATGAACAGCGGCACCATGCAGAGCGTGAAAAAAAGAAAACCCTTCAGGTCAAGGTGTTCCTCGCTGCGGGTATCCTCTGGTCCGGAGAACTGAAGGTTTGCGAGAAACGCCGCAATGCCGATGGGAACATTGATCCAGAACAGATACTCCCAGCTTGCAGCCGTCATGATGAACCCGCCGAGTGCCGGCCCGGCAAGGAGGCCGAGCGCCACAAATGCGCCGTTGATGCCGAGCGCACGGCCGCGCTCCTCCTGCGGAAAAGTGCGTGTAATGATGCCTTGGCTGTTTGCCATGGTCGCGCCCGCGCCCACTGCCTGAACACAGCGGGCCGCGAGAAGAAACGTGAAGTTATGGGAAAAACCGCAAAGCAAAGAGCCAGCGGTAAAAACCACAAGTCCAAATCGGAAAATTTTGCCCTGGCCGCGAATATCTCCCAAACGGCCGAACAGGAGCACGCAGACGGTAATTGTAATAAGGTAAGCACTCACAACCCAGGCGATTGCGCCGGTTCCTACCCCGAGTTCTTTTGCCATCTCCGGAAGCGCAACATTCACAATGCTGCTGTCAAGTGTCGACATAAAAGTCGCAACTGCGGTAATCAGTAGAACAATCCACCTGCTTGAAGCTGTTTTTGCTGTTTTTCTTTCTGATGATTTTGCCACAAAAAATTTCCTTTCCCAATCATTCCTGCTTATTTTTCAGAGGCTTTTTTTAGCCTTCCTCAAACCCAACCGAATCATTCCGGCGGATGAATTCCCGGCAATTTTGCTGGGTTAACCTAACTGCGGCGTAAGCGCAGAGTATTTTCATTTTAACTCAAAAATGCTTTCAAATGCAATCTGTTTTCTACATAGACGTAAACTAATATTTCCGACCGCTACATTGACAGTCAACGAAAAAAACAATATACTTTAAACTCGGTTGATGGCAAAAAAGTTACTTTTTCATAAAAGTTTTTCCATAGAAATAAAGGGAATTTTATCAGAATCGGTTTCACGAAAATATCTTAATGATATTTTTCAAAGGCGCTGGGCGCGGAAAGGATCGTATTCCAAACATGTCAACTGTAATGCTGGTACTCGTAGTTCTTCTCTCTGTAGCGTTTGACTTCATCAACGGTTTCCACGATACCGCAAACTCTATTGCTACTTCGGTTTCAACGCGTGTTCTTACCCCGCGCACAGCCACAATGATGTCTGCCGGTTTAAACTTCGTCGGCGCACTTGTGAGTGCCAAAGTTGCGGAAACCATCGCTTCCGGCATCGTCAACGAAGTCCTTCCTTCTTATGTCATTGCCGCCGCACTCTGCGGAGCTATTGTTTGGAACCTGTTCACTTGGTATATTGCCCTTCCAAGCAGCTCATCCCACGCACTCATCGGCAGCCTTGTCGGCGCCGCAGTTGTGCAGACATGGAGCCTGAAAACCATTAACTGGATCAATATTTTGGACAAGGTTATCATCCCGCTCTTTACCTCACCGCTCATTGGTATTGTCATCGGTTTCCTTTTCATGAAGCTGCTTTATTTCTTCCTCCGCAACGCCAAGCAGGAGAATGTAAAGCATTGGTTTTCCAAGCTGCAAATTGCATCCGCTGCGCTGATGGCTTACTCCCACGGCAGCAACGATGCTCAGAAAACAATGGGCATCATCACCATGGCTCTCGTGAGCGGTGGTGTCATCTCTGCCGACACCGGCGTTCCGCTCTGGGTCAAAATTGTCTGTGCCACAGCTATGGCACTCGGAACTTCCATGGGCGGATGGCGCATCATCAAAACCGTCGGCATGAACATGATTAAGCTGCAGCCGGTGGAAGGCTTCGCTGCCGAAACCTCCGCGGCGGCTGTCATTCAGGTTATGACGGCAATCGGCGCACCGGTGAGCACCACACACGTTATCTCCTCGTCCATCATGGGCGTCGGCTCCGCAAAACGTCTTTCGGCCGTCAACTGGTCTACCGCAAAGAGCATCGTAACCGCTTGGTTCGTTACTTTCCCGGTCACCATTCTTCTCGGCATGGGATTCACCTTCCTTTTCAGGTTGTTCCCTGTTTGATTTTTGATTGAAGCTATTTGCCCGAACCTTGTGACACATAGGTTCGGCGTTTTTTATGCCTGCATGAAACTTCCGTCTTGTGCGGAAGTTTTTTCATTCAAATTTCCGCACAGAAGCGTTATAATGAAGATAATCCATGAGCGGAGGATGAATCTGCATGGACAGAACCATTCTGCACTGCGATTGCAATTCTTTTTTTGCCTCTGTGGAATGTCTGCTCCAGCCGGAGCTTGCAAAGGTGCCCATGGCTGTCTGCGGCGACCCGGAACGCCGCCACGGCATCATCCTTGCTAAAAACGAGCTTGCCAAAAAATACGGCGTACAAACCGCCGAAACAATTTGGCAGGCAAAGCGCAAATGCCCCGAGCTGGTTCTTACCGGAACGCATTTTTCGGAATACCGGAAATACTCGCAGCAAATCAACGAAATCTACCGGCGGTACACCGACCTTGTGGAACCGTTCAGCATTGACGAAAGCTGGCTTGACGTAACCGGCAGCCGCATGCTGTTCGGCGACGGCAAGACAATTGCCGACACTCTTCGGGATGTCGTTCGCCGGGAAACCGGCTTGACAATCTCCGTCGGCGTTTCGTTTAACAAGATTTTCGCGAAACTGGGAAGCGACTATAAAAAGCCGGACGCCACAACGGTCATCAGCCGGGAAAACTACCGGGAGATTGTTTTCCCACTCCCCGTGAATTCGCTGATGTTCTGCGGAAGGCGAATGACGCAAGCGCTCGCCTCAATGGGAATCCACACCATTGGCGAGTTAGCTGGAACCGACCGCGACGTGCTCGAAAAAAAGTTCGGCAAGGCCGGTGCCATGCTTTACAACTACGCAAACGGACTGGACGACGAACCGGTGCATGACTACCGCGACGTGCGCGAAGTAAAAAGCGTAGGCAACAGCGTGACCTTCCGCCGCGACATTTCCGGCGAAGAGGATATCCGTCGCGGTCTGCGCGCCATTTGCGAAAGCGTTGCGGAGCGCCTGCGCAGGAAAAAGCTGAAATGCTGGGTTGTGCAGGTTGGAATTAAAAATCCGGATCTGAAGACAATCTCACGGCAGAAGACCCTGAGCGTCCCCACCCACCTTGCCACAGAGCTGACCGAGGCGGCAATGGAACTGGTTCGTTCCTGCTGGAACATGAATGCACCCATCCGCATGCTCGCTGTTTCGGGCACAAATCTCGTGCCGGACGACGCATCCGGTGAACAGCTTTGCCTGTTCTCGCCGGACGATACCTACGCACGGGAACGTCAGGAACAATTGGAGTCCGCGCTTGACAGCATCCGTGAGAAATTCGGAAGCAGTTCCGTAACGACCGGTTCCCTGATGCACGACGACCTCGGCCTTTCCGACCTTCACAGCAAAGATTAGCGGTTCTTCCTCTGCAATTTTACGGAACCGGAAATCCGGTAAATTGTATCGAAAAGGAGCAAGTATAAAATGGAATACAGAAAATTCGGAGACACTGTTGCACTCCGCGTTGACCGCGGCGAAGAAATCTTAGCCTGCATCAATTCGGTTTGCGAAAAAGAACACATCACGCTCGGAAGCATTTCCGGCATCGGCGCCGTTGACCATGCGGTGGTAGGACTGTACCGTGTTTCGGAGCAGAAATATTACTCCAACACCTTCGACGGTGAAATGGAATTGACCTCCCTGCTTGGGGATGTAACCCAGAAGGACGGAGAGGTTTACCTCCACCTGCATGCAGCCTTTGCAAACCAAGACGGCCAAGTTTTCGGCGGCCACCTGAACGAGGCTGTCGTCAGCGGGACGGGCGAAATCTTTATTCATACAATTCCTGCGGTAATCGGGCGCAAAATCGACTCGGCAACCGGCCTGAACGTATTTGCTTTTTAAGTTGCTATGAAGCAAAAGCGGCGGCAGAGATCACTCTGCCGCCGCTTTTTATTTATTCGTTTACCTTTCGCTTTGCAAAAATCTCGCTATTGACCTTCCAGTTTCCGTCTTCTGCTAGGGTCATGTTGCACCAATGGAACGTGTTTTCCGTAATATCGGAAAACACCCACTTTTCCTGTTCTCCTACCACATGGCACTCAATCTTCTCCGCGACCTTATGGATTTCGAGCCGCTTCATATATTGCTTGCACGCATAAACCATGTCATAGCATTTTTTCTCCGCATTGAACATTCGGAGCGCTACACCGTACTCCGCATCCGGCTGGGGATCTGTATCGCGTGTCGTACGCAACGGGCAGATGAAGAGATCCTCAATGCCTGTCCCCTCTAAAACGCGGCGGAACAGCCATTCGCCTTTTACATGGCGCTTTTCCGAAGGGTTCGCTACACCGAAGGAATCCCAGTAATCGAAATCCCAATCTCCAATCAGCGGTGTGTACCAGTCATATTCCTCCGGAATGGCATCCGCCCGTCCTTCTGCCAAAAGCGCCTTTACAAATTCTTCCTCCCGCATACTTTTTCTCCTTATATTTTTATATTCTCCTTGCGGAGCGCGTCCTTAAGTGCTTCGATATCCATTTCAAAAACAAAACCCTTCATGCCGAGTGCTTCGCCTGCCCGGATATTTTCTTCGCGGTCATCGATAAAGAAGCACTCCTCCGGCTTAAGGCGAAACCGCTCAAACAGCGAGCGGTAGATATCGGGTTCCGGTTTCAGCTGCCGGACATCAGAGGAAACAATCATGCCGTCAAAATACTTCATGGCCGGGATGCGGCGGTAAAAGCGGTAAAACCGGGGACTCATGTTGGAAAGAAGATAAATGCCGTAGCCGTTTGACTTGAGCGAGCTGACCAGCTCTTCCATGTCGGGCAGAGGCTGCGGCATTTCGTCCCAATGCTCGTAAAGCCAACGCGTGACCTCGTGAAGGCGCTGCGGCACCCGACTGAGAACCAGCGCAAGATATTCCTCTTCCGTTATAATTCCGCGGTCCGTCAGTTCCCATTCTTCCGCACCGAACAGCTCCCGATTGACCAGTTCGGCATCTGCTTCTTTGGGGCAATATTTTCTTACGAATTTTTCCGGTTCGTAAGTAAACAAGACTCTTCCCATGTCAAAAACCACATTGCGAATCATGTTCCCATTCCCCTCTCCCCCAAAAAGCGTCACGGCGCATGTCCATTACGCCGAAGCAGCAGATAATCCTGCAGAATCACGGTCGCAGCGACGGCGTCTACCACAGCCTTGCGCTTCTTTCCTCGCGTGTTGGTATCGTTCAGATAGTTATGAGCCGTAATGGTTGTGCCGCGCTCATCCTGCATGACAACAGGAATCTTAGAATATTCCTGCAGGCTTTGGGCAAAAGCGCGGGCGTTCTGCGCACTTTCTCCCTCGGAACCGTCCATGTTGCGCGGCAACCCGACTACGATTCTGCCGACCCCGAGGCGCTTTGCTTCTTCGGTTACCCGTTCAAGAAGCTTCTGGCGGTTCCATTCCTCCACAACGCAAAGGGGCGAAGCGAGGATTTCCTGTTCGTCGCAGACGGCGAGGCCGGTTCGTGCCTTGCCAAGGTCAACCGCAAGAATTCTCATGGCGCCACATCCTTTATCATGCGTACTTTCCCGTCTTTCAAAGGGCGGCGGTAAACGGAAAGCTCCGGCGGAATATGCGAAGCGTCGTTCATGCGGACGACATTCGCCTTGCCATTCTCAAACTCGATGACGGTAACGGCGGTGTTGTCACACCATGGGATTTCCCCCATCTCGCTCAGCGGTTTGCCGAGCGCTCGGCAAAGCAGCGAGCGGATTGCGCAGCCGTGCGATACGGCGCAGACTGTTTTGCCGTCGTTTGCTTTCGCGATTTCAAGCGCTGTCTGCCACATACGCTCGCACACATGGGCAATTGCTTCGCCGCCGGGAGCCTGAAAATCGCCGGGATTCTCGTTCCAGACACGCAGCATCTCGGGGCCTTCCGCTTCAATGTCGGCCCACGAACGGCCCTCCCAATCACCCATGTCGATTTCGACGAGGCCTTCGTTTTTTATGATTTCAAGCCCGTGGTAGCGGTTAATGGCCTGCGCTGTCTTAAAGGCGCGCTGCAGCGGGCTGGAGTAGATTGCAGCAAACGGCACATTCCTCAGGCGGAGGCTCACAAGCTCCAGCTGCTTTGCGCTGTTGCCGCTGATATCACAGTCCGATCGCCCCTGCAGGATGCCTTTCGTATTTCCTTCTGCTTCACAGTGCCTTACAAAATAAATGGTTGTCATTTTTTCGACTTCTTTCTCTGGATTCTTTCACAGCTTGTTTCGCTGTGACTCATGGCATGATGTTTTCTACATTCTTGGCAGTTTCCGTGGCGGACACAATTTTTGCGCGGGCAAGGGCAGGATTCGTTTTTCTCTACCATTCTTCCATCCCTCCCGTCAACTCCGTAACACTTGCAATCTTGTTTTCCTTGAGGTATTGCTCCAGACCTTCCACGATTTTTACCGGTGCGTATGGGTCGCGGAACAAAACGGTGCCGATTTGCACGGCAGACGCGCCTGCAAGCATCATCTCCACGGCGTCGCTCCATGTGCTCACGCCGCCCATGCCGACAATCGGGATTTTCACCCTCTTATATGCCTGCCGCACCATGCGAACCGCAACCGGAAATACAGCCGGGCCGGAAAGGCCGCCTGTGTTATTCCGCAGAATCGGGCGGCGGGTCTTAATGTCAATGCGCATGCCAGTGAGGGTGTTAATCATGGAAATGGCGTCGGCTCCAGCGCTCTCCGCCGCAGCAGCCATCTCGCCGATATCCGCCACATTTGGCGAAAGCTTCACCATCAGCGGCTTGCGGCAGTGTTTCCGCACCGCAGCGGTTATCCCTTCCACGCCGGCACAGGTCGTGCCGAACTGCACGCCGCCCTGCTTTACGTTCGGGCAGGAGATGTTGAGTTCAATCATATCGACCGATGAATCGGAAAGTTTCTCGGCCATCGCGCAGTAATCCTCCGGCGTGTTGCCCGCGATGTTCGCAATCACAACGGTTCCCTGCTGCCGCAGCCACGGCAGGTCTTCTTTGATGAAATGCTCCACACCCGGGTTCTGCAGACCGACGGAATTGAGCATTCCGCCCGGCGTTTCCGCGATGCGCGGCGGCGGGTTGCCTGGTCTTTCTTTTAAGGTAATACCCTTGCAGGAGATTCCTCCGAAAACCGAAAGCGGGTAGAATTCCGAAAATTCGCGTCCAAAGCCGACGGTTCCCGAAGCCGCGATAACCGGATTTTGAAATTCCACGCCCGCGATGGTAACGTTCAGATTTGCCATAGCAATACTCCGTTTCTGTTGGATTGTGCTTAGCTAAGTAAGGAACAACTGCGTGCTCCGGAACACCGGGCCGTCTTTGCAGACATGGCCGTAATGCTCCTCGCCGTCCGGGCCGCGCAGCTTTACCGCGCAGCCGAGGCATGCACCGATTCCGCAGGCCATGCGCTCTTCGAGCGACACTTGGCAGGGCACTCCTCGCTCTTCCGCGATGCGGCAGACGGCACGGAGCATCGGCAGCGGCCCGCAGGCAAAAATCTCATCGAATTCGAGGCCCTGCATAAGCTCCGCCGCATTGCCGCGGCGACCGAGTGAACCGTCATCCGTAGCAAGAAGCACTCGGCATCCGGCAGCTTCAAAATCTTCTTTCAGGATCACCGCGCTTTTCGTGCGAAAGCCGGCCACGAGAATGGCATTTTTCCCGAAAGGCTGCGCCGCCGCAAGCAAAGGCGGCAGCCCGATGCCCCCGCCCACAAAAATCACGCGGCGGTTTGTGTCACCGAGGTCGTAGCCCTTCCCGAGCGGTGCCAGAATGTCCAGCGCTTCACCGGGCTCAAAGCCGGCAAGAATCCTCGTCCCTTCGCCGCGCACCTGAAACACGAAGCGGAGCGTATGCCTTGCTCGGTCAATTTCACAGACGGAAATGGGGCGGCGCAGCGTCTTGCCCGGCACGGCAATCTGCGCAAACTGCCCCGGCTGTGCGGCGTCGGCAAGCGGGCCGGCCTCTACGGTAAAATCGTAAACGTCCTGTGTCAGCTTTTCTTTCCGAAGAATCGTGCAGGAACGCACGTCATATTTTTTCACAGGCGAATCTCACCCACCTGCCTGAGAATTTCGTTGCGCATGAGAATTGCCTCTTTCCGCGCGCAGTCGGCGTACTCTTCCTGCGGTGCACCCTGCTTCTTCCACGCACACAGAATGGAGCGGGATGCGTTGATAACAGCGCCGAGGCCGTTGTTGTCAAACGCGGGGGCAACATCTTCCGCGCCGCCGCCCTGTGCGCCGTAGCCCGGTACCAAGAAGAACGTGTGCGGCAGGATTTCGCGAAGCTGGCGCAGCTGCATAGGCCATGTCGCGCCTACAACGGCGCCGACGCCGGAATACCCGTATTTGCCCGGCACCTTGCTGCCCCACTCTTCGCAGAAGAGGCCCAGCGCTTCATAAAGGGTTTTGCCGCTTTCCAATCTCTGGTCCTGAAGTTCGCTGGATGACGGGTTCGAGGTTTTGGCAAGGACAAAAATTCCCTTGTCTTTTGCCTTACAGACTTCCGTCAGCGGGAGAATTCCGTCTGTGCCAAGATAGCCGTTCACCGTGAGCGCATCGGCGCAGAACGCTTCCATATCTTCGCCGCCGACCTGCGTCGTGCCGAGCCAAGCAGATGCGTAAGCCTGCATGGTCGTGCCGATATCGTTGCGCTTTCCGTCCACAATGACAAACAGGCCTTTTGACTTCGCATAAGAGATGGTTTCCGCCAGCGCTTTCATACCCTGCCAGCCGTACATCTCGTAATAGGCACACTGCGGCTTGACTGCAGGAACAATATCCGCCAGCGCATCAATGATGTGTTTGTTGAATTCCAGAATCGCGGCGGCGGCACCGGCAAAATTGCATCCGTGCTCGGCAAATGCCTTTTCGCGATCGGATTCCGGAATGTACTCAAGCTTCGGGTCCAGACCTACGACTGTTGGGTTCTGCAGTTCAGCGATTTTCTCAATCAGCCTGTCAAATGCCATTAGGGAATTCTCCTTTTCACAAGATTCGGGGTTATATAACAAATCCCCGCCCCGCGCTGTGCGAACGCACGGCGGAGCGAAGACTCTTTCAGCTCATACCATTATAAACGATTCTGCCGCCGCAAACCGTCAGTTTCACGCGGCCGACCAGTTCACGGCCTTTGAACACGGCATTGCGGCTTTTTCCGTGCAGTTTTTCCGGGCAGACCGTCCACTTTTCCTTTGGGTCAAATAAGACAATATCCGCGTCCACTCCCTTTTGCAGAGTACCGGCGGGAATTCCGAGAATCCGAGCGGGCGAAATTGTCATCAGCCGAAGAAGCTGCAGCAGTGTCAACACGCCGCGTTCTACCAAAAAGGTAATGCCCGCCGCGAGGCTTGTTTCCATGCCGATGGCTCCGTTCGGAGCAAAGAGAAAATCCGCCTTTTCCTGCGGCGTATGCGGCGCATGGTCGGTGGCGATTGCGTCAATGGTGCCGTCGCGCAGCCCCTCGCACACGGCAAGCCTGTCTTCTTCGGTGCGAAGCGGCGGGCTCATGCGGTAATCCGCATCGCGCTTTCGGAGCTCCTGCTCCGTCAGTGCAAAATAATGCGGGGCGGTTTCCGCGGTTACCGGAACACCCCTCCGCTTCGCGTCGCGAATCATGGCGACGGAGTTTTTCGTGCTCACATGGCAAATGTGCACCGGAACATTGTATGCCGCGGCAAGGGCAATCTCCCGCGCGGCGCCGCAGTCCTCCGCGGCGGCGGGAACGCCCTTGACGCCGAGTTCTTTTGAAACTGCGCCTTCGTTCATTTTGCCGCCCGAAGAAAGCGAAAGATCCTCGCAGTGGGCACAGACAGCAAGGCCCAGTTTCGGTGCCGCTTTCATTGCCGCAGCCATAAGCGAAGATTTCAGCACCGGACGCCCGTCATCGCTCAGCGCAACGGCACCGGCTTCGCGCAGGGCGCGCCAGTCGCTCGGCTCTTTCCCTCCTAGGCCCTTGGAAATGGCCGCGGCGACGTAAACGTGCACATCGGCCGTTTTGGCCTTCTCCCGAATTTGGCGCACTGTTTCTGGGGAATCCACGGCTGGAACCGTGTTCGGCATGCAAAGAAGGCTCGTCACGCCGCCCGCCGCAGCCGCCCGGCAGCCGGAAAAGATATCTTCCTTTTCGGTCTGGCCCGGGTCGCGAAGATGAACGTGCATATCGACAAGCCCCGGAGCCGCAACCAAACCGGCTGCGCTGATTTCGCGTGTACCCTCGGGAAGCGGCAGGCCGCTGCCGATTTCCGCAATCTTTCCGTCAGAAATCAGAATGTCCCCGAGAAAATCGGCACCGGAAGCCGGGTCGATGATGCGGGCAGAACGGATGAGCAGTTTCATGTTACCTCCGATAAACTTCAGTATGTTTAACCCAGCAGCAGATACTTTGTCAAAGCGAGGACTTCCCGCGACCAGCAGGAAGAAAGAATATACCACGGTGTTTCGGCGGGAACCGCGTAAGCTTGAATTCCAACTTTTTTCGCAGTGTAGCAGGCCCGGAATACATGGTAATCGTCTGTCACGACGGCAAATGTTGTGCCGAGGCCATTGTCTTTTGCGAGTTTCAGGGAATACTCAAAATTCATGCGCGTGTTGGTAGACGTTTCTTCCGTCAAAATACGGGAAGGCTCAATCCCGTCTGCAACGAGAGCGTTTTTTATGGCGGACGCTTCCGTGACGCTTTCATATTTGCCCTGCCCACCGCTTGCGATGCATTTCGCCTGCGGGTGTTCTTTCAAGTAGGCAGAAGCCGTGTCGATGCGCGACTGCAGGTCAGCACTAGGCACGTCGCCGCGCACCATGCTTCCAAGCACAATGACCGGAGCGTCCGGCGGCGGTGTCTGGAAGGAAACCGAGAGCATACAAGCCGTCATGGCGGCGGTCCATGCAGCACCGGCGCACAGCAGTGCCACAACGGTGCGAAGGACAATTTTTACTCCACGGGAATGCTTGGCCGCTTCTTTGAAATTTTTCCAGAACAGCGCCAACACAATCAGCACAAAACACACGGCAAGGCCACACCCGTTGCCGATGTTCAGGATTCTGCAAAGGACATAGGGAATCAGAAACCACATCGCTCCGGCGGCGGCTGCAAGAGAAAGGATAATCTGCCACGGGGAAAATTTTCGATTCATTTTTCTCACCTTGGTAATTATACCATACTTCCCCTATCCTGTCATTTACAATAATTTAACATAAAATATGAAAATAGCATTTGAAAATCCTTATTCTTCATCAATTGACATTGCTAAATCGGAACACTATAATGAAACTATTAATTCTTAAAAATTCAAAATTATATTAGGAGGTACATCATGAAACGAGTTTATAACTTCTCTGCAGGCCCGTCTATGTTGCCTGAACCTGTCCTCCGCCGTGCCGCGGAAGAAATGCTGGACTATAAAGGCAGCGGACAGTCGGTTATGGAGATGTCTCACCGATCTAAAATTTTTGAAGACATCATCCAGTCTGTGGAGAGTTTGCTCCGCAGCGTGATGAATATCCCCGATAATTATAAAGTTCTGTTCCTTCAGGGCGGCGCCTCAACGCAGTTTGCCATGGTTCCGCTGAACCTGATGAGCCGCAGCAAGAAGGCCGATTATGTTCTGACCGGCCAGTGGGCCACCAAGGCCTACAAGGAAGCTGCCCGCTATGGCGAGGTCAACGTTGTTGCATCTTCCAAAGACAAAACTTTCACTTATATTCCGAAACTAGACCCCGCAACATTCACAAAGGACGCCGATTATTTCTACATCTGCATGAACAACACAATCTACGGAACCATGTATCATACACTGCCGGAAACCGGAGATGTGCCTCTTGTAGCGGATGTTTCCTCCTGCATTTTGAGCCAGCCGATTGACGTTACGAAATTTGGACTGCTCTTTGCCGGCGCACAGAAAAACATGGGCCCTGCGGGTCTTACGGTTGTCATCATCCGTGAGGACCTCATCGGTAAGGCAATGGACATTACTCCCATCATGCTCAACTACAAGACTCACGCTGACAACGGCTCCATGTTCAACACCCCGCCGTGCTATTCCATTTATATGTGCGGCCTTGTTCTCGACTGGCTGAAAAACACAATCGGCGGTTTGGAAGAGATGGAGAAAATCAACCGCAAAAAAGCCGGTATTCTCTACGATTTCCTCGACAACTCCAAGCTGTTCCACGGAACCGTTGTGAAGGAAGACCGTTCGCTGATGAACATTCCGTTTGTAACGGGCGATGAAGCAATGGACAAGAAGTTCATTGCTGCCGCAGAGGAAAACGGCTTCGTCAACCTCAAGGGCCACCGCACCGTCGGCGGTATGCGTGCATCCCTTTACAACGCGATGCCGGTAGAAGGCGTTGAAAAGCTCGTCGACTTTATGGCTAAGTTTGAAAAAGAAAACGCATAAATGCGCAGGGTGATAAGGGAGTACGATGGAAATGTACAAAATTAAATGCCTGAATAAAATCTCGCCCGCCGGCCTCGCAAAATTCGGCGAAGGGTACACGGTCGGCACCGATGTTGAAGATTATGACGCCATTATGGTCCGCTCCGCTTCGATGCACGAGATGGAGTTTCCGAAAAGCCTGCTCGCCATTGCGCGCGCGGGTGCAGGCGTAAATAACATTCCGCTTGACAAATGCACCGAAAACGGAATTGCCGTGTTCAACACGCCCGGTGCAAACGCAAACGCCGTGAAAGAACTCGTCATTGCCATGCTGCTGCTTTCTTCGCGCAAGATTGTCCCCGCCATTGAATGGGCAAAGACGCTGAAGGGAACCGGCGACGTTGCAAAGCTGGCTGAAAAAGGAAAAAGCCAGTTCGTCGGGCCGGAAATCGCAGGCAAGACGCTCGGCGTCATTGGCCTCGGTGCCATCGGCGCTCTCGTTGCTAATGCGGCGCACTCGCTCGGCATGGAAGTTTACGGCTACGATCCATATCTTTCGGTGGACGCGGCGTGGAGACTTTCCCGCGCCATCAAGCATGCCCGTTCGCTGGATGAAATCTACGCAAACTGCGACTATATCACCATTCACGTTCCGCTTGTGCCGGAAACCAAGAACACTTTCTGCGCCGAATCCATCGCTAAGATGAAAGACGGCGTTCGCCTTCTGAACTTCGCACGCGGCGAGCTTGCTGACACGAAGGCAATTTTGGACGGTCTGCATTCCGGCAAGATTGCACGCTATGCCACCGACTTCCTCGATGATGCACTTCTCGGGGAAGAAAACGTGATTGCGGTTCCGCACCTCGGCGCTTCTACGCCGGAATCGGAAGACAACTGCGCTTGCATGGCCGCTTCTGAGCTGATTGAATACCTCGAAAACGGCAACATCCACAACTCCGTCAATATGCCCGCGGTTTCCATGCCGCGCAGCGGATGCACCCGCATTTGCCTCATTCACCGCAATATTCCGAACACCATCAGCAGGCTTTCTGGTTTGCTCGCCCAAGCCGGCATCAACATTGAGGATATGCAGAGTAAGGCGAAGAAAGATTACGCCTACACCATTCTCGATGTCACCGGCGCGGTTTCCGAAGAGACCGGAGCCCATCTGGAAGCCCTGCCGGAAATCATCCGCGCACGTATTCTCAAACCGTAAAACCATAATACGGGCAGGGAAATCCCTGCCCGTTTTTTCGATGAAAAAAGCCTTCGGAAATTTTCCGAAGGCTTTTCTTCAACCTGCCAGCAGACGGTTCCTGCTGACTTCTTCTTCAATGATTCGGGCGATCAGCGCATGGCCCTGCTCGTTCGGGTGAATTCCGTCCTCACAAATCAGTTTCTGGTAATGGCACGTTTCCAGGAACGCGCTGCTGATGTCAATAAGCGGTACGCCGGCTTTGACGGCGACACGCATCACCGCTACGTTATACATCTCATGCCAGCGGTAAATTCGCTCCACATCGCCGAGCCAGCTCAGGATATTTTGGGCATTCAATCCGCGGGAAATCCACGCGAAATAGCGTTTCGCGTCAATCGGCGGCAAAGAGAGAATCACCGGCCTGCTGCCCGCATTTCTCACATCGCGAACCATTTGCAGGTACGCCTGCTCAAAGAGGGAAATCGGCGTTTTGGGAAGGTGATTATCCTGCGGGGCTTCGGAGACTTCTGGCCAGTTGAAGTCGCTGTCGTTCCCGCCGTATTCCAGCGCCACATAATCGAAATCTTTCAGCTCGCCGATATGCTTCGCAAGCGTTCTCTGCCCTTTCACAATGGTGCTGCCGAAGTGGGAATAATTCTTGACCGCAAAATGTTTCTCCGCCTGAACGCGGTTTACAAAGCTATCCCGCAGGATGACATATTTTTTTGAACTGCTGTCAAGCACAACTCCTTTCGCCACGGAATCGCCGAAAATGCAGACGGAGTTAATCATCCTTCACACCCGCTCTCTATCTATTTCTGTTAATCATTACTTTATTATCTAGTGTTAGAAACTATATTATGTTAGAAACTATATTATATAATATTAACTTTGTCAATAGCATTCCCAAAACAAATTCAGTTATTCATTACAGAATGAATTTTGGATAATTTTTCTTAATGCACAAAAATTGCTTTGGAGAGCGGAAAAGCGTAAAATAACCGTAGACAAAGGAGTGAAAAACATGCCGACCGTGTTTCTTGTGGAAGATGATGCAGCCATCCGCAGCGAGCTTTCGCTTCTGCTGAACCGATATGGCTATGAATGTATTACTTCGGACGATTACGCGCACATGGCGGATGTTATTTTGCAGGCTGCGCCTCAGCTTGTCCTGCTTGATATTAACCTGCCCGTCTGCGACGGCTACTGCATCTGCCGGGAACTGCGCCGGCGTTCTCAGATTCCCGTGATTATCGTGACGAGCCGTGACAGCGACGCCGACGAGCTAATCAGCATGAACCTCGGCGCGGACGACTTCATTACAAAGCCATACAACACGCAGATTCTGCTTGCCCGCATTGCCGCCGTGATGAAGCGCGCCTACCCTACCGCACCGCCGCAGATTCTCGAACATCGGGGCCTGCAGCTGAATATTTCGCGCAGCGAGGCGCGCTGCGGGGATAAAACCGTGGAACTGACAAAAAACGAAATGAAGATTCTGCACATGCTCATCAGCAAGCGCGGTCAGATTGTAACCCGCGCGGAACTGATGAATGCGCTCTGGCAGACCGATGAATTTGTGGACGACAACACGCTAACCGTGAATGTAAACCGGCTGCGCAAAAAGCTCGAGGACCTCGGGCTGAAAGATTACCTGATTACAAAACGCGGACAGGGGTATCCTCTGCTGATTGCAAACGGAGTGAAAATCAAAACGGATTCGCTCGACCTGCCCGTGATGACCGATGCGAAATGGATGGAATTCATTCTCACCCAGCTGCTCAACAACTCCGTAAAATACCGCAGAAAGGACCCGGTAGTCCGCTTTTCCGGCATCGGTAGGAAAAACAGCGTCACACTGACGGTTACCGACAACGGTATCGGTATTCCGCAGAAAGACCTGCCGCGCATTTTTGACAAGGGATTCACAGGGGATAATGGGCGCCTCACGTCTGCAAAATCCACAGGGCTCGGGCTTTACCTGTGCAAACAGCTCTGCGACAAAATGGGGCTTTCCATATCCGTGGATTCCGAGGAAGGCAGTGGAACCGTTATTTCTATTGTTTTCCCCGTGAGCAGCATGTATTCGCATTAACATCGCCGCCCGGAACTTAAATCGGTTCCGGGCTTTTTGTTTTCTTACAATTTTGTAAGGCATTTGTAAGGGAATTCGATGGTACACACTGCGGAAAAAGGGTATGATGGGGCCAAAGAAAGGGGCATGAAAATGGAACAGATTTTAAAGGTAGAACATCTTGAAAAATATTACGGAACACGCGGCAACATCACGAAAGCCGTGGACGACATCAGTTTTGAAGTGCGAAAAGGTGAATTTCTCGGCATCATGGGCGCTTCCGGAAGCGGAAAAACGACATTACTGAACTGCCTTTCCACCATTGACGCCGCAACTTCCGGACATATCTTTCTGGAAGGCACCGACATCACCGCGCTGAAATCGAAACAACTTTCCCAGTTCCGCCGCACGAAGCTCGGCTTCATTTTCCAAGATTTCAACTTGCTTGATACCCTTACCGCGTATGAAAACATCGCGCTGGCGCTCACAATCATCGGAACACCTTCGTCGGAAATCGACTCCCGCGTGAGGCGTGTGGCTGATGAGCTGGAAATCGGGGACATTCTGCAAAAATACCCGTACGAAATCTCCGGCGGGCAGAAGCAGCGTGTTGCCTGCGCACGAGCCATTGTCACAAAGCCCTCGTTGATTCTCGCCGACGAGCCGACCGGCTCGCTGGACTCGAAATCTTCCCGCATGCTGCTGGAAAGCCTTGAAACTTTGAACAGCGACCTGCAGGCGACTATCCTGATGGTAACGCACGATGCCTTTACGGCAAGCTACTGCAGCCGTATTCTGTTCCTGCGCGACGGTAAGATTTTTGATGAGATTGTCCGCGGACAGGATTCCCGCAAGCAGTTCTTCGGCCGCATCATTGAGGTGCAGACGCTTTTGGGGGGCGACAACAGCAATGTTTTATAAACTCGCCGTTAAAAACGTCACCAAGAGTATGAAAGACTACACGGTATATTTTCTGACATTGATGTTCGGCGTGTGTCTTTTTTATATGTTCAATTCCATTGACTCGCAGACTGCCATGCTGCAGCTCAGTTCTTCGCAAAAGCAGGTATTGCAAACTCTAACGGAAATCATCGGTTATGTTTCCGTGTTCATCTCCGTTGTGCTCGGCTTTTTGATCGTTTATGCCAACGGCTTTCTGATGAAACGCCGCAAAATGGAGCTCGGCATCTATATGACGCTGGGTATGCCGAAGGGCAAAATTTCCATCATTATTATTGTGGAAACGCTGCTTATCGGCCTGATTTCCCTCGCCGTCGGCCTTGTTTTAGGTGTCTTTCTCTCACAGGGAATGTCCATACTGACCGCCAAACTGTTTGAAGTGAACCTCTCAAAATTCATCTTCACTTTTTCCAGCGAAGCCCTCTGGAAAACGCTTGTGTATTTCGGCGTCATCTTCCTTGTGGTCATGCTATTCAACACGGTTTCCGTTTCTAAGCTGAATCTCATTGACCTGCTAAGTGCTGCCCATAAAAACGAGAAGCTGCATATTCGGCGTCTCTGGGTTTCGGTCGTCATTTTCATCGTTTCTGTCGTCTGCCTCGGAACCGCATATTACCTTGTTGAAACTTACGGAATGCTTCAAATTTCGCCGCAGTTTATTTCTTGCCTGATTTTAGGCATCGTGGGAACGCTGTTGTTCTTTCTTTCGCTTTCCGGCTTTCTGCTCCGTGTCACGCAATCGAACAAAAAGCTGTATTTCAAAGGTCTCAATATGTTCGTGCTGCGGCAGTTTAACTCCAAAATTAACTCGACGTTTGTTTCCGTTTCCGTCATCTGTATCATGCTGCTCATCACCATTGGAACAATTTCCACCGGTCTAAGCCTAACGCGGATTATCAACCGTAACCTAGATGTAGCCACACCTTTCGATGCCTCACTGACTTACGTTTCCGAAGGATATTCTCAAATCTTCTTTGGAGATGAGGCGGAATCGACCAAACATGAAACTGCAAAAGAAGAGAATCTCGATATTACAGCAAATTTGAAAGCGGCCGGTTTTGACCTTGATAAATGGGCAAAAAGCTATGGCCAAATTTATATATATGTACGAAAAGATATTCCTTACGATGCATTGATTTCGGAAAGCAGCTTACCGCAAAGGCTGGCCGACTATTACGCCAACAATATGAAAGGCGTTTCGATGACGGCTATGTCACTCTCGGACTTCAATAAGATTCTGAAGCTGAAAGGGAAGAAAGAACTGGTTCTCAAAGAAAATGAGTACGCAGTAAACTGCCCAAGAGAAGACCTGTTACCATGCTACCAGAGTATCGTATCCTCCGGTAAAAAACTTACGATAAACGGGACAGAACTCTCTCCACTTTCCACCCTAATATCTGAAATGGACAGCGACGAAGGTTTCATGGAATGGGGAACTCTCATCCTTCCGGATTCGTACCTCAAAGGGATGAAACCCATACAGACGATTCTGAACATTCAGTTTAAACCCGAAACAGACAGCCACAAATTTAAGGAAACTATCTCAAGATTTGAGGGAGCTGATAAATGCTACACCGGAGTATTGTTAAAGTCAGAAATCTATGATTTTTATACGGGTTCAAAAACGACTGCCACATATATCACTCTTTACATCGGTCTAGTGTTTTTGATTGCTGCAGCGGCTGTTCTGGCCTTGCAGCAGCTTTCGGAGGCTTCCGACAATGCGGAGCGCTACGGCCTTCTGCGCAAGCTCGGCACGGAAGAAAAAATGATAAACCGCGCTCTGTTTCATCAAATCGCTTTGTACTTCCTGTTGCCGCTGTCTCTTGCAATCGTCCATTCCGCTGTGGGAATCCATGTAGTGAATCAGGCAATGATGGACGTAAACAACACGGATATTCTCGGCAGTCTTGTCGGAACAGCCTGTATTCTTGTGATTGTCTACGGAGCTTATTTCCTTGCTACGTACTTTGCCAGCAGAAGTATGATTCGGCAAAAGGACATTGCACGCAGAGTTGATTAATTCTTTTCCGAACACGCAGCAGCGCCGTCCGGTAAATTACCGGACAGCGCTGTTTTTGATTTGATTCTGCGGTTAATTAAGGTCGATTGGTAGGAATGTCAGCGGACACCGCCGCCGCCCCCGCCGAAGCCTCCGCCTCCTCCGCTGAAGCTACCGCCTCCGAAGCCGCTGCCTCCGCTGCTCGAAGAAGGATTTGCCAGGCGGGTTGCCGCTCTGCTGATGCTTCCGATGGTAGAAGTCAGCGAGGAGCCGAAATCGCTGCCCATAAAACTGTTGCTGTTTGAACCAAACATGTAATACATGTAGGTGCCGTTCCAGTTCGTGTACAGGTAATCATCATCGTTCAGCTGCGGGTACACCAAGCGCAGGTTTCTGCACACCTGACTTGAAATACCCATCATGGTCGCGTAGACAAGGTATTCCTCCCACAAAGGAAGCTGCGGAACATCGTATTCCTTCATGCGGGAAAACTCCAGCATAAATTTTTTTAGTCCCTGCCAAACCTGATATGCATATTCGCCCTTTTCCGTCAGTCTCGGGCGCAGGCATGCAGCAATGATAACCAGAACTGCTGCCACAATCATGCCGAGAGGCAGGTAAACCAACGTGTAATCCACTGCGGAGCTTATCGCCAAAACATTAATAGCTGCGATGAAGAGAAGGACAGAAGTGATGATGAGCGGCGCCGAAAAACGTCCCTTTTTCTGGAAATAGCCTCGATTGTCAAGTTCCTTATCCGCCGCGCTCAAAAACGTGTTGATGGTATCGAAAACATGTTTGTATTGCTTTCTCGCATATTTGCGGAAATCTTTCATTGTAAATTGGCCGCCGTTATTTTCCGCGACATCCTTCATCAAATCGTAAAAAATTTCCTCACTTTTGCTCAAAGGCTTTTTGTGGTATTCCTCGGGGGCAATGCCAATGGCATAATTTTTGCCGGTTCCCGAAAAAACGAGGTATCCCTTCTGAGCTAGGCTCATCAGTGTCGCGCTGAGCACACGGTCTTGGGCGACGTTTTTCACACCGCCGGAGTAATAGTAAAACAGTTTCGCGACGCCGGCCGGTGAATTTCCCTCCGGGATTTCACGGGTATATTCCGGCGCATCCACCCGGAACCTGCGGTTGTTGCGCGCGCGTACCGTGAGGATAACTATGCCTGTAGCAACGGCAAATAAACCGAGGCACACATCGAGGATTCCGAGGCGGCGTTCCCTTTCCTTCCGCTCCTGCGCCTTCCTTGCCCACTCTTGTTCTTCCGCCTGAATCGACTGCAAAGCAGAGGATTCCAGCTGCTTTGGAGAATCCGCAAACAGGCCCGTGGGCATGCAGACACGAACATCCACATAGGTGTTTGCGGGTATTTCTTTTGCGGAGAACGAAATCTGCGTGGCGGAGTTTATGCTAATTTGTCCGCTTGCGTCAGAGTGCATCCAGACCCGCAGGTCGTCCTTCTTTCCGCCTTCGGGAAGGCGGATAGTGCCGGTGAGCGAAGCAATCGGAATACTGAACTGATCCGGCACAAGGAATTGATACAGAACCGCTGTATCCTTGTAGACGCTCACGAGGTTCTTAATGGTGTAAGAGATTTTAAATGTGCGCACGCCGGAATCCATGGAAGGCATGAACCAGCCGAGTTCGGTTATTGCACCCGTTTTGTGGATATAGCAGGTGTTATCTTCATAGCTGCCGTTTTCCGGGTCAACATCGCCGATAAATTTGTACTGGCATTGTTCGTCTTCATCGTAAACGGTTAAATCCGTGATATCGTCCGCTTTTTCGGAGTCATTCTGAAAGGTGCGGTAAAAATTCTTATAAGGGCGGTCGCGCTCCTCAAGATTGACCCGCCATGTCTCCGTCATCTTCACATCGCCGTTTTTCTGCGGCTCCACCACGATGTTGAGCTGTTCCATCAGCTGCTCGGCGTCATCGCGGTAATCATCGCAGCCGGTGCAGGAAAGTACAAGCATAACAGCCGCAAGCGCAATCGCCGCAATCCGCAAGGTCCTGTGAAGACTGGGCTTTTTCCGCCACATTTTTCCTGTATGATCCATTAGAATTTCACCTGTGGAGCAGTTTGCACTGCGTCATCTGTCTCAAAGTATTTTCTTAGTGTAAAATGGAAAGCGGAAGCAATAATATTGGACGGAAAATGCATCACATATTCATTGTATTTCATGGCCGTATCGTTGTAAAACTGACGCGAAACGGCAATCTTTGTTTCAACATCCTGCAGTTGATGCTGTAAGTCGATGAAATTCTGGTTTGCCTTCAGGTCCGGATAATTCTCCGCCGTTGCAAACAGATTGACAATTGCGCGGGAAAGAGCGTTGTTCTTCTCAATTACTTCTTCCGGAGTCTTGGCGTTCATCGCCGCACTCCGCATTTTGGTGACCTCTTCGAGCGTAGATTTTTCGTGCGCCGCATATCCCTTTACAGTCTCCACGAGGTTCGGGATGAGGTCAAACCGCTTCTGCAGCTGAACGTAAACCTGTGACCAGCTGTTATCCACACGAACCGAAAAAGAAACCAAGCGGTTGTAACTGCTCACTACCCATATAATCAGAATGATTATGATTGCGCCGATAATTGCCCAAGGAAGCCATGGCATAATATTTTCCCCCTTCAATTTCTTATTTTAATAAGCATACAACATTTCCAGACTTTAGAAAAGAGTTTTTCTGCACTTACATACTATCATTTCTATTGTTCGGCCGGAATTTTCAGAAGCGCGTCAGAATAATTTTTCCGCTGTTTCCCATTCTAAGATAATGTGCTGTATGCCGATACCGTTTTGAGCGGCATCGGTTAAGTGATAAATTCCGGAAAGGATGAAACGCAAATGGTAGATTACAGAAAATGCGCCATGATTGGGTGCGGTTTTGTGGGTGCAAGTTCCGTCTTTGCCCTCATGCAGAGCGGTCTGTTCTCCGAGATGGTTCTCATCGACTCAAACAGAGACCGTGCCGAAGGAGAAGCAATGGACCTCAGTCATGGCCTCCCATTTGGCCGCCCGATGGAGATTTATGCCGGCGATTACTCCGACGTTGCGGGCTGTGGCCTTGTCATCATTACTGCCGGCGCAAACCAGAAACCGGGTGAAACTCGGCTTGACTTGGTGAACAAGAACGTCGCCATCTTTAAGCAGATTATCCCCGAAGTAGTGAAGCACAACACGGAATGCATCCTGCTGATTATCACCAACCCCGTAGATATTCTTACCTATGTTGCGCTGAAACTTTCCGGCTTTCCGCCGCAGCGAGTCATCGGCTCCGGTACTGTGCTCGACACTGCCCGTCTGAAATATCTCATCGGCCGGCGCCTTGGGGTGGACAGCCGCAGCGTGCACGCCTTCATCATCGGGGAACACGGCGACAGCGAGCTTGCCGTCTGGAGCAGCGCCAACATCTCCGGCATTGAGCTGAACCGGTTCTGCGAACAGAACGGCAATTTTGAATTTCGCAAGGCAGCGAACGAACTTTACACCGACGTGCGCGACAGCGCCTACACTATCATAAAAAAGAAGGGTGCAACATACTACGGCATCGCCATGTCGGTTCGACGCATTGCAACGTGCATCCTGCGCGACGAACATTCCATTCTGCCCGTTTCCAGTCTGATTCAAGGTCATTACGGCCTTGAGGGGCTTTGCATGGGTGTGCCTGCTATCGTGGGAAGCAAGGGCGTTGAAAAGGTTCTGGACATCAACCTCAGCGGCGAAGAACAGCTTGAGCTGATGCATTCGGCCGATGAACTGAAAAAGGTTCTCGCTTCCCTCGATTTGCCGAAATAACTTTGCGCGGCGGTTCACAGCGGACCGCCGTTTTCTATGCCCTCTTTCTTGAGTTTCAGAATAGATATATTTCTTAAAATTAATAAATTATTGTACATATGTTTACGCATTTTGCAAAATAATTTATAATCGGTAATTAGATCCAGCTAAAATCAAATTCATAAAATCACGAATTTCTTAATGAAAATCTTTCTGAAATGTCAATCTGCATGTTCAGAAACCGCCCCTGTGTCAGTAATCAAGATACCATATTTGGACTAGCATTCAGTACTATGCATCTTACTGTCAGTTAATTAATTTAGAAGGGCATCCCTTTTTACAAGCTGCATACTGCTTCGTTGGGATGCTATTCGTTTTTATCGGGAGGTCTTCATGAAATTTCTTTCTCTAGTCCGAGTATCTGTGATTCTGCTCTTTCGGCGGAACCGGATTGCTTTTGTGATTTTTACGACGGTTCTAACCATTGTAAGCCTGGGGCTCGTCTTTTTCTTTACAACCATCTTCACTTCGGGCGAAAACTACATACGCAACTACGACCGAATGCGCACGGTTGTAGCTACATTGAATCAATCGGTTTCGAATTCCTCCCTCACCGATCTTCCGGAAAAGCTCGAGAATAACCCCGTAATGAAACTTACAAACATCCAGTATGATTTTATCCTACACTCGGATATTGAAAAGGAAAACCCGCCGCATTTGATTGCATACCAAAACCCGAACGAGTTTAAAAGCCGGATTATAGGCGAAAGCATCACGTCGAAGCAGATAGCCGACTGTTCCCCTGTCCTCGTCTGCGCAAATGAAAGCGTGGGAAGCGCCTCGGTGTCCAAGGTCGGAGACTCAAAACTGCTGGATGGTCTGACTCTGAAAGTAATCGGTTTCTACCCATCCTATCACGAGTATGGCGAAATCCCCTATACCTTCGGTTTGCAGCACTTTGTCTTACAAAGTGTGAGCCTGCGTATGCCGGTCGATGCTACGGATGACAGGAAAGAACAGCTCGGTGATTATGTAAAAACTGTGCTGCCGGAGTGCAGTGTAACCGTTCCAAAGCCCATGACACAGAGTGTTTTGTCGCACATGCTTCTTCCGCTGGCTGCTGGGATTATCGTAGGCATCAGTGCACTGGTAAATCTGTTGTTTATTTTCAAATACATGCTGGAATGCAGCCGGAATGACCTTTCTGTATATTTGGTCTGCGGCTGCAGCCGACTGAAACTTTCAGCCGTTTTCGCCTGTGAACTGTTTTTGCTTTACACGCTATGCTTCACTGCGGGGACACTTCTGTTTGTCTGGCTTCGGTATGCAAACGCAGAAAACACGATCTTTCTCGGTTCGGAACTGCGGATTGCGCATGTATTGGCTGTTTACGCCGGTTCCCTGATTGTTATCGCCCTGATTATGATACCATCTCTGCTGAAATACCGCAGGCGGATTGATACAAGCGGAGGCGTATGATGAAATCACTGATACTGAGCTGGAAATTGTTTCTAAAAAGGCCGTTCTCTAACGCAGTTCTCGCCATTGAACTGGCACTCGCGATGATTGTGGTCGTGCTCTCTTCCAATATATATCTGTACAGTCAGAGTTGCATCCAAATCATCCAGAACAGCGGCAGCCGCCTGCTGTACTGCTCCGACCCGAACTGCAATTATGGAAGAAGTGAAAAAGATTTTGCTGAAAAGCTGCAAAACCTTAAAAAAAGATATTCCTTCGTGAATGGTTTTTCCAGCATATATTCTTCAGTTTTACTGTTTGAACGGGAACATTTTGACAAAGGGGAAGCAATTCCTTTATCAGAGGGTATGGATGTTGAGGTTTATGATGAAACGACATTCACCAATATCCATCTGCCGCTTTCGCAGGGATCTTGGCCTGACGCAAAGCTGATTAACGGCAGAATTCCCTGTCTCGTCGGCGGCGCTTCGGCCGACCGTTACCACGTAGGTGATATCATTTCCGGGTATATCATTCAAAAAAGCGGTTCCAGCCTAGAAAAATCACGGGATTATGTTGTAGCGGGAATTCTTTCTCTTCCGCAGATGTCGCTGAACCTCGGGGACTGCAGTTCGTGTATTCTTCCCGCGTCCGATTTCTTTGAGGACATGACAAACCATCATATGTTTCTTATTGTGCCGGAAAATTTGTTTTCGGGCGGTTGGACTGGAGGAAAACCGGCTGGGTATCCGGGATTTACCGGTGCATTTGTGTATTTGGACCGTTCCTGTACACAGGCACAGATTGACGAACTTCGGAACGAAATGGGCCTTGCCTACACACAGCTTGACACTGAGATTATTGCTCAGGAACAAGCTGAAAACGGCAAGACTCTCTCAACCCTTATGCCGTTTCTGATTATCTTGTTTCTGGTCGTTTTTTTAGGGTTGATTTGCGTTTGTATGCTCACCACAATGAAGAATATGCAAACCTTCAAAATTTACTATCTTACCGGCTGCCCCCGAAGAAAGATAGAAGTTTCCGCGTGGAAAAGCCCATTCGAAGCAGGTTCACATATTGTACTTTCTTACACCATGACAATCTCCTGTGATTCCGGAGGTGTTGTTTTCGTTGAGGATTCTTCCGACGTTTGCGAAGAGGAGCTCAGCACCGATCATACCATCCGGGAATACATGTGCAATGAATATTTGGTATCCAGTTCTTCGGTTCGTGCCATTTCCACCCAGAGTTCTAATCAGCCGGATTTTTTGAATCCATCCCAATCCCATTGAGCCGCAAAAGCAGATACAATCCATTGGAGGTTCCCTTCCGGGACCTCTTTTTTTGTGCAAAGCCAACTCGCACTGAGAACGTCAGAAATTTTTATACTGGTATTCTATTTCTTCTCGTTTTTCCCGTTGACAACCGTTTCTTCAAGGAATATAATATTTGTGTTAGTTAAGACTAACTTAGAGTTTGTCAAAACAAACACGAGGAAAGAGGGAACCAAATGGCCGAGACAACACTTGACAGGGTACCGATTGGGAAACCGGTAAAGATTGTGCAGGTCAAGGGGCAGGGTGCTTTGAGGCGCCGGCTTCTCGACATGGGCCTAACACCTCACACGAAGGTTATGATTCGTAAGGTGGCGCCGATGGGCGACCCGATTGAGATTCAGCTGCGCGGCTATGAACTGACACTGCGCATGGACGACGCAAAAAACATTGTCGTTGAAGGGGGTCCCGCCAAGTGATTTTTGCCCTAGTCGGAAACCAGAACTGCGGCAAGACCACCCTTTTTAACCAGCTGACGGGTTCCAATCAGCACGTCGGGAACTTTCCCGGCGTTACCGTAGAGCGGAAAGACGGTGTCATTCGCGGCCACAACTCGGCAACGGTCGTTGACCTTCCGGGAATCTATTCCCTTTCGCCTTATTCCAACGAAGAAATCGTTACGCGCGACTTTCTGCTGGAAAGCCACCCCAATGCCATCATCAACATCGTCGATGCAACAAATATTGAGCGAAATCTTTATTTGAGCTTGCAGTTGATTGAACTGAATATTCCGATGGTAATTGCGCTCAATATGATGGATGAGGTTCGCGCAAACGGCGGCACCGTAAAGATTGATGCGTTTCGGCAGCAGATCGGTGTTCCGGTGGTGCCGATCAGCGCCAGCAAGAACGAAGGCATTGACGAGCTGATTGACGTTGTCATCGAAACGGCGCGCAACAAGCGCCTGCCAAAGCGCCAGGACTTCTGCAGCGGCGCCGTGCACCGCACCATTCACTCCATCGCACATATGGTCGAGGACCACGCGCAGCGTATCCATGTTCCGCCGCGCTTTGCCGCCACAAAGCTTGTTGAGGGCGACGAGCCAATGCGCAAGGCGCTGAACCTTTCGCAGAACGAGCTGGACATGATTGAGCACGATGTCAAGGAAATGGAACGCGAACTCCAGACGGACCGTGAAGCTGCCCTCGCGGATATGCGCTATACATTCATCGAGAATCTGTGCGCAGCGACCGTCGTTCGCATGGGTGAATCGAAAGAACACAAGCGCAGCGTTCGTATCGACAAGGTTCTCACCGGCAAATATCTCGCTATCCCCGTGTTTTTGCTGATTATGCTGCTGATTTTCTGGCTGACGTTCGATGTTCTCGGCAAATGGCTGAGCGACCTGCTGGCTGAGGGAATCGCCATTGTAACAGACGCCACCGATGCCGGACTTACGGCCTACGGAATCAACCCTGTCGTAAAATCGCTGATTATCGACGGTGTGTTCGCAGGTGTGGGCAGCGTGCTTCAATTCCTGCCAATCATCGTTGTACTGTTCTTCTTCCTTTCGATTCTGGAAGACAGCGGTTATATGGCGCGCGTGGCGTTTGTCATGGATAAGCCGCTGCGCAAGCTCGGCCTTTCCGGCCGAAGCATCGTGCCGATGCTGATTGGATTTGGATGCTCAGTTCCTGCGATTATGGCGACGAGAACGCTCTCCAGTGAGCGTGACCGCAAAATGACCATTCTGCTCACGCCGTTTATGAGCTGCAGCGCGAAGCTCCCGATTTACGCCGTTTTCACGGCGGCTTTCTTTCCCCGCTACGCGCCTCTTGTCATGATTGGGCTGTATCTTTTCGGCGTGCTGATGGGCATTGTAAGCGCGCTCTTGATGAAAAGGACCATCTTCCACGGAAACCCGGTTCCGTTCGTCATGGAACTGCCGAACTACCGCCTGCCGAGCGCAAAAAGCGTTCTGCTGCTCGTCTGGGACAAAGCCAAGGGCTTCCTTGTGCGTGCCTTCACCGTGATTTTTGCCGCCACCATCGTCATTTGGTTCCTGCAGACCTTTGACACGCGGTTCAATGTTGTGGAATCCAGCAAAAACAGCATGCTGGCCATCGTCGGTTCGTGGCTTGCCCCGATATTCGCCCCACTTGGTTTCGGCGACTGGAAGGCTTCAACGGCCCTTTTGACCGGCTTTACCGCAAAGGAAGCCGTCATCAGCACTTTGGCGGTTCTGACCGGCACCAATGTTTCCGACCTTGGCCAGACGCTTGCCACCATGTTCACGCCGCTCACCGCATTTTCATTCTTGATTTTCACACTGCTTTATACCCCTTGTGTAGCGGCCATCAGTGTCGTCCGTCAGGAAATGAAAAGCGCGAAGGGCGCCATCGGCGTTGTCCTCTACCAGTGCGGTTTTGCTTGGATTGCCGCGTTCCTCGTTTACCATATCGGTATGTTGTTCGTCCATTAATCTTTTTCAGCGGCCCGTTGTTTCCGAAAAGGAGGCACTTTTATGAAACCGCTCGATTACGTATTGATCGCTGCTGCGTTGGTTTTGCTTTTCTTCGCGGTGCGTTACTCGTTCCGCCACAGAAACGAAAGCTGCGACGGAGGCTGTTCCTCCTGTCCGTACGCCGCCAGCTGCAACAAAAAGAAGAAATAGCAAAAGGCACGCGCCCAAATGGGTGCGTGCCTTTTTTCATGCCTTCAATTATTTTTTCAGGCCGGCCTCGCGGTCTTTTCCAAAGTAAAACAGTGCAACGGTGCCAGTTCCGGTATGTGCGCCGATGACCGGCCCGATTGGTGCAATGCGAAACTCCTTTACGCCGAATTTCTGTGCCACCTGATCCCGGACGTATTCCGCGCCCTCCAAAGAATCGCTGTGGCTGATGAAAATTGTCTGCTCTTTAGGATTTTCGCTTGTCAACTCCATGTGCTTTACAAGGGTATCCAGCGACTGCTTGCGCCCGCGGACCTTGTCAATCAGTACAATGTGGCCTTCATCGTCAAAATGCATGACCGGCTTAATGCCGAGCATCGTGCCCACCATTGTCGCCGTACCGGATATTCTGCCGCCGCGCTTCAAGTGGTTCAAGTCGTCTACCGTAAACCAGTGATGCAGCCTGTTGCGGTTCTCCTCAACCCAATTCTTCACTTCGTCAATGGAAGAGCCTTTACGCTGCATCTGTGCTGCGTACCACACAAGCACACCCTCGCCGAGCGAAGCTCCAAGAGTATCGACCGCATAGATTTTCCGACTGGGATACTTCTCCGAAAGTTCCCGAGCCACAAGTACGGAATTATTATATGTGCCACTCAAGCCGGAGGAAAAGCCGATGTAAAGGACATCTTTTCCGGCTTGAAGATATTTTTCAAATGTTTCGGTAAACACCGTCAAGGTAATCTGGTTTGTTGTTGATGTCTCTCCCGCAGCAATTCTGGAGTAGAAGTCATGAGATGAAAGTTCGCGTTCATCCGGATAATCATAATAAGAATCCTGTCCGAGCGTGAAGCTCATAGGAATTACTTCAACACCAAGCTCATCGACCATTTCCTGCGTTAGGTCGCTTGTGGAGTCTGTTATGATCTGATACTCTTCCATGCGCCAATCCTCTCTTTTCAAATTTACTTGGTTGTATTATACCCTTGTTGGGATATGATGTCCAGCTATGATTTCTGTAAATCAAAAAGCAGGGAAAAGCTTTCTGCTCTTCCCTGCTTGTTAACCGATTGGCTCAAACCAGCTCGATAATGGCCATCTCCGCAGCATCTCCGCGGCGGGGGCCGATTTTCGTAATGCGGGTGTAGCCGCCGTTACGCTCGGCATATTTCGGGGCAATCTCTGTGAAGAGCTTGTGTACGACTGCGTCTTTTGTGACAAAGCCGTAAACAAGACGCTTGTTGGCGAGGCTGTCCTTTTTTGCGATCGTAATCATCTTCTCGGCCATGGAGCGAACCTCTTTGGCACGAGTGACGGTGGTTTCGATCTTGCCATTCTCTAACAGAAAAGTAACCATGGCGCGCAGCATTGCTGTTCTGCAGTCAGTGGCTCTTCCAAGCTTTCTGGTTCCTGGCATCGAATTTCACTCCTTTACCTTATGCGGGATAGATCATTCGTCTTCCTTGCGGAGATTGAAGCCCAACGAAGCCATCTTCCAGACGACTTCTTCCAGGGACTTGCGCCCAAGGTTGCGAACTTTCATCATGTCTTCTTCTGTCCTGCTGATGATATCGCCGACAGTATTGATTCCTGCACGTTTCAGGCAGTTGAAAGAACGAACCGAAAGGTCGAGTTCCTCAATCGTCATGTTGAGGAGCTTCTCTTTGCTCTTGTCGTCTTTTTCTACCATGATTTCTGTGCTGCTGCCCTTATCGGACAAATCAACGAACAGATTGAGATGCTCGGTAAGCACCTTTGCAGCAAGTGAAACGGCTTCCTGCGCACTAATGACTCCGTTCGTCCAGACTTCCAGCGTCAGCTTATCGTAGTCGATACTCTGTCCGACGCGGGTCGGCTCAACATTGTAATTAACTTTATAAACCGGGGTATAAATGGAATCCACCGGCAGCACACCGATTACGTTGGCACCCATGTTCTGCTTGTTCCGCTCAGCGGGAACATAGCCGCGGCCCTTGTCAAGGGTGATTTCCATGAACAGCTTGGCACCTTCGCCCAATGTGGCAATGTGCATATCCGGATTCAGGATTTCCACTTCACTGTCGCACTTGATAGAGTCTGCCGTTACTTCGCACGGGCCTTCGGCGGCGATTTCCACCGTTTTGGGGCCATTGCAGTGCAGTTTTGCGGTCAAACCTTTCAGGTTGAGGATAATCTCTGTTACATCCTCTTTGACACCGGGAATGGTGGAAAACTCATGAAGTACGCCGTCGATTTTGACCGAGGTCACCGCTACTCCCTGCAGCGAAGAAAGGAGCACACGCCTGAGGCTATTTCCCAAAGTCGTTCCAAAGCCACGTTCCAGCGGCTCAACAACGAACTTGCCGTAGGTTCCGTCCTCGGATAAATCACTTGTCTCTATTTTTGGCTTCTCAAACTCGATCATCAGCGACCCTCCTAACCAAATAGCGGATGAATCTGTCTGCCATCATGCTGGCCCCCCGAAGGGGGCTGGCATTACTTCGAGTAATACTCAACAATGAGGGTTTCATCAACAGGAAGGTCGATCTCTTCGCGGGTCGGCAGAACGATGACCTTGCCCTCGAACGCATCGCGGTTTACTTCGAGCCACTTCGGTACCGGGCGGGAAGCGTTGGCTTCCAGCGCGCTCTTAATCTTTTCACTCTTGCGGCTCTTTTCCATGATGGAAATAACTTCATCCGGGCTCGTCAGGTAAGAAGGAATGTCAACGCGCTTGCCGTTCACAGCGATGTGGCCGTGTGTAACGAGCTGGCGAGCTTCCGGACGGGAGTTTGCCCAGCCGAGACGATAAACCACATTGTCAAGGCGGCGCTCGAGCAGAATGAGCATTTCTTCACCTGTTTTGCCCTGCTTCTTCTCTGCCATTGCGTAATATTTACGGAACTGAGATTCCAGAACACCGTAATAATGTTTGGTCATCTGCTTTGCGCGCATTTGGAGGCCATATTCAGAGGTCTTGTGGCGACCCTGACCATGCTGGCCAGGAGCGTAAGTCCTACGGGCCACGGCGCATTTGTCTGTATAGCATCTCTGGCCTTTCAGGAACAGTTTCTGTCCCTCACGGCGGCACTGCTTGCAGACGGATTCGGTATATCTAGCCATCTTTTGCTTACACCTCCTGAAACTATACGCGTCTTCTCTTCGGCGGGCGGCAACCATTGTGCGGAATTGGGGTAACGTCCTTGATCATGCTGATCTCGAGGCCTGCACCCTGCAGCGCACGGATCGCTGCTTCACGGCCCGCACCCGGGCCTTTCACATAAACTTCAACGGACTTCATGCCATGCTCCATAGCTGCTTTGGCTGCCGCTTCAGCAGCGGACTGTGCCGCAAACGGAGAGGATTTTCTCGAGCCGCGGAAGCCGAGCTCACCAGAGCTGGCCCATGACACAGCGTTGCCCTGAACGTCAGTAATTGTTACGATTGTATTGTTAAAAGTGGACTGGATATGAGCTGATCCGCGGTCGATATTCTTGCGCTCACGACGTCTGCGGGTAACAGTCTTGCCAGCCGTTTTCTGAGCTGCCATCTTTCAATCCCTCCCAGATTATTTCTTCTTGTTGGCCATTGTCTTGCGCGGGCCTTTGCGTGTACGTGCATTGGTCTTTGTGCGCTGGCCTCTAACCGGCAGGCCTTTGCGGTGCCGGATGCCGCGATAGCAGCCGATTTCAATCAGCCGCTTGATGGCAAAAGCATTGTCACGGCGAAGGTCGCCTTCAACGCGGTAGTTATGGTCAATATATTCTCTCAGTTTTGCTGCGTCATCTTCAGAGAGGTCTCTTACACGAATATCCGGGTTCACGCCAGTTGCAGCGCAAATGTCGCTGGCCGTTTTGCGGCCGATTCCGTAGATATAAGTAAGAGCAATCTCGATGCGCTTATCCCGCGGCAGATCGATGCCTGATATGCGCGCCATAGTGGTTGCACCTCCAAATTTTGATTTGCGCCGTTAACCCTGGCGCTGCTTGTGCTTCGGGTTCTCACAGATAACCATGATTTTACCCTTGCGCTTTATAATCTTGCATTTCTCGCACATTTTCTTTACAGAAGGTCTGACTTTCATTTGAGTGCCCTCCCTTTTGCAGGCTGTCAGCTTTTCGTGAATTACTTAGAACGCCATGTAATGCGGCCGCGCGTGAGGTCATAGGGCGAAAGCTCTATGGTTACCTTATCGCCGGGAAGAATGCGGATGAAATTCATGCGCAGCTTGCCGGAGATATGCGCGAGTATTGTATGGTGGTTGGGAAGCTCCACCGTGAACATGGCATTCGGTAGGGCTTCAGTTACGATACCTTCGGTTTCAATTACATCCTGTTTCGACATTAAATCAGCCTCCTCATCTAGAAAGCGGCTCTTTGCTTTGAAATTGGGCAAGAGCCCGGCGAATTTCGCGGTTTGTCTTCATTTGGTCTTCTGAGAGCACGGTGCCGGTTGCCGCAAGATGCTTCAGGTTCTTCCGCTTTGGATGTTCCAGTTTTCTTCGGCGACCGTCGCAAATAACGGCGCTACGTCCTTCAGAACGTAGAACAACGAAAAAACCGTTGCCATCACGCCCGGCACGCGACCGCACCACACGCCCTCTCTCGAATTCCATTGTCGACCCCCCTTAATCAGGCTCCGTCAGAATGACAGGTCCATCCGGGGTGACCGCGATGCTTTTTTCAAAGTGAGCGGAGAGCTTGCCGTCGGCGGTGACTGTGGTCCAGCCGTCCTCCAACGTTTTAACTTCTTTCACACCCTGGTTGATCATCGGTTCAATGGCGATGGTCATGCCAGGCAACAGGCGCACACCCCTGCCGGGTGTGCCGTAATTGGGAACACTCGGGTCCTCATGCATCTTCGCGCCTACTCCGTGGCCGACAAAATCGCGTACCACCGAGTAACCGCGAGCTTCGACATACCGCTGGATTGCGCTGCCGATGTCGCCGATTCTGTTTCCTGCAAGCGCTTTCTGAATTCCTTCATAGAGGCTTTCGCGCGTTACATCCAACAGTCTCTGCGCTTCGGCACTTACTTTCCCGCAGGGAAAAGTCCACGCATTATCCCCCACATAGCCGTCATAAGTCGCGCCTACGTCGATGCTGACGATATCGCCTTCCTTAATCAGCTGCTTTTTACTCGGTATGCCATGGATGACTACATTGTTAACGGAAACACATGCACTCGCCGGAAAACCGCCGTAACCGAGGAACGTGGGTTTTGCACCCTGCTCCTCAATGTAACGGCGAACAATACGGTCGATCTCCCAGGTGGAAACACCCGGTTCGACCGCTGCTCCGGCAAGTTTTAGTGCGTTTGCGGCAATTCTTCCCGCTTCGCGCATAATCTTTAATTCTCTGCTAGTTTTAAGGACAATCATCATCAAGCCTCTAATGCATTCTTGATGTCGCGCGCCGTGGAATCAGTGTCGTCAGTGCCGTGGACAGTACGAAGCTTGCCCTGCTTCTCATAATAATCAACCAGAGGCTCCGTCTGCTCATGGTAAACTTTGAGTCTTTCACGCACAGTTTCCGGATTGTCATCCTTGCGCTGAACAAGGGTGCCACCGCAAACGTCGCAGATGCCTTCCTTTTTCGGCGGGCGTGTGTCGACATTATAGGAGGCTCCGCAGTTGCTGCAGACACGGCGGCCGGACAGACGGCGAAGAATCAACGATTCCGGAACATCAAGATTGATGACACGGTCGATTCTCACCATTTTGTCCAGCGCCTCGGCCTGAGGAATGGTGCGCGGAAACCCGTCAAGGATAAATCCGTTTGCGCAGTCGTCTTGTGCAAGACGATCACGGATGATGCCGATTACGACGTCATCCGGAACGAGTTTTCCTGCCTCAATATAAGACTTTGCCTTGAGGCCCATTTCTGTGCCGCTTTTCAGCGCTTCACGGATAATATTACCCGTTGAGATCTGTGGGATGCCGACATCCTTTGAAAGGATTTCAGCGTGAGTTCCTTTACCGGCGCCCGGTGCGCCGAGGAAAATGAGGTTCATGCCCATTGCTTCTCACTCCTTCTCAGTCAAGGAAGCCCTTGTAATGTCTCATCATCATCTGAGATTCCAACTGTTTCACCGTTTCCAGTGCAACACCGACAAGAATCAGCAGCGAAGTGCCGCCGATAGAAAGGTTTCTCATGCCGGTCGTGCCGCCGAAGATAATCGGGAGCAAAGCAATGAAGGCGAGGAACAGGGAACCAATAAATGTCACTTTATAAAGGACCTTAGTGATATAGTCGGAAGTCGGCTTGCCGGGACGAATGCCCGGAATCGTGCCATTATTCTGACGGAGATTATTGGCCATTTCAATCGGATTATACTGAATCGTCATGTAGAAATAGGCAAATGCAATAATCAGAATGAAATAGAGAATTGCATAAAGCCATCCCGTCGTTGAGAAGGCCTCAAAGAAGCTATACCAGAAACCGGACGTCGGGGCTTTGCTGCCCATCATAAAGCGGATTGTTTCCGGCAGAATCAAAATGGAGCTTGCGAAAATAATTGGCATAACGCCGGAAAGGCCAACCTTGATCGGAATGTGAGTGCTCTGACCGCCGTACATTTTCCGGCCGATAACACGTTTCGCGTACTGAACCGGAATCCGGCGCTCGGAGTCATACATAAAGACGATGACCCATATAACGACCAGGAACAGGACAACAAACAGCGGAACGAGGAAGTAATACTTTCCGTAGCTGGAAGGATCCTGATTGGCCGCATTCCAGAAAGTTCCCAGCGTATTGAACACATGAGGCATTCTGGAAACAATGCCGGCGAAAAGCAGAATCGAAATACCATTGCCAACGCCGTGCTGGTTGATCTGTTCGCCCAGCCACATCATCAGTGCAGCGCCTGCCGTAAACGTCAGAATAATGACGAATGCAGCAAAGACGCCTGCTCCGCCTTCGCGGTACTTCACAATGTAAGTTCCGTCGGAAGCCGCGCTGTTGCGCAGGTAGAAGTAGTAGACAATAGCCTGGATCAGTGCCAGCAGAACGGCAACATACCGGGTAATAGCACCGAGGCGTTTCCGGCCTTCCTCTCCTTCTTTTGCCATGCGCTCAAGAGCAGGAATGGCAACAGTGAGAAGCTGAATAACAATGGAGCTGTTAATATAGGGCGTTACGCTCATGGCGAACAAAGTCGCCTGCGCAAACGCGCCGCCGGAAAGTGTATCCAGATAGGCCAATCCGGTTCCCGAAGCGGCAACGGTATCCATAACGGACTTCAAAGCCGCTGTATCAAGAAACGGAACCGGAATGGAGGAACCGAACCGAAACACAATGATGATGAAAATGGTAAACAGCATCTTTTTGCGAAGGTCCGGAATATTCCAGGCGTTCTTGATTGTCTTAAACAAATCAGATCACCTCTGCCTTCCCGCCAGCCGCTTCGATTTTTTCTTTTGCGGAGGCAGAGAAAGCATTCGCCCTCACCGTCAGTTTCTTCGTGAGTTTTCCGTTCCCGAGAATCTTAATCCCATCGCCGGACCTATTCACGAGTCCTGCTTCAGTTAAGGACTTGGCATCAACCGCTGCCCCGTTATCGAATTTCTCAAGCGCACCAACATTCACGGTTTGGATATTCTTTGCAAAATGATTAACGAAGCCACGCTTCGGGATACGTCTCTGTAGAGGCATTTGACCGCCTTCAAAACCCGGACGGATGGAGCCGCCGGATCTTGCCTTCTGGCCCTTATGTCCCTTACCAGCTGTCTTTCCCTGACCGGAGCCAGCGCCTCTTCCAACGCGCTTCGGTGCTTTGCGGGAGCCGGGAACTGCTGTCAGTTCGTTCAACTTCATAGAGTTTCACACCTCCTTGCTTATGCGTTGCTTACCTCGATGAGGTGGATAATCTTGGCCACCTTGCCTCTGGTCTGGGCGTTGTCTGGCTGAATCGACGAATCCCCGATTTTGGTAAGACCAAGAGAGTGGGCGGTTGCAATCTGGTCTTTCTTGGCGCCGATCGTGCTCTTGACCAGCGTTATTTTGAGCTGTGCCATATTGCTATGCCCTCCTTATGCAAAAATTTCTTTTACAGATTTGCCGCGTGTCTGAGCGACCTGCTCTGCATTGCGCAGTTTAGCCAGTCCGTCCATTGTTGCACGGACAACATTGCACGGATTATTGGAACGGAGGGCCTTCGTGCGGATGTCGCGGATGCCAGCAGCTTCCACAACAGCACGAACCGGGCCGCCGGCGATGACACCGGTACCAGGAGCAGCTGGCTTCATAAGCACTCTGCCTGCGCCGTAGGAACCGATAATCTCGTGCGGAATAGTATCGCCGTGAAGAGCAACCTTAATCAGGTTCTTCTTAGCGTCTTCAATCCCTTTGCGGATTGCGTCCGGGACTTCACCGGCCTTGCCGATGCCGAAGCCGACAGTGCCGTTTCCGTCGCCGACGACGACCAGTGCCGAAAACTTGAAAATGCGGCCGCCTTTAACGGTTTTAGAAACACGGTTGATGGCAACCACATGTTCCTTGAGTTCCATTGCTGAAGCGTCAATCCTAGCCAAAAGTTTTCCTCCTCCTCTTAGAACTTGAGGCCGCCCTCGCGGGCGCCTTCGGCCAGTTCTTTGACGCGGCCGTGATACAGATAACCGCCGCGGTCAAAAACGACCTTTTCGATTCCCTTTTCCACGGCACGCTTAGCAATAGCTAGGCCAACTTTGCGGGCCGCTTCTTTGTTTCCGCCGTTGCTGCCGGAGAACTCCTTGTCTAGCGAAGAAGCAGCCACAAGTGTTACGCCTTTTTCATCATCGATGATCTGGGCATAAATGTTCTTGGCAGAGCGAAATACGTTTAGGCGCGGGCACTCGCCCGTACCGCTGATCTTGCCGCGCACTCTTTTGTGGCGGTGCAGTCTGGCCTTGTTCGTATCGGCCTTGTTCACCATTTGCGATTCACTCCTTACTTCTTAGCGCCTTTACCGGCTTTGCCTTCCTTACGGCGGATGTGTTCATCCACATACTTAATGCCCTTGCCCTTATACGGTTCAGGCGGACGTTTCTCGCGGACTTCCGCTGCAAACTGACCAACCTGCTGCTTATCCGGGCCAGAGATAACAATTTTGTTCGCCGTGGGGCATTCAATCGTGATGCCCGGAACTTCCGGAACAATCACCTGATGCGAAAAGCCGAGGTTCATAACGAGATTGCTGCCCTGTTTCTGAACACGGTAGCCGACACCGTTAACTTCCAGCTCTTTCTTGAAGCCTTCTGTAACGCCGAGCACCATATTGTTGATGATGGAGCGTGTCGTTCCGTGCAGGGCTTTGTTTTCTTTTTCGTCATTCGGGCGGGTAACAAGGATCTCATTGCCCTCGACCTTCACGGTCATGTTCGGGTGGATTTTCGTAGTCAGAGTTCCTTTCGGGCCCTTGACGGTAACAACGCTGCCGTCAACTGTTGCGGTGACGCCGGCGGGAATATTTATGGGTTTTCTTCCAATTCGCGACATTGCTGCACCCCCTTATTCTTACCAAATGAACGCGAGAACTTCGCCGCCCACATGTTCTTTACGGGCCTGACGGTCCGTCATAATGCCCTTGGAAGTAGAAATAATTGCAATTCCGAGGCCTTTCATAACTTTCGGCAGTTCGTCTGCGTTGCGGTAAATGCGAAGGCCGGGTTTTGAAACTCTCTGCAGACCGTTAATCGCGGCCGTTTTGCCTTCGCCATATTTTAAAGTCACTTTGATAACGCCCTGCTTGCCGTCATCGGTAACCGTGTATCCCTTGATATAGCCTTCGTCAGCAAGAATCTGAACAATGGCTTTCTTCATGTTGGAAGCGGGGATTTCAACGGTATCGTGTTTGGCATTGCTCGCATTGCGAATACGAGTAAGCAGATCAGCGATGGTATCTGTGATTTGCATGCCGTTACCTCCTTTTCAGCCTTACCAGCTTGCCTTTTTAACGCCCGGAATCTCGCCTTTGTAGGCAAGCTCACGGAAGCAGATACGGCAGATGCCGAACTTACGAAGGTAGGCGTGCGGCCTGCCGCAGATCTTGCATCTGTTGTAAGCGCGTGTTGAATACTTCGCAGGGCGGCTCTGTTTAATCTTCATTGAAGTTTTGGCCACAGTGAACCCTCCTTATTTCGCGAACGGGGCACCCATGAGTCTGAGAAGCTCTCTGGATTCCTCGTCGGTTTTTGCCGTCGTAACAATGCAGATGTCCATTCCGCGGACCTTGTCAACCTTGTCGTAGTCAATTTCCGGGAATATAAGCTGTTCTTTGATGCCCATATTATAATTGCCGCGTCCATCGAAGGAGTTCGGGTTTATGCCGTGGAAGTCGCGGACACGCGGGAGCGCCACATTGAAGAGGCGGTCCAGAAACTCATACATACGGTCGCCGCGGAGTGTAACCTTGGCGCCGATTTTCATTCCAGCGCGGACTTTGAAGTTAGCGACGGACTTTTTCGCGGTGCAAATCATCGGCTTCTGGCCGGTGATCGCGGAAAGATCACTGATGACCGAATCGATCACCTTAGAGTTCTCTTTGGCGTCGCCCGCGGCCACATTGATGACAATTTTTTCGAGCTTCGGGATCTGCATGACGCTCTTATAGGAAAACTTCTTCATCAGGGCCGGTGCGGCTTCCTTCTGATAGTACTCTTTCAGTCTTGCTGCCATGTTTCTCCTCCTTACAGCGCTTCGCCGCATTTTTTGCAGATGCGCTCTTTCGTGCCGTCCTCAAAGATCTTGTGGCTGACACGCGTCGGTTTGCCGCAGTGAGGACAAACAATCTGTACTTTGCAGGCGTACATGGCACCCTCTGCTTTGACGATGCCGCTTTGATCGCCGGGCTTGCGGGGCTTTACATGCTTGGAGACAAGGTTGATTTTCTCAACAATAACCTTGCCTTCTTTCGGGCTGACCTGAAGGACTTTGCCCTTCTTGCCACGGTCTTTTCCGCTCAGCACAACGACTGTGTCGCCAGTCTTTACATGAACTTTATTTTTCATCACAGAGCACCTCCCATTACAGCACTTCCGGGGCAAGGCTCAGGATTTTGACATAATCCTTGTCGCGCAGCTCACGGGCTACAGGTCCGAAAATACGTGTGCCTTTCGGATTCTTGTCGTCGTTGATAAGCACGGCCGCATTCTCATCGAAGCGGATGTATGTTCCGTCCTCGCGACGGACGCCTGAAGCGGTGCGCACAACTACGGCCTTGACAACGTCGCCCTTCTTAACGGTGCCGCCGGGGGCCGCTTTCTTAACCGATGCGACGATTACGTCGCCGATATTTGCATACCTTCTGCCTGTGCCGCCCAGAACGCGAATGCACATCAACTGCTTCGCGCCGGTGTTGTCGGCAACATTAAGGTAAGTCTGCTGTTGAATCACGGTGCGTTCCTCCTTTGCACGGGGCCAAGGCTACTTGGCCTTCTCCAAAATTTTGACAAGACGCCATCTTTTATCCTTGCTCAGGGGACGGGTCTCCATTACACGCACGCGATCGCCGATTGAGCACTCATTGTTCTCGTCATGAGCTTTGAGCTTGACGGTACGTTTAATAACCTTTTTGTAGATCGGGTGCTTCACGCTGTCTTCTACGGCAACCACGATGGTTTTATCCATCTTGTTGCTGACAACTCTACCGACCTCGGTCTTCCTGATATTTCTTTCGCTCACGGTGCATCCTCCCTTCCCTTACGCTTCTTCTTTCAGCTCATTCTCGCGCAGAACCGTCTTTATACGGGCAATATCTTTCTTGACGGCCTTAATACGCATCGGGTTTTCGAGCTGGTTAATCGAAAGCTGAAAGCGGAGGTTGAAGAGCTCGGCTTTCAAATCTTTAAGTTTGCTCTCCAGCTCTTCCGTGGTCATTTCTCTGACTTCTGAGGCCTTCATTACTGCTCACCACCCGTTTCTTCCTTGGTTACGATTTTGCACTTGATCGGCAGTTTGTGCGCGGCAAGGCGCAGGGCTTCCCTAGCCGTTTCCTCCGGGATACCGCCCATTTCAAACATTACGCGGCCCGGTTTTACAACTGCTACCCAGTACTCGGGAGCACCTTTACCGGAACCCATGCGGACTTCGGCAGGTTTCTTTGTAACCGGTTTATCCGGGAAAATCTTCGTCCAGACCTGGCCGAATCTCTTTGTGTAACGTGTCATGGCAACACGTGCAGCCTCGATCTGGTTAGCGGTAATCCATGCCGGCTCCAGCGCCTGAAGGCCGTATTCGCCGTAATCTACTTTATTGCCGCGAAGGCATTTGCCTGTCATGCGGCCACGCTGAACTTTGCGGTATTTCACGCGTTTGGGCATCAGCATTATCTGCCGCCTCCTTCCTTATGGGACTGAAGCTGTTTGCGGTTGTCGTGAAGAACTTCGCCCTTGTAAATCCAAACTTTTACGCCGATGCGGCCGTAGGTTGTCGCAGCTTCGGCGAAGCCGTAGTCGATATCGGCACGGATGGTCTGAAGGGGAATGGTTCCATCATGATACTGTTCGCGCCGTGCAATTTCAGCACCGCCCAGACGGCCGGAAACCTGTGTTTTGATTCCCTTTACGCCCATCTTCATGGCGCGGCCGATGCACTGTTTCATGGCGCGGCGGAAGGAGATACGCTTCTCCAGCTGCTGCGCAATGTTCTCTGCAACGAGTTGCGCGTTTGTGTCGGGATTTTTAATCTCAACGATATTGATCGTAACCGGCTTGCCCAGGAACTTTTCACACTGGAGGCGAAGCTTTTCGATCTCAGCGCCGCCCTTACCGATGACGATGCCGGGCTTTGCGCAGTGAATATGAATGCGAACCTTAGAGGCGTCGCGCTCAATTTCAACCTTCGGAACGCCTGCCGGTGCAAGCTGCTTGAGCAGCATCTTGCGAAGCTTGTAGTCTTCAACGAGCATATCGGCAAAGACTTCATCCTTCGCAAACCAGCGGGAATCCCAATCTTTAATAACGCCTACACGGAAACCGTGTGGATTAACTTTCTGGCCCATAATTTACCTCCTCTTCACTTATTCCTTTTCCTTGAGCACCATGGTCACGTGCGATGTCCTCTTGAGGATACGGAACGCGCGGCCTTGAGCTCTCGGACGGATGCGCTTGAGGATCGGACCCGGGCTTACGAAACACTTGGCAACGTAAAGCTTAGAAGGATCCATGCTCATGTTGTTCTCTGCATTTGCAACGGCTGACTTGAGCAGCTTGGCGACCGGTTCGCTCGCAGCTTTCGGCGTATTCTTCAGAATCGCCATGGCGACGTTCACCGGCTTGTTGCGGATCAGGTCAAGCACGATTTGGACTTTTCGGGGTGAAATCCTGGCATATCTCAGGTATGCTCTGGCTTCCATGCTTTCTTCCATGCTGTGCACTCCTTTCAGCCGTTATTGCCCGTGGGCGAAGTTGTCTTCGAGCCCGAATGCCCACGGAAAGTACGAGTCGGTGCGAATTCACCGAGTCTGTGTCCGACCATATCTTCTGTAATATATACCGGAACATGTTTACGGCCGTCGTGGACCGCAATGGTATGACCGACAAAATCCGGGAAGATGGTGGAAGACCTGCTCCAGGTCTTGATAATCTTCTTTTCGCCGGATTTATTCATTTCCTGAATTCTCTTAAGCAGCACGGGCTGAACATAAGGGCCCTTTTTAATGCTTCTGCTCATAATTCACAAGCTCCTTTCCGTACGCTTATTGGCCGTTCCTGCGCTTCACAATGAAGCGGTCAGAGCGGTTATGACGCGAACGTGTCTTGTAGCCCAAAGCTGGTTTACCCCACGGAGTAACCGGTCCGGGACGTCCAATCGGCGCTCTGCCTTCGCCGCCGCCGTGCGGGTGGTCGTTCGGGTTCATAACAGAACCGCGGACGGTCGGGCGCCAACCCATGTGACGCTTACGGCCCGCTTTACCGATCTTCATGTTCTCGTGGTCGATGTTGCTGACTTGGCCGATTGTTGCCATGCAGCTGATCGGAACATTGCGGAGCTCACCGGAGGGCAGGCGGAGCAGTGCGAGGCCGTTCTCTTTTGCCATCAGCTGGGCCATGATGCCTGCTGCACGAGCAAGCTGTGCACCCTTGCCGGGGTAAAGCTCAACGTTGTGAATAAACGTACCTACCGGGATGTTCTCAAGCGGAAGGGCGTTGCCCGGCTTGATATCCACTGCGGTACCGGCGACGACTGTATCGCCAACCTTCACGCCTTCCGGCGCGATGATGTAGCTCTTTTCGCCGTCTTCATACTGAATCAAAGCGATGAAAGCGCTGCGGTTCGGGTCATACTCGATGCTCAAAACGGTTGCAGGAGCGTCGAACTTACGGCGCTTGAAATCAATGATACGGTACTTCTTGCGGTTTCCGCCGCCGCGATGGCGAACGGTGATGCGGCCATAGCTGTTGCGGCCGGATTTCTTTTTCTTAGGGGCCAGCAGGCTCTTCTCCGGTGCTTTCTTTGTCAGAACGCTGTAATCGATAACAGACATATTGCGCCGGGAAGCCGTGGTCGGCTTAAAGTTTATAGTTGGCATATTTCACACTCCTCATGACGGCTTTGCGGGGAAGTGCCGGTTCCCCATCCATGCCTCCGCAAAATGCGGAATTACATCATGCTGTCGAAAAATTCAATCGTTTTGCTGTCGGGTTTCAGAGTAACGACTGCTTTTTTCCAAGAACTGGTGTAGCCTTCAAATCTGCCCTGGCGGCGGAAGCGGCCGCGGACGTTAATTGTGCTCACCTTGGCAACTTTGACGCCGAACAGCTCTTCGCAAGCTCTTGCAACGTCAATCTTAGTCGCATTCTTTGCTACCTCGAAGGTATATTTTTTCTCTGCAATACCGGCCATGCTTTTTTCAGAAATGACCGGACGGATAATGATGTCCTGCGGTGCCATTTAAGCATACACCTCCTCGATGCGTGCCACGGCGTCCTTTACAACAATGAACTTGTCAGCGTTAAGGATGTCGTATACGTTCAGGGTATTGACCACTGTGGTCTTCACGCCCGGGATGTTAGCCGCGGATGCGATGACCTTATCGTCTACCTCAGGCAGAACGATGAGAGCTTTCTTCTCAGAGCCGATTGCCTTGAGCATAGCCGCGATTGTCTTCGTCTTGTAAGAATCCATCGCAATCTTGTCAATGACAACAAACTCATTGTCAGCCACTTTGCTGGAAAGGGCGGACTTCATAGCGAGACGCTTTACCTTTTTGTTGAGCGTTATGGAATAGTCGCGCGGTTTCGGTGCAAACACAACACCGCCGTGTTTCCACTGCGGAGCACGGATGGAACCCTGCCTTGCATGGCCCGTTCCCTTCTGCCTCCACGGCTTTCTTCCGCCGCCGGAAACCTCCGAGCGAGTAAGAGCGGACTGTGTTCCCTGGCGCATATTCGCCAGATGTGCAACAACCGCGTCGTGCATTGCCGCTACGTTCGGCTCAATTCCGAATACGGAATCGGCAAGTTCCATCTTTTCGACTTCCTTACCGGCCATATCGAATACTGCTACTGTAGGCATTCCTGTTCCTCCTTCCCTCACGCCTTGGCAGCTTTAACGCTGTCACGGATGACTACGATGCCGCCGTTCGGGCCGGGAACCGCGCCCTTGATGGCGATGAGGTTGTTTTCGACGTCAACCTTCACAACGGTCAGGTTCTGCACCGTGACCTGCTCAGCGCCGAGATGTCCAGCCATCTTTTTACCCGGAAATACTCTGGAAGGATCCGAGTTGCAGCCGTTGGAACCACCCATACGAGTGATCGGGCCTGTACCATGGGATTCCTTGAGGCGGTGGAAATTCCAGCGCTTAATGACGCCGGCGTAGCCTTTACCTTTGCTAACTGCTGTAACATCAATTTTGTCGCCTGCTGCAAAGATATCTGCCTTCACGAGATCGCCGACATTGTAGGAATCGACGTCATCAAAGCGGAACTCACGCAGCGTTTTTTTCGGTGCAGTGCCAGCTTTATCAAAATGGCCCTTCATAGGCTTGTTGACCTTTTCAGCCTTCATGTCGCCAAAACCAAGCTGAACACTGGCATAGCCGTCGTTCTCAACTGTTTTCTTCTGGGTTACTGCGCATGGGCCGGCTTCTACCACCGTTACGGGAATGACCCTGCCCTGCTCGTCGAAGATCTGTGTCATACCGATCTTCTTACCGATAATGCCCTTTTTCATGTTTTGACCTCCTTGACAGGTTATTGGTTGGCACTCTGCCAACATGACCCCGGCCGCTGGTTGGTTGGAATCAGAGCTTAATCTCGACTTCAACACCTGCGGGGAGTTCCAGGCCCATCAAAGACTCAACGGTCTTGTTTGACGGCCTGAGAATATCGATCAGTCTCTTGTGGGTTCTCATCTCGAACTGCTCACGGCTGTCCTTGTATTTATGGACGGCGCGCAGAATCGTGATGATCTGCTTTTCGGTCGGAAGCGGAACAGGTCCGGAAACCCTTGCACCTGTACGCTTCGCGGTCTGCACGATCTTTTCAGCCGACTGGTCAACCAGCTCGTGATCGTACCCTTTGATTCTGATCCTGATTTTTTCTTTGACTGCCACTTTGGATCGCCTCCTTATTGTAGTTGGCGGGCGGCGTTTCTTAAATCCTAACAACTTGCCGGGTGTTTCTTCCCGTTACGCAAAAAAACCGGATTTTCTGCACGCGAATCGAAAATCCGGGTTAGGCTTAAAAAACGTCTGAGCAAACGGAGTTCGACTATTACAATAGTCATCCGCACACTCAAAAATATTTGTCGCCCGGTTTAAAATCGGACATACTCCACGGAAATAACCGGCAGGTATCTGCCGCAACCTCCCGCTTCAACGCATATCGTCGCAGTCGTGCTTTATTATAATACCACTGCTGTACGGGAATTGCAACAGTTTTTTTCAAAAAATCGGACAGACCGAAAATTTCTTTTTCGGCCTGCCCGCTGCATTTTTCGGGGGTTATTTGAGTGAAAATTGCTCGGTCTTTTTCCCGCTTGTGCGAATGGAAAAAACACCCGTGTTTCCACAAGCCTGAGATTCATAATCCCGTAAGTTCGTGATTTTAGTAGTCCAAGCAGTGCCTTTTTCTTTTTGTAAAAAGGATTGCATGCCCCCAGATAATATCAAAGGGAGAATTCCTCTTCCGCAGAACGTTTCATGGTTTTACCTCTGTGTTTCGCCTTTATCCTCCAAGAGCTTTACCTGAATGGTCTTGGTATCGTTGTCGGAGAAAGCCGGAGAGACAATGGTGAGGGAAATCGTGTCACCCGGCTTATGGTCTTCCAGAACCGCGTAAAGGTCATCCAGAGTTTCAATGGTTTTTCCGGCGGCCTTGGTAATTATGTCGCCGACTTTGCCCCCGGCGCGCGCTACATCGCTGTCCGAAGCGATTGACTTAATCTGAACGCCGCCCGAAATGCCAAAAATGGCAGCCTGTGCGCTTCCAATCTCCTGCGCTGTAATGCCGAGTCTGCAGCGTCCGGAGACGTAGCCGGTATGAATCAGCTGATTGATAATGGGCTGTGCCTTGCTGATGGGAATGGCGAAACCCATGCCTTCATAGCCCGTCAGCGCAATCTTGTTGGAATTGATGCCGATTACCTGCGCGTACATATTCACAAGCGGCCCGCCGGAATTGCCCGGGTTGATGGCGGCGTCGGTCTGAATAAAGGTCATGCCGTTCTTGCTGCGGCTTTCGATGGTACGGTTCAGCGCTGAAATGATGCCGCTGGTAATGGAACCGGCAAAGCTCAGGCCTCCCGGGTTGCCGATGGCGACAACCTGCTCCCCGATTTCCATGGCATTTGCGTCGCCGAAGGTCGCCGGAGAAAGTCCGGTGGCGTTGATTTTCAGCACGGCAAGGTCGGTCGTCTTATCGTACCCGACGACTTTGGCTTGGTATGCCTTGTTGTTGTGCAGGACGACTTTGACCGCATTGCTCTTTGAATAGTTCACAACGTGGGCATTGGTGAGAATATAGCCGTCCGACGTCGTTACGATGCCGGTGCCCTCGCCGACTTGGCTTTGACCGTTCTCAGCCGTAACGGTGGTTTCCACACCCACAACGCTCTGTATCAGCTTTTTGTAGACCTGTGAAGCGGTAAGCGCAGTTCCCGTCGGCTTAGGTTGAATGGTAATCCCAGCTGAATTTTTGTCGGTGCCGTCACCGGTCACACCGCCGATGACTTCCTCTTCGGCGGAGGAATCCGAGTTGGAATCCTTCGGCAGTGTACCGTTAAAGCTTGACGAAGCCGAAGAACTGGACGACGAGGAGGAAGACGTATTATCCTGTACGAGCGATGGATGTGACGAAAAATAGGCGAATGAACCGACAAGGCCGATTGCAATCACAACCAAAATCCAGAGAAATACCTTTAAGCCTTCGCTCATTTTGTGATTCGGGTCCTTCTCCGGGTATTGGCCATAAGGATTCCATGGGCGCTGGCCCCCCGGCTGGGAATATGGATTCTCATAGCGATTATAATTATTGGGCGTACCATAGGGGGAGTAGGGCGGAGGATTCTGGCCCCAACCGGAACCGTAAGGATTTTCCCCGCTGGGTCTCTGCTGCGTATCCTTCTGCTCCTCGTCATATGGGTTTTGCCCATTTGAACCGTTGTTCCATGGATTATTCTCCATGCTTCTTCCTGCCTTTCTTCTATTTCTGATGTTCTTCCGGGGAATCCGCTGTGGTCTCTACCAAACGGCTCTGTTCAGCCATGTGCTTCGGGGGCTTATCGGGCACCCAGAATTCAAACCTCGTGAATTGATTTTGTTCGCTCTCGGCTTTGATATCACCGCCGTGTAAACGAACAATAGTCCTTACGATATATAGCCCGAGGCCCATGCCGTTTTTGTCGCGGCTGCGGGATTTGTCGGTCTTGTAGAACCGCTCAAAGACCATAGGGAGCTCATCCTGCGCAATACCCGGGCCGCTGTTCTCCACCGAAACCGTGGTTCGGCCGTCGCGCTGAAAGATTTCGATTTTCAGGTAGCCGCCCTCATTTGTGAATTTCACGGCGTTATCAATCAGATTATACACAACCTGATGAAGCATATCGGGGTCTCCCTCGATAAAAATGCTCTTCGCATTCTCAAGGCCCTGCACTTCAATCTGCTTTTCCTCTATCTTCTTCTCAAAAGAAAGCAGCGCCACCAAGATGGTATTTGTCAGGTCAAAACGAGCCGGGCGCAGTTTCAGGGCGCCGCTGTCGATTCTCGAAAGGTCAAGCATTGTGCGCACAAGGCGGGAAAGGCGCTTAACCTCCTGCGAAACAATTCCGAGGTAATATTTTTCCTTTTCGGGAGGAATCGTGCCGTCGAGGATTCCGTCGATAAAACCGGCAATGGTCGTCATCGGCGTTTTCAGTTCGTGGGAAACGTTCGCGATAAAGCTCCTGCTGGCAGATTCGCTTGACGCCAAGGAATCCGCCATATTGTTGAACGCCTCGGCAAGCTGACCGATTTCGTCATCTCGCGAAATCGGGACGCGCACGGAAAAGTTCCCTTTGCCGAAGCTGTTCGCAGCGCTTGCCATTTTGCGGAGCGGCTGAACCAAACGGTAGGTAAACAGCCACACAACCGCGAAGGAGACGGCGAACGCGGCAAGCAGCGCATAGCAAAGCATCTGCACAATCGACCAGCGGAATGCGGTAAAGGTTTCGGTGTTGTAAGCGGCAAAAACCGCGCCGATGGTGATTCGTTCACCGTTTTCATTTTTGATAATCGGCACACCAACGATATAATAATTGTTCTGGTAACGGCCATTCATGGTGCCTTCGGCACTGTAATGGTCTTGCAAAACTTGCCGCATGATTTTAGCATCAACCGGCTTGCTGACGTCAACGACTCCGCCCTGCCCGCCGTACGACGCGATGATGGTCTTGCCTGATGTGTCGGTGATGAAAATATCCGACTCAATGTTCTGCGCAAAAGTCATTGTGAATGCGCCCATCGTGTTGGCATTGATGACGTAGACGTTTTTGCCTGCTTCTGTGGCATAGCTTTTCGCCAGCGTAGCAACATTCGTCGCACTCCGAAACAGAATGTCTCGCTTTTCGTGTTTCCAGTAATCCGTAACAAACAACAGAATCGTTACGCTGACGACAAGAAAACTTGCAAGGATGACCGCTGTGGTGATCCGCAGATACTTCTTAAAAAGGGTCTTTTTCATAAATATATCCTAATATCAGGAATATTTCATTCCTTTACTTCAAATTTATAACCGACACCCCACACGGTTTTAAGCGCCCATTTGTCGGAAACGCCCTCCAGTTTTTCGCGGAGGCGCTTGACATGAACGTCAACGGTACGGCTGTCGCCGTAATAATCAAAGCCCCAAACCTCGTCCAAAAGCTGGTCACGGGTAAACACCCGGTTCGGGTTGCTGGCGAGGTGATAAATCAGTTCCATTTCTTTCGGAGGCGTATCAATCTGCTTGCCGTTGACCTTCAGCTCGTAATTGGTCAGGTTAATGGAGAGTTTGTCGTAGACAACCTTCTTGACCTGATCGTCTGCATTTTTGCCAATGCGGCGGAGCACGGCTTTGATGCGCGCCACAACCTCTTTGGCTTCAAACGGCTTTACCACATAGTCGTCCGCACCGAGCTCCAGGCCCAAAACCTTATCGAACACTTCGCCCTTCGCCGTCAGCATGATAATGGGGCACTGGCTCTTTTTGCGGATTTCCCGGCAAACCTGCCAGCCGTCAAGCCCAGGCAGCATGATGTCGAGCAGCATAAGATCCGGATTCTCTTTTGTGAACATATCCAGAGCCTGTTTTCCGTCACCCGCGATAACAACCGTGTATCCTTCTTTCTCCAGATACAGTCGGAGCAATTCGCAGATATTCTGGTCGTCATCGACCACCATGATCTTGACATTCGCCATAAAGGCAGTCCCCCTTTTCTACGCTATAAAAAACTCTGCGCAAAGCGCAAAACCTTTCTGCTACTATAAACATAATTGTTAAAATTTTTTCCGTCGAAGATATGAACATTTTATAAATTTGACGGTTGCCATGTTCAACAGCATCATACCGCATTTCGCCAAAAAATGCAAAGCAATTCAAGCATCGGTAATGCCGTCCTCGCCCGGTTTTTTCATAAAAACGTATTCATAAGACCGGCAAAGGCCAAGTTTCTGCCTTTCATTGTACCCCGTTCGGAATCAAAAAGCAAAAAGGCTCTGCGCAACAAAATCTGTTACGCAGAGTCCGCAGTTTGGAGGGGCCGTTTACTTCATAATGCTGTTTAGAAGTCCACCCTTGGCGATGATATTCTGAAGGAACGGCGGATACGGCTGGGCCTGATACGTTTTGCCCGTCGTTTCATCTCTAATTGTGCCGGTGTCGAAGTCGATGGAAACTTCATCGCCGTCCGCGATTTCCTTCGCCGCAGCCTCACATTCGAGAATCGGTAGACCGATGTTGATGGAGTTGCGGAAAAAGATGCGTGCGAAGGAGCAGGCAATCACGCAGGAAACGCCGCTCGCCTTGATGGCGATGGGAGCGTGCTCGCGTGAGGAGCCGCAGCCGAAATTTTTGCCGGCAACAATGATGTCGCCCTTTTTCACGTTCTTGACAAAATCCTTGTCAAGATCCTCCATGCAGTGCGCCGCCAACTCCTCATGGGACGAAGTGTTGAGGTAGCGCGCCGGGATAATGACGTCGGTATTCACGTTGTCGCCGTAGCGGTGAACAAAGCCGTGTGCATTCATTGTCCGTTCCTCCCTTCCAGTTCCGCCGGGTCGGTCAGGCAGCCGGTAACGGCGCTTGCCGCCGCGACCGCCGGACTTGCAAGATAAACCTCCGAGTCCACATGGCCCATGCGGCCGACAAAGTTGCGGTTCGTCGTAGAGACAGCGCGCTCGCCCTGCGCGAGGACGCCCATGTGCCCGCCGAGGCAAGGTCCGCAAGTCGGCGTGCTGAACACTGCACCGGCTTCGACGAATATTTCCGCCAAGCCTTCGCGGATGCAATCGAGGTAAACCTGCTGGGTAGCCGGGATGATGATGCAGCGCACGCCGTCGGCCACTTTGCGGCCTCGAAGCACTTCCGCTGCGACACGCATATCTTCGATTCTGCCGTTCGTGCAGGAGCCGATGACGCTCTGGTCGATTTTCACGCCCTTTGCCTCGTCAATGGTCTTTGTGTTAGAAGGCAGATGCGGGAACGCCACAACGGGGCGCAGCGCCGAAAGGTCAATGGTGACGGTTTCGTCGTATTCCGCGTCATCGTCCGCTGTATACACGACAGGCTCTCTCTGGAAGCGGCCTTTTACGTATGCTTCGGTAATTTCGTCCACGGGGAAGATGCCGTTCTTCGCGCCGGCCTCAATCGCCATGTTGGCAATGGTAAGGCGGTCGGCCATGCCGAGGAATTTCAACCCGTCGCCGGTGAATTCGAGCGAGCGGTACAGTGCGCCGTCGACGCCGATTTTCCCAATCAAGTGCAGAATCACGTCCTTGCCGCTGACCCACTTCTGCGGCTTTCCCGTGAGCACAACCCGAATGGCGGACGGCACTTTGAACCACGCCTTGCCGGTAAACATGCCCGCGGCCATATCCGTCGAGCCGACGCCGGTGGAAAACGCGCCGAGCGCGCCGTAGGTGCAGGTGTGCGAATCCGCGCCGATGACGCAATCGCCCGGCCCGACAAGCCCCTGCTCCGGCAGAAGGGCGTGCTCAATGCCCATGCGGCCTACGTCAAAGAAGTTTTTAATGTCGTACTTGCGGGCAAACGTCCTTGTTTTTAGGCACTGCTGGGCCGATTTAATGTCCTTGTTCGGCGTGAAATGGTCCATCACGAGCGCAATTCGTTCGCGGTCAAAGACGGAATCCGCGCCGCATTTCTCAAACTCGTTGATTGCCACGGGCGACGTAATGTCGTTGCCAAGCACTAGGTCAAGCTTTGCCTCAATTAGCTGCCCAGCCTTTACCTCCGGCAGTCCCGCGTGCGCGGCGAGAATTTTCTGCGTCATTGTCATACCCATTGCCGTATCCCCCTTCCCCGCCCGTAAGAGGACGGTATTGTTTCCACTATTTTCCATAATAGTTTGTGTTGCGTCTATTATGGCACAGGTCTTGCGGAAAGAATGTAACAAATGATACAATTCTAGAAAAAAGAAAGGCGGTGGCGAAATGGCGGGTGCGGAAGCGAACGAATGGGCAATTCTCGAAAAGTCCCATCCCCCAAAAATTTTTGAAAAGGGCGAAATGATTTACTGGCAGGGCAGCCACGCCGAAGAATTCTATTACCTGAAAAGCGGCAGGGTACGGATTTTTCTGTGCTCGGAAAACGGCTCGGAAAAGACGCTTTCCGTCACAAAGCCGGGGCGTATTTTCGGGGAGGCCGCATTTTTCGACGGCCTGCCGCGCGTTTCCTCCGCGCGGGCGGTTACGCGCTCCGAGGTCGTCCCAATTACGCGCCGAAGACTGATGGAATGTATTCGGCAGGAGCCGCAGCTTGCCGTGAGCCTGTTCGCCTATCTGGCACAGACCATCCGAATGCTTTCGGCTCAGCTTGACACCGTCGCGTTCCAGAACGCCGATGAGCGCATTGCGCGGCTTCTGCTTCAGCTTTCGGCGGAAAGTAAGGTCGTTTCCGCCACGCATGAGGACCTCGCGGCGCTCGCCGGTGTCTCGCGGGTGACGGTCAGCCGCATTCTCAGCGATTTCTGCTGGCGCGGGTGGATTCAGACGCATTACCGTGAAATCCGCGTAATCGACATAGATGCTCTGCGGCGATTTCTCAACGCGGATTAACTGCACAGCAAAAAAGAGGGCTCCTGAGGAGCCCCCCTTTTTTATTCCAAGATTTGTCACGAAGGGAAATCATTCTGATTCGATTCCGCTTAATGGCATAAGTGACTTTTCCGCGCCGGAACACGACGAAATCGTCCCCCTTCGTAAGCAGTTCCCTCAGTTTCGTGTCACGAACTTCCAAAGGGTCCAAAATCTCATCTGCTTCCAGCGTGCTCAATACACCGTACTGCACCGTGTACATTACTAATTGCCTCCCAATGGAACAATTAGTCTTCAAACACGGCGCCGCGGGAACCGGAGGTGACGAGCTTCGCGTAGCGCTTGAGGTATCCGGTTAGCTCTTTTTCCGGAGCCTTCCAAGTGGCACGGCGCTTTGCAATCTCTGCCTCGTCAACGCGCAGGGTCAGCGTGCGGTTCGTAATGTCTACATCAATGATGTCGCCGTCCTGCACAAGTGCGATTAAGCCGCCTGCTGCCGCTTCCGGCGATACATGGCCGATGGCCGCGCCGCGCGTTGCACCGGAAAAACGTCCGTCCGTAATCAGTGCCACGCTCGAGCCGAGGCCCATGCCGGTGAGCGACGAGGTCGGGGCAAGCATCTCGCGCATGCCCGGGCCGCCCTTCGGGCCTTCGTAGCGGATGACAACGACGTCACCCTCTTTGATTTTGCCGCCTTGAATCGCCGCAACGGCGTCCTCCTCGCTGTCAAAGCAGCGGGCGGGGCCGACGTGGTGCATCATTTCGGGTGCAACGGCGCCCTGCTTCACGACGGAGCCCTCCGGCGCAAGGTTGCCCTTCAAGATTGCAATACCGCCGTCCTGACGGTAGGGGTTTTCGATTTTATGGATAACCGTGCCGTCGGCATCAGGCGCTTTTTCCAAACGCTCGCGCACCGTTCCGTCCACGGTGGGGATATCCAGATGAATCAGGTCTTTGCGGGAAAGTTCCTTCATCACGGCAGGAATACCGCCGACTTTGTCGAGGTCGGTGATGAAGATTTTGCCTGCCGGATTCAGCTTGCAAATCTGCGGGGTGGTGCGGCTCACCGCGTCAATGACGTCGATGTCGAGCGGCACGCCGATTTCATGAGCAATTGCGGTTAGATGCAGCACCGTGTTGGTGGAGCAGCCAAGCGCCATTTCGCTGCGCAGCGCATTGAGGAACGCCTCTTTTGTGAGAATATCGCTCGGCCTCCTGCCCTCTTTCAACAGCTTGACGACCGTTTCGCCCGCCTGCTTTGCCAAGCGGATGCGCTTGGAATAAACTGCCGGAATGGTTCCGTTGCCCGGAAGGGCTAAGCCGATTGCTTCCGTCAGGCAGTTCATCGAGTTTGCGGTATACATGCCGGAGCAGCTGCCGCAGCCCGGGCAAGCGGCTTCTTCCATTTCGCGGAGGTCCTCGTCAGACAATTTTCCGGCCGCGTGGCTGCCGACGGCTTCCGACATTTCGGAGAAGCCGATTCGCTCGCCGCGGAACTCGCCGGGGAGCATCGGTCCGCCGCTGACAAAAACGCTCGGCAGATTCAAGCGGCAGGCCGCCATGAGCATGCCCGGAACGATTTTGTCGCAGTTCGGAATGAACACTGCCGCGTCCAGAGGATGTGCCGTCAGCATGACTTCAATGGAGTCTGCAATCAGTTCGCGGGAGCAAAGCGAATACTTCATCCCCTTATGGTTCATGGCAATGCCGTCGCAGACGCCGATGGTCTGGAATTCAAACGGAACACCGCCTGCGTAGCGGATGCCGGCCTTTACGGCTTCGCTGATTTCGCGCAGATGTTTATGGCCGGGTATGTAGTCGCTTGCCGAACACACAACCGCCACGAACGGGCGCTTGATTTCGCTGTCTGTAAGGCCCAATGCACGAAGAAGAGCGCGCTGCGGGGCGCGGTTTGCGCCTTCCTTGATCTGATCGCTTCTCATGGTAAAACCTCCGCTCGTCTATGAAATAATTTTTTTCAGAAGTTCCATTGAGGCATTATAGTAATCATCGGCTTTTCCATCAATCGCTGTGCCTTTGTAGCGGCGAATGGAAATGCTGCAGTCGGACATTATCTCCGACAGCTTCATCTTCACGCTGGTAGTGCCCGCTTCCAGAGTAACGTCAACATTAGCCAGTTTGGGGCATTTAGCAATCGGTACGCGCATGTTATCATAATCGGTCGCTGTTTCGGAAGGATTGCTTCCGTCTAAATAAGAGAAGATTCTGTTGGTTTTCTCTTGCTGCATAAAATTAGCGTTGTCGGAAATCAGAATCATGCTGGTGCCCACGCTCATATCGGAGATCCATTTTGCCTGATACGCCTGCAGCATCTGGATGTTCTGCTGCTGTTGGGCTAAGTCGGAAGAAGGCGAGATGTTTGTTGCTGTCTTTGCGGATTCTTCGCCCGGCAGCACGAATTGCGAAACCTGAACAACGACCTTTCCATCTCCGTTCAAGTCTTTGCCGTATTTCTCCATTTCCGTGCAAATTGTGTCCAGTACAGAATCCGGATATGTCTTCTCCGTCAACAAGCCGACTGTGTAGTCCGCCTTTTCCGACGTGACGGAAGTAACAATGGACCATACAACCACAACAGCTACAAACAGTCCGAAGATAATTTTCCACTTATTGTAATACCAAAAATTCTCCCATTTCCCGTGCGGAGTCTTGTTAGCCTGTTCTGCCTTTTTTTCCGCCTCTGGATCATGTATGGTATCCTCACCAGCATGAAGGAGATAACGCTCTCGCGCCACGATATCACTTCCTTGTTTGAATCTTCGTTCTTTATCGCTGCAAATTGTTGATGTAAATTGTTATAGCTAATTTAATCTTATCACAATGAACCTTGCGGAACAATCCCAAATTTACACACCGGCATGAGTTCTCTGCGCCGGTTCCTGATTTAGAATTTGAATAATGTATCAGCATAAGTTATGGCAATTCGGTAGTTAATTAATAAATGGGGTTTAGAATACATTGACAGTATACCTAGCAATGATATAATTTTTATTACAATGTCATTTTGATGCAGAAGAGTGCCGATCATCAAAGTAATTGTAAAACCAAATGAAATAATCTGATATAGAAAGTGTGAATGACATGTACGACATCGTAGCATTAGGAGAAAGCTTAATTGATTTCACTCCAAACGGAACAAATGAAATGGGTATGCTGCAGTTTGTCCGCAACCCCGGCGGAGCTCCTGCCAATGTTCTTGCCATGTTTACAAAACTCGGCGGTAAAACGGCATTTATCGGCAAGGTCGGGAACGATGAATTCGGAAAGTTTCTGACTGCAACTATGAAAGATGCAGGAATCGACGTTTCCGCTGTTGCCGTTTCGGAAGAGATTCCCACAACGCTTGCCATTGTGCAGCTAACCGAAAGCGGCGACCGGAGTTTCAGCTTTTACCGAAAGCCCGGCGCGGACATCATGCTTTCCGCCGACGACCTAAACAAAGAAATGCTCACACATTGCAATGTATTCCATTTCGGTTCGGTTTCTTTAACGGACGAGCCTTCCAAAAGCACCACCCTAAAAGCGGCGGCAATCGCAAAGGACAGCGGTGCAATTATAAGCTATGACCCCAACTATCGCCCGCTTCTTTGGAAAAGCGAGAGCGAAGCTAAGAAAGTAATTTTGGAAGCATTGAAACTTGCTGATATTGTCAAGGTATCCTATGAAGAAATGGTTTTACTCACCGGCAAGCAAGACCTCAAAGCAGGCGCAGAAGAATTAGCGCAATACGGCGCAGTGCTTGTCATCATAACGATGGGAAGCAAAGGGGCTTATTATCACACAAAAACATCTTGCGCCCTTTCTAACACTTACGATGTAAAAACTGTCGACACCACGGGCGCGGGAGATGCGTTCTTCGGTGCTATGCTATGGAAACTGAAGGGAAAGTCGCTGGATGAAATCAGCAAGATAAGCGCTGACGAATGGAATGAAATCCTCGACTTTGCAAACGCAGCGGGTAGCCTCACCACAACGAAAAAAGGCGCTATCCCCGCAATGCCGAATCTCGCTGAAATTGAAGAATGCATGAAAAAGGTCAAAAAGATTGTTTGAGCATTTCTGCAACGAAAAGGCATATCCGCAAATTGCGGATATGCCTTTTTTGTTGAAGGGTTGGTTCTTCACAATCCGCAGGGTCAAGAATTTCAAGTGGGTCAAAAACCTCTCATGGTAGTAATCCCCGTCGTGTATTTTGAAATGTTCTTTGTTTTCCACAATATCCAGAATTCCATTCATAAGCTTCGCCGCGTCAAACGTGCCTTTTTCCGAGATATCATATTCCGCGTCCAGAATATGAATGGCAATTGAGGCAGCCTCATCGCAGGGGAATGTGATGTTGAGGCGCTTGCGAATGATTTCCAGGGCATACAGGCCAATCTGATATTCCACCGAATAAAACCGGCGAATTTCGTTTAGAAGCGGATTTGAAAAATCCAGACCGTCCCGATGCCTCTGTGCGGCAAAATGAATGTGATCGGCAAGCGATATATAGGCGCGTTCATTCAGACGCTTGTTTAAAACGCGTTTGGCATAACAGAAAATTTCATCCGTTACCTCAATATACACGGGCGGCAAAGAAGAGAACAGCGCTTTCAGCCGGTCGGTATCCTTCTGATTTTCCATACGGTAGACTTTTTGTATGGAAGCGGGATTCAGCTCCGTTCCTTCTTTCGCATGATAGCCGATCCCTTTTCCGACAACGATGACCTCCATACCATCGCTGTCCAGAGCCGTAACGATATTATTATTTATGGATTTATAAATTTTCATAATATCCTATCCACTCTTTCTGGTGAAAAACAAAAAACCAAAATTTCACAGAACGAATAATACGTTCTGTAAAACTTTGGTTTTGCCTGCATTACCAGTGACAGCCCAATATGAAATTTTATTTCACAAGCATATTATTGCTTCCATTATGATTATAGCGGGTGCAGCGCCAAAAGTCAATTACAAATTTATGGAATAGTGATAGAAAGTAATTAGATATGGGAAGCCTTTCTATGAAAATGTTTGAATTGCCGGTCATCCGCGTCTTTGCGGCTCAGGAAGTAAAATTCTATTGAAAATGCAAAATTACACTTGTCTGTCTATGGGGACAATTCTATAATGATGGCATTAAGGCCACAGATAACGCCGATACAAGAAAGGTGATTGATTATGGTAAAACGTCTGATTGACTGCAACAGCGGAGACATTGCCCAGATGGGAAAAGCCGATCTTTTGAAATCCATCGCACTCAGTGAGGGGCGTGTAATCGCTTGTGAGACAATCGGTGCGGTACCCCCTTATCTGGAAACGGTGACGAATGCAGAGTTTGCCGCCGGCATGGGAGCGGATATGCTGATTTTGAAACTTTTTGATGTAAACAACCCACTTATCTACGCTTTGCCGCCCGTAGAAAAGTCCGAAACCATCCGGGAACTAAAGCGTTTAACCGGAAGGGTCATCGCCGTAAATCTGGAACCGGCCGACCCCGGATGTGCCGCGGGCACCGAAAATCAGGTGTGGGCTCTGACTGAAGGTCGTCGGGCAACCGTTTCCAACGCCCGTACCCTGTGCGAGATGGGTGCGGACATGATTTTGCTGACCGGCAATCCCGGGATCGGCGTTCAGAACCACGCGATTACAGAGTCTTTGAAAGCAATCTCTCAGGAATTGGGAGACCGCATAATTCTCGCCGCTGGAAAGATGCATGCTTCCGGAATTCTCTCCGAATCGGGTCAAAATCTGATTACACGGCACGACATCGAGGAATTTGTAAATGCCGGCGCAGATATTATATTGCTTCCGGCGCCGGGAACCGTTCCCGGAATTACGATGGAATATATCCGCAGTCTTGTCGAGTATGCCCACAGTCTGGGGGCACTGACGATGACGGCAATAGGGACATCGCAGGAAGGGGCCGACCGGAATACCATTCGGCAGATTGCTCTGCTATGCAAAATGACCGGAACAGATATTCACCATCTTGGTGACTCGGGTTATGTGGGGATGGCGCTTCCGGAAAACATTATGGCATATTCCATTGCCGTAAAGGGTGTGCGCCACACTTACCGCCGCATGGTCCGGTCGGTGAACCGCTGAAAATTCGGCGAATCAGGCTGTTATATTAAAATAGCGGAAAAGCGTAAAAGGCGGGAAACACACGTTTCCCGCCTTGCTTTATGCAGAAATATTGACTGCCTGTTTCAGCCTTTCTTTCGATCTTCGTAGCTCCGTACAATTAGAACCCCAGTTTTTCAATAGCCCTTACAAGATTCCGACCGTATACCTCTGAACCCAACTGATTCGGATGAAGATTATCAAGGTAATATTCCGGAAGATGCGGTACCAATTCAAATCCGTCAACTACAGAAACCGATTTGTATTTCTTAACAATATCCTTTATCTTATTACAAAATCGAATAAGAGTCGGAATGCCTTCCAGATTATCGCCTCTCCAAATAGGGGTTATGCACAGAATCGGGGTATCCTTATAAATCTCGGTAAGCACTTCATAGTACTCTTCAATATCCTTCATGGTCTCGGTTCCATACTGGTTTGTGCCGAGCGCAACGATGATTTTGTCCGGCTTATAACCTTCCATCTTCATCAGTGAGTTTTTATCATAGATATATCCGCCTATGCCCTGATTGATAATGTCGTATCCAAGCAATCGGTTCGCTACGCTGACATATGTATTCCCTGACCTTAACGGTCCATATCCCTGTGTGATCGAATCCCCAAGCCACAAAACCTTTGGGCCCTTTTTTACAGGCATAATATCAGCATTAATTTCAAAATTCTTGATTACAACCGTTGCGTCTGCCGGAAGGTAAATGATGACGTTCTTCTTTTTCCCTTCCAAAGTAAATGAAATCGTTCCCTCCTCTTTGATGTCTTTTACATATACAATATCGGTAATCAGTCCATCCACACATAATTCAAAAGAATCCTGTGAACCCATCCATATTATTTTATAATCAAAAGAAATTTTAGTTGCCTCAGTAACAAACTCCAGTGTTTTCGCCGCACTCGCCGAACATCTTTCGTACCAAATAATTGATGCTTTCGCAAAATAGTCCATCTGCGCCTTACTATACTGAAACGCCTGAAGATATCCGTCCTCTGTTTCGGCAAACGAATATGCTCCGTAGTATATTTTTTTCAGCTGCTCATTGTTTAAAACCATATCATTTTCTCCTCCGCCAAGTTCAAAATTTTTACTGCCTATAAATTCCAATCTTTATTCTTTATACCACACTTTACGTGAAACTTCTACTTGGTTATGAAAATGATTCATCGAGGTCTCTTTTTGCTTAGGAATATCTGCCGCTAGATTTTCTCCTCTATGCAACAAGGGGGATAGAAGTCTCCTTCTGTCCCCCTTGTACTGTTCTCCATATATTACTTGAGTATAGCCTTTAATAGGTTTATTTCTCCAGAGGCTTCATGGTCGGGAACAGCAGAACGTCGCGAATGGATGCGCTGTCGGTCAGCAGCATCACAAGGCGGTCGATTCCCATTCCCATGCCGCCCGTAGGAGGCATACCGTATTCCAAAGCCGTGAGGAAATCTTCGTCAATCATGTTTGCTTCCTCGTCGCCCTTTGCACGCAGTTCCATCTGGCGTATAAAACGCGCACGCTGGTCAATCGGGTCATTCAGCTCAGAATAAGCGTTGGCAAGCTCGCAGCGCGCAACATACAGTTCAAAGCGTTCCACAAGCTCCGGCATATTGCGCTTGCGCTTTGTAAGCGGAGATACCTCAACCGGGTAATCGTAAATGAATGTCGGCTGAACCAGCTTGTCTTCCACCTTTTCGTCAAAGGTGAGCGCCATAATGTCGCCCCAAAGATCCGTTTCCTTCGGCTCCAGGCCAAGCTGCTTCGCGACTTCGCGTGCCTTCTCCGTGTCTCCCTTGAAGGAGAGGAAGTCGATTCCTGTGTATTCCTTAATTGCATCATTCATGGTAATGCGGCGGAACGGCGCAGAGAAGTCAAGCTCCTCACCCTGGTAGGTTACGACTTCCGTGCCGCAGGCTGCGCGCGCGCAGGCGCGAACCATGGCTTCGGTGCGGTCCATCATGCCGAAATAATCGGTGTAGGCTTCATACATCTCAATGGTGGTAAACTCCGGATTGTGCTTGACATCCATGCCTTCATTGCGGAAAATGCGTCCGATTTCATAGACGCGCTCCATACCGCCGACGATGAGGCGCTTCAGATGAAGCTCCGTTGCAATGCGCAGGTACATATCAATATCAAGCGTATTGTGGTGCGTGATAAACGGACGAGCCGCGGCGCCGCCCGGAATGGTGTTGAGCACCGGGGTCTCCACTTCAATGTAGCCCATGTCGTCGAGCATTTGACGGATGGTCTTGATGATTTTGCTGCGGCGGATAAAGGTTTCCTTGACCTCGGGGTTGACAATGAGGTCAATGTAGCGCTGGCGATAGCGAAGGTCGGTGTCCTTCAAGCCGTGGAATTTCTCCGGCAGCGGAAGCAGCGACTTCGCAAGCAGGCGAATCTCGCGGGCATGGACGGAGATTTCCCCGCGGCGTGTTTTGAACACATATCCCTTTACGCTGATAATGTCGCCGATGTCCCAGTACTTCTTGAGTTCGGCATAGCTTTCTTCGCCGACCTGGTCAATCTTAATGTAAACCTGAATCCGTCCGCTGCGGTCATAGATGTCCATGAAGCTGGCTTTGCCCATGTCGCGCCAGCTCATGATGCGGCCCGCAATGCAGACGTCCTTGTTTTCCAGCTCTTCAAAGCGGTCGCGAATCTCCTGCGCTGAAATGTCGCGCGGGCAAACTGTAATTTGGAACGGGTCTTTCCCGCTTTGGTAAAGCTCTTCGAGCTTTTTCCTGCGGATTTCGATTTCCCCTAATTCTTTCTTTTCTTCCGTGCGCTCTGTTTCCTTCTTTTCTTCGTTCATCTGTTACACATCCCGATCAATTGTTATCCGCCTGCTCCCAAACAAAAGGAACGCGGTGTTTCTTAATAAAAATATTGGCAGGGTGGTAAAACACCACTCCTGCCCTTCTCATCACTTGGAAATTGCCAAAACCTCATATTTCATTGTGCCGGCAGGAACTTCAATTTCGACAACATCACCCGTTTTGTGGTTCAGCAGTGCCTTGCCGACGGCAGATTCATCCGAGATGCTGCCTTCCAGCGGGTCTGCTTCATTGGAACCCACAATTTTGTAATTCACAATTTGGCTCGTACCCGTTGCCGGATTGGTAACGCGCAGTTCTACTTTTGAGCCGATGTGGATATTCTCGTTGCTCAGTTCGCTTTCGTCAATAACCTTCACGCGTTTGAGCATTGCTTCAATATCCGCAATGCGAGCTTCTACGATTGCCTGTTCGTTCTTGGCTTCGTCGTATTCACTGTTTTCAGAAAGGTCGCCGAATGAAAGAGCAACCTTGATTTTCTCCGATACTTCTTTTCGCTTGACACTTTTGAGTTCTTCGAGTTCTGCTTCGAGCTTTTCAAGCCCCTTCTGTGTTAAAAGAATTTCCTTTGCCAATGGAACCCCGCCTTTTTTGAAAGCCGCTGTACGCGGCCGAAAATTCTAGATAGTAAATCTTATTATAGTAAACGCAGCCCGGTCTGTCAATCATTCCGGGAAAAGGTTTTGCGGTTCCGCTCAGTCCTTCGCCGCTTCGGAAACGTCGCTCGTGGGTGCTGTGCCGGGTGCCTGCTGCACCTTTGCTCCCTGCCGCTGGAGGCCCGTCACGGCGGTCTGCACCTGCGGGTCGGAAGAAACCGGAAGATTATTGCTGTAAAATTTTTCATGGTCCTCAGCACTCAGACTCTTCATAATATCCGGCTGAACACCTGCACCATCAAATGTTTTCCCGCCTGAAGTTAGATATTCACCTGTTGCCAGAATCATCGCGGAACCGTCGGAAAGCGGCACGGCTGTTTCTTTCGTTCCAACGCCGGCTGTCTTTTCTCCGATGAGCAGCCCTTTGTTGAAATCGCGGATATCCACCGCAAACAATTCTGATGCGCCGGAGGTGCCGCTGTCGATTACGATGCTGACGGGCAGGCTGATTTCGTTGGCCTTCGAGGTGTATTCTACGGTGGTTTTACCGCTGCGGTCGCGAACGGAAACGATCGTTCCCGCAGGCAGAAGCGTATCCAACACAGAAGCCGCGGCGGACATACTTCCTCCGGCATTGCCGCGCAGATCAATAACAAGGCCGCAGACGCCTTTGTTGACAAGGTTGGCAACCGCGCTGTTGAAGTCATCCGGCGTGTTCTCACTAAACCGGCGGATACGCAGGTAGCCCACGTTGCCGTTGATGATGCTGGATTCCACCATGTGCTGCGTGTATTCCCCGCGGGTTACCGTTACGGTGATCACATTTACTCCGTTAGAGGACGAGGACGTTGACCCGCCGGAAGCGGAACGAAGAATTTTGAATGAAACCTGCGTGCCGGCAGCGCCTTCCAGCTCCTGCACAGCTTCGGCGTATGTGATTCGCACGACTTCCTTGTTGTCAATCTGGATAATGGTGTCGCCCTTCTTGATGCCTGCCTTTTCACCGGGAGAACCGGAGGCCACCGAAATGACCTTCATGTTGCCGTCGGTATCCTGAACCGTGTCAATGCCGACGCCGATACTTTTGGCGTCGGTATAGTTGCGATACTGTTTGTATTTCTTTGCCGAAAGGTACTGGGAACGGGAATCGCCGAGTCCGGAAAGATACCCGGCGCAGATTGCGTCGGTCAAAGTCTTTTCGTCAATATGGCCGACATAGTCCTGCCGAACCTTCCGGTCGATTTCACTCAGTTTGGTGTACATGGCTTGGCGCTCGTTTACGTCGGCGACCTTTGCGTTAAAGCTGTCCATGGCAAAGTTATACGTCAGTGTCACCGTCACCGCCGCGGAAAGCGCCGCAACAGACACCACCGCACCGAGAGAGAACTTTTTCCTCATTCACCTTCACCCTTCCGGCTGCCCGCTTTTCGGGCTGCCGCTTTCTTTTTGCTTCTGACATGGCATTGGGCTGCCTCCGTTTGGAAGCAGCCCGAAAGATTTTACAGACTAACCAGCGCCCAAATAAGACATTGGGCTAACAGCTTTCCCCATTTTCGATGTACCGTTTTTATTGGTATAGACATTTGGATAATCTACGCGTACTTCAAAATGAAGATGATCACCGGTGGAATTACCGGTTGAACCGACATAGCCGATAATCTGTCCTGCCGAAACATGTTGACCTTCGCTGACGTCACGTTTGCTCATGTGTCCGTAAAGGGTGACAAGGCCGCTGCCGTGGCTGATGACGACAACATTCCCGTACTTGGCAAAAGCATCTCCTCTCGAAGGTGCTGTTTCGGAAACGACGACAACTCCGTTTGCCGCCGCCACAACCGCGGCGCCGCGAATTCCGCCGTCTGCAATATCGATTCCATCATGGAATTCTCTTGGACTCGTTCGCCATCCGTAGCCGCTAAAAATTCTCGTATGTCCCGGAACAGGCCAGAGGAACTTTCCGCCGGTATATGTTTTTCCGCCGCCTTTCTGCTTCGCCATTATGGCCTTATACTGAGCGATTGCCCGATTGAGTTCCTCCGTTGTGGCCTGATACTCTTTCTCTACCTGCGCTTTGGCCGCCTCCACCTGTGATTGGTTCTTTGCAATCTCCGCAATCACTTTTTGGACTTCTGCGGATTTTTGCTTGAGCAGCGAACGATTGGACTCAAGGTCGGTCTTTTTCGCCGAAGCCTCTTTGCGGTCTTGCTCGATTTGTTTCTTCTGCTCCTGAATGCTGTTGATGTTGGTTCGCAGCTGATTCATGAGGTCGTTGTCATGCTTGGAAATGGCCCGGAGAATTTCTGCTTTGTCCGCAAGGTCCATAATATTTTTTGCGTTCAGAATAATCTCAAGGTTTGAAGCTTCGCCTGTCAGGTAAAGTGCGTAAACACGCTGTTTCAACCGCTGAAAGTCAGCCTTAATCTCCGCCTCTTTGTCGGAGATTTCCTGCTCCTTTTGGAGGATTTCGGCATTGAGCGTATCAATTTGCTCCTGCTCGTTGTCGATGAGATCCTCCAGCCCCTTTATCTGAGAATCAAGGGTATTCTTGTACTCTACTTGTTTTGCTTTGTCGTTTTTCAGCTTTGCAATCTGCGATTCATACTTCTTCTGTTGCTGTTTCAAGGCAGATTGCTTGCTGCGCAGCTGATCCATGGACGCAGCCTTCACAGGAACATTTCCCGCGGAAACCGAAAAGACGATGGCCAGCGAAAGCACTGCTGCCGCCAACTTCTTAAAAAATCGTCTTCCGTTCAAGAGAATTCTCCTTTCCCCTAGTACAATCTCATGGACAGGCTTCCCAAACCAGCCGTTCGTTTTATCCTATCGTACACTTATGGCAGTCTGCCATAGACCTGATCGCAGTTCAGCCAATATCCCCTTATGTCGACCACCACGACTCCCGGATACGGTTTGCCGATATCCCCATCGCACTGAATCGCCTTGTTATCGCCAATATAAATGCCCACATGGTCACAATGGTGATAAAATATCAAGTCACCCGGACGGAGCTCGGAACGGGAAGTAAAAGTTTTTGTGCAATAACGCATCAAGCCGTGACAAGTCATCCTCGGCGCGCCATTCAAACTCCAGCCGCATTTTTTCAGGACATAGGACACAAAGCCCGAGCAGTCAAAACCGCTTGGCGAGTAGCCGCCATAAACATATTTGACCCCTAAATATTTTGAAGCCACGCTGTATATCCGCGATACCTCACCGGTAGACATACCTTTTCCATCGCTATTATAGCTTCTGAGGTAGCTTTGAATGGCGGATGCCATTTTTGCTTGTTCGGCTTTGTTCTTTGCCCGTTCCGCAGCGACCGCCTGCTCATTCTGCGTCATAGTAGCAAGAATCTGTTCCTGCTCTTTTACCAAGGTATTTAATTTCTGCTGCGTACTTTGCAACTGCGTTTTCGTTGCGCTTGCCTGTTTGCGCTTATTCTCAATCGCTGTTTTTTCTTCCTTGATGCTGTCGATGTCGCTCTTGATTGAATTCATCAGGGCCGTGTCATGCTCAGAAATGGTCTTTAGAATCTGCGTCTTGTCCGCAAGGTCCATGATGTTTTTTGCATTGAGAATAATCTCAAGATTCGAGGCTTCCCCGGTCAGGTAAAGCGCATAAACACGCTGTTTCAGTTTCTGGAAATCCGCGTCAATTTCTTTCTGTTTTGCGGCAATTGAGTTCTGCTTCTTAAGGATCTCAGCGTCGAGCTGCTGAATCAACTGGTTTTGGCTTTCAAGCTGATCTTCCAGATTCAACGCCTGTTCCTTAATCGTGTTTAAATACTGTTGCTGCTTCGTCTTGTCGTTTTTCAGCTTCTGAAGCTGGGAATCGAGTTCCTTACTCTTCTGCTGAAGAGCAGCCTGCTTTTGCTGCAGTTCGCTCAAGGTGTCTGCTTGAGCCGGAACGGGCTTTAGGGGGATGGAAAAAACGATTGCAAGCGAAAGTACAATTGCGGCAGTAATCCTGAACAGTCGTTTACCAGTCAACGATGTCTCCTCCCTCTTTTTTCAGGTACTTGCCGATGGAAATTACACCGCCGAGCGCACCGAAAACGCCGCCGACAAGCAGGAACACACCGGTAAGAGCCCCTGAAATCGAACTCATTGATATCGGAGTAAACATTGTAATGGAAGTAAGCATTCCGGTCAGCTTTCCGTAAATGAGCTGCAGGAGCAGGCTCGAAATCAAACCGGAAATCAAGCCGATGATGACGCCTTCCACAATAAACGGAACGCGTATGAACCAGTTCGTTGCGCCGACTGACTTCATGATGCTGATTTCAAGGCGCCTCGAGAACATGGTTGCGCGAATGGTATTTGAAATGATGAACAGAGACACAAGGCTCAGCAGAAGGATAATCCAAGAGCCGCCCGTGGTAATGATGCGGTCAAGCTTCGTCAATTTGGCTGCAATGTCGGAATAATCGTTAACGCTTCCAACGCCTTTGATTTTCTTAATCTGTTCCACGGTGGCTTTATATTTGGAAAGATCTTTGAACGAAACCTGATAAGCGTCCGGCAGCGGATTGTCTTTGCCGGAAAGGCCGGCCAGCAGATTCGCGTCCTTTTCCCCGAGCATCTGCATGACCTTTTCAATGGCTTCGTCCTTCGGAACAAACTTGCAGCTCTTAATGTTGTCCAGTTTCTTGATCTCTTGCCCGGCCTTCACGGCAGAAAGAACCGGGAGGCCTTGCTGCATGTATACTTTGACAGAGTTGTTGCCTTCAATGGTTTTCATGGCAGCATTTATGTTCAGGGAAAACAGGTAAGCGGCGCCCGTCAGCAGAAGGCACGAGACCAAAACACCAATCGAAGCGAGCGACATGGTGCGGTTGGTCCAGATATTGCGCACGCCCTCCTTAAAAAGATAACGGAAACTTCTAATCATGCGTGAACCTCCATGTTGCTGGTATCCGATACGACCCTGCCGTGGTTGATTTCAACCACACGGTGTTGAAAATGCTTCACCAGCGACTGTTCATGCGTGACCATCAGTATCGTGGTTCCGCGTTTATTGATTTGCGTAAGCAAGTCTACAATTTCAAACGAAAGAGCCGGGTCAACGTTACCCGTAGGCTCATCCGCAATCAGGAGCTTCGGGCTGTTCACCAGCGCCCTTGCAAGGCCAACGCGCTGCTGCTCACCGCCGGAAAGCTCACGCGGGTGGCAGTTGGCTTTGTCTTGCAAGTTGACAAGGCTGAGGATATACGGCACGCGGCGGCGAATCTCCCGGTTGGAGGCCCCGACAACGTGCATGGCAAACGCCACGTTTTCAAACACCGTCATCTTGTTGATAAGACGGAAATCTTGAAAGACCATGCCCATCATGCGGCGAAGATACGGTACTTCGCTTTTCTTAATTTGAGAGAGATTCTGGTCCCCGAGGATCACTTCGCCGGATGTGGGGCGCTCCTCGCAGGTAATCATCTTGAGAAAAGTACTCTTCCCCGCGCCGGATTGTCCCACAATAAACACGAATTCACCGTCTTCAACGGTAAGACTTAGGTTATTGAGAGCTTGTGTCCCGTTGGGGTATACCTTACACACATTTCGAAACTCTATCATACGTACAGCAGCTCCATATTTTTTTCACAACTCATTCCCCATTTTTCCAACCGCGCTTCGCCCCTAAATAGCGAAACGTAAAGCGATACCCATTGGTATGTTTCCATCATACCAATGGGTATACAATTTATTGTTCTATAAAAGAATATTTTTGTAATATTTTTGTAACACTTTTTGACATTTCCAAACAATCAGAATTTTACAGGATTGGAAGCAAGGTATTTTTTAACCATAAGCGCTACTTTGAACACGATGGCGTCTTCAAATTCGCGGAGGTCGAGACCTGTAATCTTCTTAATCTTTTCCAAGCGGTAAACCAGCGTGTTGCGGTGTACAAACAGCTTACGGGAAGTCTCGGAAACGTTCAGGTTGTTTTCAAAGAAGCGCTGAATGGTAAACAGCGTCTCGTGATCCAGCGAATCAATTGAACCGCGCTTAAAGACTTCCTTCAAAAATGCTTCGCACAAAGTTGTGGGGAGCTGATAAATCAGGCGGGCGATGCCGAGGTTGTCGTAGCTGACGATGGTGCGTTCGGTGTCGAACACCTTGCCGACTTCCAGTGCAACCTGTGCCTCTTTAAAGGAACGTGCAAGGTCTTTGATTCCGGTGACGACTGTGCCGATGCCGACGACGCAGTGCGTGTAGAATTCACTGTTGAGCGTGTCTGCAATTGAGCTTGCGAGCTTGTCGAGGTCCTTCGACTCGATTCCGGGGCGGATTTCCTTAACAAGGGCAATATCCGTCTCGTTGATGTTGATGACGAAGTCCTTGCTCTTATCCGGGAAAAGGTTCTGCACGACGTCATAAGCGGAAATGTCGGTTTTATTGGTAACCTTGATAAGCATGCACACACGGGAAACATCGGTGTTAAAGTGAAGCTCGCGCGCCTTCAGGTAAATGTCGCCCGGCAGGATGTTGTCGAGGATTACATTCTTAATGAAATTGCTTCTGTCGTACTTTTCATCATAGTACTGTTTAATGCTGCTGAGCGAAACAGCAAGAAGGGAAGCGTAACGGCTCGCTTCAGGGTCACTGCCGGAGACAAACACGGCATATTCCGGGCGCGGACGATTTCCAAATGATTTATAGGTATAGCCGTCCACAACAAAGGTACCAGGCGACACAAAAGCCTCCTGCGTGATGCTCTCATTTACCTCACCGATACGGCCAAGCTCACTGCACGCAATGATAACGCATGTTTCATCCACAACTCCGATGGTGCGGTCAATGGCATCGCGCATCTGATGAATCACGCCCTGAAATAACCTGTTTGACATGGCAATCCCTCACTTTTTACGAATCTATAGAAAAAATATATATCATACGCCAATATACATTTTACATAAATCCGAAACAAAATTCAACCTAATTCCCTCAATTTTCTACTATCGGTTCTTTCGGCCCTGCCTGTGCCGGCATCAGGAAGGCCATGGAAGTTCCTTCGCCGAGTGCGCTTTTTACCACAATCGTGCCGCCGTTGTTCTCAACAATCCATTTCACAATGGCAAGGCCGAGGCCCGAGGAGCTGGTCTTTCCGCGCGTGCGCGCGACGTCTGCCTTGTAAAAGCGGTCAAATATATGCGGGAGGTCCTGTTTCGAAATTCCGATGCCGGTATCCTCCACCGCGAGAACGACATGATCTTTTTCGCGCCTGCACAAGAAGGTGATGCTCCCGCCTTCCGGCGTATATTTTCGGCTGTTTTCGGCAATAGCGCGCACTGCCTGCTTCATCATCGCGGGGTCAGCCGTCAGCATGACGTTCGGTTCAATGGACTCCGTTATTCTATGGTATTGTCGATGAGCCTTGTTTCCTCGGCAAGGTCCTTCATCATATCCGACGCGCTGAAAAGCTCAGGGTGCACCTGTTGGCTGTGGCCGTCGGCACGGGCCAGAAACAAAAGGTTCTCCACCAAGTGCTGCATGTCGCTGGCCTCTTCGATAATTTCTTTTTGTCAGCTGAATCGGAACACTGCCGTATGTAACGCTGCGTGCGCTGCAGTTTACGGTCAAATCTCCCCAGTGAAGCTCCTGCAATTCACGGTTTCTGTCGTTTCCATGCTTTTTCAGCAGGACGCGTATGCGCGCCAAAAGTTCCTCAATGGCAAACGGTTTTGTCAGGTAATCGTCCGCACCGTTGTCTAATCCATTGACCTTATCCGCCACAGAATCCTTGGCCGTCAGCATGATGACCGGCGTTGTATTGGTGAGGCGAAGCCTCCTGAGGACTTCCATTCCGTCCATTCCGGGCATCATGATGTCGAGAATGATAAGATCAAACAGATTCTGCTGCGCAAGCTTCAGGCCGCTCACGCCGTCATAGGCCTTTTCCACCGAATACCCTTCGTGACAAAGCTCCAGCTCCAAAAAGCGCACGCTGTTGCGGTCGTCATCAATAACCAGGATCCTACCGTTTGCCAATCAGTCCATCGCCTTTCCATGCGGAGAACTATCACTTCGTTGATTGCATTGATTGCGCTGATATATTTTCCTTGGAATGTTCTGTCAACTCTTCAAGAGTATCCTGCTCCAAACGCTGCACATACATCTTCGCGAATGTGTGGAAGAACTCCGCACTCAGCATATCCATTGAAAGAGTGGTGTCCTCTTCCGCTTTCGAGCTCAGCACGGTGGAAGAAGAATTCTGCGTGCCGGAAGTATACGCCGTTTCCGGCACGGAAAGATCCATGCCTGCGTAACGGAGCACCTTTTTCACATAGTTCTGCGTCTCGGCATACGGAGGAACGCCGCCGTATTTGCGCACGGCACCGCTGCCTGCGTTATAGGCTGCTACCGCAAGCTTGGCATCCCCATGAAAGGAGGAAAGCAGCTGTCCGAGATATTTTGCGCCGCCCATGATGTTTTGTTCCGGGTCGAAGGAATCCTTTACGCCGAGTGCCGCGGCTGTGGACGGCATGAGCTGCATGATGCCCTGCGCTCCGCAGCGGGATACCGCGTCGGCGCGAAAACCTGACTCTGCCTTGGCAACTGCTTTGAGCAGATTCACGGGAACATTGTAACGTGCCGCCGCTCTTTCAAAGATATCGTTCAAATCTGTGCTGTTTGGAACGCAGGCTTTTTTCAATGCTTCCGAAAAAGCCGCCGTCCGTTCTGGGGAAGCTTGTCCCTGAACCGGCTTCTGTACCGCTGTTGCGGAAGTGACACCCGTTACCATAACTCCGTCCCTCCGTATCTTTTTCAGATGCAAATATACAGATTTATTATAACGCTTCTTTGATGGAAAAATCAACCGACGCAACAGTTTGAAACACAAAAATGCCTTTTTTCTGTCAAATTAGCGAAGTAACACGCGGGAACAGGCGAAATTACAGAAAAATGCGCGGGAAAGAGCCGTCTGCTCTTTCCCGCGCAATGCACAGTGGTAAAAAAATTATTTAACGAAAGGGTTCTCCGTTTTGTAGAGCATACCTTTCGGCTGGTTGAACGCAATGTCAGTAACGCCCAGATAACGGAACAGGGTGAACAACGCTGCACCGACATGGCCGAACGCAACCGCGCCGTGGTGCGGATAGTTCTTTTCAATCAGGACATGACGGTAGAAGCGGCCCATTTCCGGAATGGCGAAGATACCAATGCCGCCGAAGGAACGTGTTGCAACCGGGAGAACTTCACCCTGTGCAACATATGCCTTGAGGTGAGCATCGGAGCTGCTCTGGAGGCGGAAGAAAGTAATCTTGCCCGGAGCGATGTCGCCTTCGAGGGTTCCGCGTGTAAAGTCAGGCTCGCCGCCGTTTTCAAGCAGACGGTTCTGGATGAGCTGATACTTGATAGCGCCGTCGGAAAGCTTGCAGAACGGAGTGTTGCCGCAGTGGAAGCCCATGAAGGTCTCGTTGAGCTGATAGTTGTATTTGCCCTTGATGTCCTCTTCCCAGAGGTCCTTCGGAACGCTGTTGTTGATATCGAGCAGCGTGACAGCGTCGCCGGTGATGCAGGCGCCGATATACTCGCTCAGTGCGCCGTAGATGTCAACTTCGCAGGCAACCGGAATTCCGCGGCTGGCGAGGCGGCTGTTTACATAGCAAGGCTCAAAACCGAATTCCTTCGGGAATGCCGGCCAGCACTTGTTCGCAAACACCACATATTTACGGGAGCCTTTGTTGGCTTCCGCCCAGTCAAGCAGAGTGAGCTCGAACTGAGCCATGCGCGGCAGAAGGTCCGGATAAGTGTTGCCCTTCACGCCGAGCTCTTTTGCCATGTCGGCAGCGACATCGGCAATGCGCTTGTCGTTCGCATGCTGCTTGTAGGCAACCAGCAGATCAAGTTCGGAGTTCTCCTGAATCTCCACGCCGAGGTCATAAAGCGGCTGAATCGGAGCGTTGCAAGCAAAGAAATCCTGCGGACGCGGGCCGAAAGTGATAATCTTGAGGTTCTTGATGCCGATGATTGCGCGGGCGACCGGAATGAAGTCCTGAATCATGTCCGCAATGTCATCGGCAGTTCCAACCGGGTATTCCGGAATGACTGCGGGGATGTGGCGCATGTTGAGGTTGTAAGAGCAGTTCAGCATGCCGCAGTAAGCGTCGCCGCGGCCGTTGATGAGGTCGTTGCCATGTTCTTCGGCAGCAGCAGCGAACATGCACGGGCCGTCAAAGTACTGAGCGATTTGCGTTTCCGGAGTCTCCGGTCCGAAGTTGCCGAGGAATACGCACAGGGCGTTGCAGCCGGCAGCTTTGACTTCGTCGACAGCTTTGAGCATATCGACTTCGTTCTCAACGGTGGTTTTTGCCTCGTAGACCGAAATGCCTTTCTTCTTGCAGCTTGCTACGATGTCTCCTCTGCGTCTTTCGGACAGGGAGATTACGAAGCAGTCGCGGCTGACAGCGATGATGCCAAGCTTGACTTCAGGAATATTGTTCATCATATGTATTCTCCTCCTCAGGCATAGCCTGAAAATTAATTAGGTTCGATGGAAGTTTCTCAATAGCTCCATTTCAGCGCATCATAGAACTTTACATATTTCTGATACTGCGCTTCATAGAGCGGAACATTGGCGGCTTCCGGTTCTGTTTTGCTTTCGGGGCGAATCAGCGGAACGGTGGCTTCGAGGTTCGGCCAGATTCCCGCCGTGACGCCTGCGGCAAGTGCCGCGCCGAACGAGCCGCCCTCGGCGCTTCCGTAAACGGTGCGCACCGGAAGATTGAACGTATCGGCAAAAATTCTTCTCCAGATGGGGCTGTTTGCGCCGCCGCCGGCAAGAACAATCTCGTCGGAAGACACATTTTGGTCGACGCTCAGGATGAGGTCATAGACCTGACGAAGCGAGAATGCAACGCCTTCCATGACGGCACGTGCGAAATGTCCCTTTGTGTGGCGTGAAGTGATGCCGAGGAATGCGCCCTTTGCATTCGGGTCGTTGATGGGAGCGCGCTCGCCGGTGAGGTAAGGCAGGAAGATCAGTCCGTCGGCGCAAGGCGGTGTTGCTGCCGCTTCTTCGTCGAGGATGTGGAACGCACTCTTGCCCTCTGCTTTGCCGCGCTCGACTTCATAGTCACCCAGCGCATTGCGGAACCACTGGTAAGAACCTGCGGCTGCAAGTGTTACGCCCATGGCATTGAAGGTTCCCGGCGCATTGCCGCAGAATACCTGCAGCATGCCGTTCGGGTTCGGCAGGAAGGACGCAAGGCCCATTGCCACAACGCCCGAAGTGCCGAGCGTAATTCCCACGCGGCCCGGTTTGATGAGGCCGAGGCCTGTGGTGGAGATAACGGCGTCGCCGCCGCCGCCCGCGACAATCGTTCCCTCGGGGATGCCGGTTTCCTCGGCAGCTTCCTTGGTAACACGGCCCACAGCGTCGGTGGACTCCACGGCCTTCGGGAAGAACTCCGGCTTTAGGCCGCATTTCTGAATCAGATCGACTGCCCAGCAGCGGTTCTTTACGTCAAACAGGCCGGTGCCGGAAGCGTCGGAAACATCGGTTGCGATTTCGCCGGAAAGGCGGTAACGGATGTAGTCCTTCGGATTCAGAATCACCTTCGTGCGAGCGTAGTTCTCCGGCTCATTTTCTTTCATCCAGAGAATCTTGCCGCCCGTGTAGCCGGTCAGCATGCGGTTGTTTGTAATGGCGAGCAGAGCGTCCAGCCCGCCGGCAGCTTCGGTGATTTCATCGCACTGTTTTCCCGTGCGCTGGTCGTTCCATAGAATTGCGCGGCGGATGACCTTCATGTTTTCATCCAGCGCGACCATTCCGTGCATCTGGCCGGAAAAGCCTACCGCGCCGATTTCCGCGCCGTTCAGCTTTGCGGTGATTTTGCGCAGGCCGCGCACAACACCGTTCCACCAGTCCTCCGGGTCCTGTTCCGACCAGCCTTCCTTGGGTGCGTAGCACGGATATTCCTCTACGACAGAGCCCAGGATCTTACCATTTTCGTCGACTGCGAGAATTTTGCATCCCGATGTGCCGACGTCAATTCCTAATGCACAGCGATATGCCATGTCGTTCCCTCATTTCATTTCAATGTGATGTTTTCGCCTTTCAAACCGACGTATGCGCCGTCTTTCTGCAGGCCGGAATCTTCATGTGCAATCAGCCACTTGTTTGCGGCGAACAGCAGCTTCTCTTCGCCCTCTTTGCGGGGAGCGGCTTTCAGTGCTTCGTTGGTTCCGCGCGGCAGGATTACCGCATTGCGGAAGCCCTTTTCGTCTACGCTGCACGGTGCAAAATGGAGCGTTGTGGCGTACATTTCCACCATGGTTCTCGCAGGAACAAGGAAAGCCTCTACGCGGGAAGTGTCGTAGCTGAAGTCCTTCGGGTCAACGTCCTGTAGAGCGCCGAGCAGAAGAATCATGTCGTCCAAAGCCACGTTGAACTCTGAGCTGCGGTGATATTCCAGCGCATTCAGAACATGGTTTACGCCGTTGCAGTAGCCGATTTCAATCGGCAAGCCGCCGAATCCGGCGTCGCGCAGCTGCGCGAAAGCAGGCGTAGCCTCCAAGTTCTTGTCAGAGGGGACGTAGACCGTTCCGTCGGTCGGAAGCGGGGTGCTGCGGAGCGCTTCCAGCATCTCAGACAGGTCGTAACCCTCCACGACTCTGCCGTAACGGCGGAATTCCGGGTCCGTCACACGATGGATTTTGATGTTTGACATTGAAGTTCCCCCTTGTTATTTGATTTACAAATTTTCTCTGATTTTGATTACGGTGTCCGTAAAATTGAGGTCATTTTTCGGTGCTGTGCCGCTCATGAGGTAATCGGCCAGCATTTTCACGGAGCGGTATCCCTGCTGGAACGGTTCTTGGCAGATGGTTGCGGTAATGACTCCCGAACGCAGGTACCGGCGTGTTGTGGGGATGTCGTCGAACGAAACGACGGGGATTTTCCCGGAAAGGCCAGCTTCACAGATGGCTCTGCACACGCCTTCGGTGCCGCCGCTGGTGATGTAAACGCCGTTGATGCCGGAGTTGTTTTTCAGTGCCTCCGCCGTTTTGCGGTAGGCGACCTCCGCGTCGTCGCCGGCTTCGATAATCTGCACAATGCTGAAATCGTGTCCAAGAGTTTTCAGCTCGTCTTTCAGCGCGTCAATGCGCTGAATGTGGCCCTGCATCTTGAGTGAACCGGTAATCACAAGAAGCTTTAAAGGCCCGTGACGCACAATCGAAAAGATGCCCGCCGCAGTCCGGCCGCTCTCTGGGTAATTGCACCCTACATAAAAGAGTCTGCCCGTGCCGCTGAGGTCGGAGTTTACCGCCGCAACCGGCGTACCGGAAGCAATGATTTCATTCACCGTTTGACGGACCTCGGGCACATCTACCGTTGCCACACAAAGAGCCGAAAGGTCTTTCTGCGCAAGGCTTTTCATCTCGCGGATATGTACCTCCGGGTCAAATCCCTTTACAAGGGAAATCTCCAGCGAAACGCCGAAATCGGCAAGTTCCTGCTCCGCCTGACGGAATCCCCGAATGATGGAATCAAAGAACGGGTTGCCAACGCCGGGCAAGAAGCAGCCAATTTTCATCGGCTTTTTCAGCGCGGCCAAAGCTTTTCCCGCTCGGTTCGGCTTATAGTCCAAGTCAATAACCAGCTTGCGGATTTTTCGTTCCACTTCGGGCGATACCCCGCCCCGGTTGTTAAGCACCCGGTCAACGGTTCCGCGTGAAACTCCTGCCGCACTGGCAATATCCTTGATGGTAACCGGCAATTTCCCACCTCCGGGTTTCTCGTGCACGAGCACATCTTGAAAGTGCACGGGCACATTGCTTTCTCAGTTAAAATTATACTGTTTTGAGTTGGAAAGTCAATGAACAAAATCATAATATTTCTTCAATTTTTTATGAATAATGCAACATTTTCTTATTTGCATTTTCGTGTTTTTCCAGAAAAAGGTAGTAACCATGCAACAAGAGATTATTCTTCACACAAAAGCGGCGGCCTGCAAAAAGCAGGTCGCCGCTTACCGCATGAATCAGGGGGTTTTCTTCGCCCCGCAATTCTATGTGAGAATTTTCCTCACTTGCGTTCTTGTGTCAAATGTTCTGGGAACATGTGGTTTTGCTATGCAAAAAGACCGGAAAACATACGTTTTCCGGTCTTTCTTGTATTTCGATTTGAGCCATATATCTTACTCTTGCGAGAATTCTTCCAGCACCAAACCCTCGTTGTGTTCGAGCGCCCAGTTGATGCTCCAGTTACTGCAGAACAGAAGGAGATAATGGCCGCGTACATCCTGAACGAGCTTCGTGTCTGATGTAAGGTCCAGCTTTTTGAGGTCGAGGCCGGTGTCCTTCACCCAGCGAATCTCCTCAAACGGCAGCGGGCTCCTGCGGATTTCTACATTATATTCGTTGCGCAGGCGGTACTCCAGAACATCGAACTGCAGCACACCGACCACGCCGACAATGACTTCTTCCATGCCGGAATCCGGCTCATGGAAAATCTGAATGGCGCCTTCCTGCGCAATCTGCGTCATACCCTTGACGAACTGCTTGCGCTTCATGGTGTCAACCTGTTCCACGCGGCAGAAATGCTCCGGCGCGAAGGTGGGGATACCCCCGAACTTAAACGGCTTTGACGCTCCGCAGAGCGTGTCGCCGATGGAGTAGATGCCCGGGTCGAACAAACCGATGATGTCGCCAGCGTAGGCTTCATCAATAATTTCGCGGTCCTGCGCCATGAGGTGCTGCGGCTGGGCCAGTTTCACTTTTCTGCCGCCCTGCACATGGTAGACCTCCATGCCCTTCTCGAATTTACCCGAGCAGATGCGGATAAACGCGATTCGGTCGCGGTGCGCCTTATTCATGTTCGCCTGAATCTTGAACACGAACGCCGAAAAATCGGGGCTGAACGGGTCAATGATGCCTGCGTCGGATTCGCGGGGGAGCGGCGGCGTCGTCATGCGCAGAAATTCCTTCAGGAACGGTTCCACGCCGAAGTTTGTCAGCGCCGAGCCGAAGAACACAGGCGATAGCTTTCCTGCGCGGACAGCTTCCATATCGAGTGCATCGCCCGCGCCGTCGAGCAGTTCCACGTCGTCGCGGAGGTGCTCGGCGAAATCTTTGCCGATAAGCTCCTCGGTTGCGGGGTCGTCCAGCGAAACGACGGTCGCCTTGACTTCCTTCTGTTCAAAGACCGTGTCGCTGTTCGCGTGGAACACGAGAATCTTTTTGCTTGCACGGTCATAGACGCCCTTGAATTCCTTGCCCGAACCAATCGGCCAGTTCATGGGGCAGGTGCGTATGCCGAGCAGATTCTCAATCTCCTCCATCAGGTCAAACGGGTCGCGCGCGTCGCGGTCCATCTTATTAATAAAAGTAAAAATGGGAATATGGCGCAGCGTGCAGACCTTGAACAGCTTGCGCGTCTGCCGCTCGACGCCCTTCGAGGCGTCCAGTACCATCACGGCGGAGTCCGCCGCCATAAGCGTGCGGTAGGTGTCCTCCGAAAAGTCCTCGTGGCCCGGTGTGTCGAGAATATTGATGCAGTAGCCGTCGTAGTTGAACTGCATGACCGACGAGGTAACGGAAATTCCTCTCTGCTTCTCAATCTCCATCCAGTCCGAAACAGCATGGCGCTGTGCTTTTTTGCCTTTTACGGAGCCTGCCAGCGCAATGGCCCCGCCGTAAAGAAGCAGTTTCTCCGTCAATGTCGTCTTACCGGCGTCCGGGTGCGAAATAATCGCGAAAGTTCGCCGTTTTTCAATCTCAGTGCGCGTGTCTGCCATAGTTCCTCCAACTTATATTACCAATTAAAATATTGTTTCCGTGAAAAAGGCCGCAATATGATTATTGTAAGTCTTTCAGCAGAAATAATCAATAAGATTTCATGTCTCCGCCCGAAGGATGGAATCGGCAAAATACTTCTGTTTTGAACCATAAAAAACGGAATGTCGAAAACCGACATTCCGTTTTTGAAAAGAATTATTTCTCAACCTTGAAGCGGAGCATATTCCAAGACTGCTTCGGCAGGAGGACGCTGCAGGTTTTGAAAGTTCCGGCAACCGGTGCGATTTCACGCGGGACAACACGGTTGGGGTTGTCGAACGTATTCTTCGCGTTCAAGTCGTCACCGTCCATGCAGAGATGCTCTGTCATGGTCAGGCTGCCGAACGAAGCAAGGTCGATGTCCACTTTCATCTCTTCGTCGCCGATGTTTAGGCAGAACAGCGTAACCGTGTCATCGTCACCGTGTACCGCCGTGGTGTAAAGCAGCGGGGTTTCGCCGTGCTTTGTTTCGATCTTCGGCGTTTTCACGACCGGCTGCAGCACTGTGCCGCGCCCGTACTGAGAGAGATAACGGAACGGGTAGAAGATGGTCTGACGGATTGCGATTCCGCCCTTCTGCGTGCTGATTGGGGCAATGACGTTGACAAGCTGAGCGAGGCAGGCAATCTTTATGCGGTCGGCGTGGTTCAGAAGCGTCATTCCGAGGCCGGAGAACACGAGGGCATCCAGAAGCGAATAGTTATCTTCTAGAATGGACGGAGCCTCCATCCAGTCATGGGGCTCGTCCTTGCTCTGATACCAAATATTCCACTCATCGAACGAGAACTTGAAGTCTTTCTTACCGCGCTTTTCCGCCTTGACGTAATCTGCCGTTGCCGCGAGCGTGCGGATGAACGAATCCATATCGACGAAGGAAGCGAGGAAATCTAGGTCGTTGCCCTGATTTTCATAATAGCGGTGCATCGAGAGGTAGTCCGCGTGCTCATAGGTGTATTCCATAACCTTGCGGTCCCACTCCGGGAACGTAGGCATTTCACGGCTTGAGCTGCCGCAGACGACAACCTCAATGCTCGGGTCGACCCATTTCATGATTTTTGCCGCTTCGCGCGCTTTCTTGCCGTAGTCGTCAGCGTCGAGGTGGCAAATCTGCCAGGGGCCGTCCATCTCGTTTCCAATGCACCACAGGTGGATGTTCATCGGGTCTTTGTGGCCGTTCTTTGCGCGCAGGTCGCTCCAGTATGTGCCGCCGGGGAAATTGCAGTACTCCACCATTTCGCCTGCATCCTTCGGCGTTCCGGTACCCATATTGACGCTCGCCATAATCTTGGTACCCGCCTTGCGGCTCCAGTCATAGAACTCATCAATGCCGAACTGGTTGCTTTCAATCGTTTTCCATGCAAGGTCGAGTCTGCGCGGGCGGTCTTTCTTCGGGCCGATTCCGTCTTTCCAGTCGTAGCCGGAAAGAAAGTTGCCGCCCGGGTAACGCACATGGTCCACATGCAGCTCACGGACGAGCTTCAGAACATCCGTGCGAAAACCGTCCTCATCCGCTTCGGGATGGCCGGGTTCATAAATGCCGGTGTAAATGGCGCGGCCCAAGTGCTCGAGAAAGGAGCTGAACAACCTATCATCGGTGTGGGAAATTTCAAAATCCTTTTCAATGTGAAGCTTTGCTTCTTTCATGATAAATCCTCCCTTTAATAGAATGTGCGGCTTGCTTCAGCAAAAATGGATATGCGTCCATTATAATCAAAAAAGCACCTCTTCACAAGCACGAAATCTTTGTCTTCGGAAAAGAAAAAGGCCGCCCGCCGCAAAACCACGGCAAGACGGCACGAGGGAATCATCCCTCCGGCGTATCCTTTTCAAAAAGAAACCCTTTTTCTTTCAGTTGGTCGAGCACACGTTGGTAAGCATCTTCATCCGGGCAGACGATGGTATGCAGGTGAACTCCGCCAGTGAGGTTGCACAGCGGCAGCGCCTCGCTTCCTTCGAGCTTCTTTAGAAAACAGTCGACATCATAGCGGGAAAAGGCATGAAGCTGACCGGAAATCTGCCCATAAACAGCATGCTCCACAATTACATCGAGGATACCGCAGCCGTTGTCAACAATGGTATACATCTCCTGCGCAATATTCTCTTTGTCATGGCAGCAGGCAATGGTGCGGACTAAGCCGCGCCTCTCGGTGTCTTTCTGCATCACATAGCCCCGCGGGGTAGCGGAAATCGGCACATTGGCCGCGCGCAGAAGTGCTACATCACCCACAATCACCTGGCGGCTGACGCCGAACTTCTTTGCCAACGCACTTGCGCTGATCGGTGCACTGCTCGCATGCAAGGTACACCGAATTCCTTCTCTTCTCTGTGCTGCATCCATTCGATTTCCTCCCCAGTCGATTCCGTTCAGATCTTGACCGTAGCAAAATTACATGGAAGCCGATTTTTTCATGCAGGCGCGCATGGCTTCCATGACGGCACCGCGGAACCCCGAGCGTTCCAGTGAAGCTACCGCCTCAATCGTCGTTCCGGCCGGCGAGCAGACCATGTCTTTGAGCTCACCGGGGTGCTTGCCGGTTTCCAGCATCATCTTGGCGCTGCCGAGAACCGACTGTGCCGCAAACGTATAGGCCTGTGCGCGCGGCAGTCCGCCCATGACGGCCGCGTCTGCCATCGCCTCGATGAACAGGAATACATAGGCCGGGGAGCTTCCGCTGACCGCGACTACGGCGTCCATCATGGATTCGCTGACAACCTCTGTCTTTCCGAACGAATCAAACAAACGGCGGACTTCCTTGAGTTCCTCCGGCGTTACGAGTTGGTTGGGGCAGAGGGCGGTCATTCCCTCCCCCACAAGTGCCGGCGTATTCGGCATGGTGCGGATGAGTTTGAGATCGCGCCCGAACATATCGCTTATTTTTTCAAGGGATTTTCCCGGTGCAAGGCTGACAACAACAGTGGAATCCGGCACATCGTCCGAGATTTCCTCAATCACCTCGCTGAAATACTGAGGTTTCACCGCCAGCACGAGGATTTCGCACTGAGCAGCCGCTTCTTTGTTGCTGAGCGTTGTGGCGATGCCGTATTTTGCCTTGGCCTGCTCCAGCTTCGGGGATGTGTGGTTTGAAACGATTATATCTTCCGGCTTCAACGCTCCGGCGGAGAGAATTCCGCCGATGATGGCGTTCGCCATATTTCCGCATCCAATAAATCCAATCTTCTTTGTCATTGCGAATCCTCCCTGCACCCGACTGCGGTGCTTCGTTTTTTTCAATTATAAACGTATTTGCCGCACTCGTCAAAGGGCGCTGCCAACCCGACAAAAGTACATATTTGTAAGAAACACAATTTTCAATTTGCCTAGAATTGCCTTCCAATATTTGTGAATTATTATACTAATCAACAAATCGTCACGAAAATATTGACTAATAGTCATTTTTGAAGTATACTGCTTGCTGCAAGAATGACTAATAGTCATTTTTTTAGGAAAGGAGGGTCGTTCCGTGGGCGAAAAGCTGCTTGGAAACAAGGCTTTAAAAATGAAAAAGCTCTACGATGCAGCTTACGAACTCTTTACATCGAAAGGCGTGCATAACACTGTCATCGACGATATCGTCAAGCACGCAGGCGTGGCAAAGGGTACGTTTTACCTCTACTGCAAGGATAAATATGATCTAGTTGACCGCGTAATTATCCGCAAGTTGTCGTTTGTGATCAACAATGCGATGAAAGCTCTTTCCGAAAAGAAAAAGGCTGAAGAGTTGGACTTTCAGGAAAGCGTGATTTTCTTTGCCGACTATCTAATAAATTATTTTCGCGGCGACACCCGATTCCTCGAGCTAATCGTAAAAAACTTCTCCGAGAGCTTGTACCAAAAGCTGTTCCGGTGCGAAGAGCTTGAGCCGACGCGAAAGATCTTCGTGGAAAACTTCATGCTGAACGGAGGAAGCAGTGAGAATGCCGGCAAACGCCTTTACCTCATCGTCTGCTTGGTGAGCATCGTTTGCTACAATTCCATTGTTCAGAAAATGCCTTATACGTTCGAGCAGATAAAGCCGGAGCTGTACCGTTCCGTCAGGCAGATTCTCACCTGACCTGAAAGGCGGCCAGAATCTCTCATACAGCCTTTTTCGGAAGAACGTGGATGAGAGAGGCTTTCTTTTTTGTACCCTTTTTACTAATTCAAAGGAGGAAACGAGTTTGCCTTCCAAAATAACAAGGTTTTTGACTCACCACCCCGTCCTCATTATTACACTCGCCGTGCTGCTGCTGATTCCGAGCCTCATCGGCTACGCACATACCCGCGTCAATTACGACATTCTTTCCTACCTGCCTGAGACGCTCGACTCCACCAAGGGCGAGGCCGAACTAGAGAATACCTTCCACGACGCGGCCACATCGATTATTGTCATTGACAATATGCCGGCAAAAGACGTCGTGGCCCTGAAGGACAAAATTAAGGAAGTGCCCGGTGTCAATTCGGCTTTGTGGGTTGACGACATCGCCGATATCACCATCCCGAAGGATATGCTTCCCGACCTTCTGCGTGACACGGTATACAGCGGAGATTCCACGCTGATGCTTGTCACCTACAACGGAGCGGCATCTTCCGACGAGACGCTCACAGCACTCACCAATGTACGGAAGCTTCTGAACAAACAGTGCTTTTTGAGCGGATTATCCGCCGTCACAAAGGACACCTGCGACCTCGTCACCACTCAGGTTCCTTATTATGTTTTGTTCGCCTTCCTGTTCTCCATCATCGCAATGACGCTGTGCATGCGCTCATGGCTGCTGCCGCTTGTCTTTATGCTGGGCTTTCTGTTCCCGGTGGCTTACAACTTCGGTTCCAACGTTTTTCTCGGCGAGATTTCCTACATTACGCAGGCAATCGCGGCGGTGCTGCAGCTCGGCGTTACCATGGACTTTTCCATCTTCCTGCTGAACCGCTACGACGAAGAACGGCAGAAATATGACGACCCGCGTGACGCGATGGCCATAGCCATTCAAAAAGCGTTCGTCGCCATCATCAGCAGCTCAACCGCTGTGGTAGCAGGCTTCGCCGCCCTCTGCTTCATGGAACTCACCCTCGGACGCGACATCGGCATTGTCATGATGAAGGGCGTCATTCTCGGCGTTCTCTCCACCCTGACGATTCTGCCCTCGCTCGTGTTGGTATTTGACAAACCGATTTACCGCTTCACCCACAGAACGCTCATTCCGCCGTTTGACCGCGGCACAAACTTCATCATGAGGCACCGCAAGGGATTTGCCATTGCGTTCATTCTCATCATCATCCCGGCGGCGCTCATCCGCAACCAAACTCAGCTTTACTATGACCTTCAGAAGTCGCTGCCGTCAAGCCTTCCCTCTATTACGGCTTCCAATAAGCTGAAAAGCACATTTAACATGACCTCAACAAACTTCGTCATTATCGACGACAACCTGCCCGTCAGCAAGGTGCAGGCCATCACATCTGACATCCGCGACTTAGACGGCATTGATTCGGTCGTATGCTACAGCGATATCCTCGGCCCAGCCATCCCAGACGATATCGTTCCCTCCGATGTTCGTGAAATTTTCAAAAAGGACGGCCGGCAGATCATTCTCGTCACCACGAAATACAACACGGCAACCGATGCGGCAAACAAGCAAATCAGCGAGATAGCGTCAATTGCCAAAAAGTATGACCCCACTTCCAAGGTGACTGGCGAAAGCGCACTGACCAAAGACCTCATTGATGTGGCCAGCCACGACTTCAAGGTATCGGACATGATTTCGATTGCCTTTATCTTCCTAATTGTGGCATTCACCTTCCGTTCGCTGGCGCTGCCTGTTCTCCTCATCTGCATCATTGAGTGTTCCATTTTCATCAATATCGGCGTCGCACCGATCATGGGAACGGTGATTCCGTTTATTTCGCCGACCGTCGTCAGCTGTATTCAGCTCGGTGCCACGGTGGACTACTCCATCCTCATCACCTCACGGTTCCTAGAAGAGATGCAAAACGGCCGCGAACGCGGCGAGGCAATACGCATCGCTATGACGACTTCCTTCCCGGCCATCGTGACAAGTGCACTGGTACTGTTCAGCGCGACCTCAGGTGTATCCGTTGTCTCCAACATTGAAATCATCAAGAGTATCTGCACCATGCTGGCGCGCGGCGCGCTCGTGAGCGTTGTCGTCATCGTGCTCTTCCTGCCGCCGCTGCTTTACATCCTGCAGCCGGTAATTGAAAAACTGAGCTTCAAGCGGAAGAAAAGCGGTGCCACCGCAGGCTGATTTCTCGCGAACATAAATTTGATACTACCCAATGGAAACGGAGGAATTTCACCATGAAAAAGAAAACACTTCGCAGATGCGGCCGCGTAGGGTGCCTCTGCCTAGCGGCAGCCGTTGCACTGACGGCGCCCTCTTCGGTTTACGCCAGTGCCGCAGGAACAAATAAAGACGAAACCGTCTATGTCAACCTTGACTCCGCCGGAAATGTGCAGGAAACCATTGTTTCGGATTGGCTCCATTCCGACGATGCCACACAGCGCATTACGGATAAATCCGACCTGAAAGACATTCAGAACGTCAAATCGGACGAAAAATCCATCCAGCAGGGCGACACCCTGACTTGGGTCCTTGATACCGACAACACCGGCAAAAACATTTACTATCAAGGAAAAACCGATAAGAAAACGCCGCTTGAAATTTCTATGTCTTATACACTGGACGGCAAAACCGTAACAGCTTCCGAAATTGCCGGAAAAAGCGGCAAGGTCACCATCAACCTCACTCTGAAGAACACTTCGGCTCAGACCGTGAATGTGAACGGCAAAGACGTTACCATGTACACTCCCATGACCGCAATTGCCGTTGCCATTCTCCCTTCCTCCACATTCAAGAATGTCACCGTCAACTCCGGCAAGATTCTGTCGGACGGAAACAACCAGTTCGTTACGTTCCTCTCTATGCCGGGCCTCTCGGAAAGCCTCGGTCTGAAAGACTCCGCTTTCACGGAGCTGAGCAGCCTTGACCTGCCCGAAACGCTTACCATCACCGCGGATGCGAAGGACTTCTCCCTGCCTTCCATTATGATTGGAGCAACGCCGAAGCTCGTGGACTCCGACAAGCTTTCGACCTCGGATGACATCGACAAACTGGTCGACAGCCTGAAAAGCCTGAAAGACCTGCAGAACGACCTGAACAAGGTGGACCCGGATAAGGACATTAGCTCGCTGATTACGAATCCGGACCACACAGCCGCTGTAAAGCTACTGATTGACGATGTCTTCGATTTCTACAATCTTGACACCAGCGACGTCACTCTTCTTACCAAATATATCAACGACAATACTTTCTCCCTTGCCGACAAGGTTACATCTGACCTGACCAAGTCTGACCTGAAATATCTCTTTGACAGCAACGTGATCGGCAAGACTTCCACTTCTCTTTCCAAGATCGACATGAAAAAGGCAAACGCGCTGATGAACGACTATGCAACCCTCAGCACGTTTGATGCTTCCAAGCTCAACGGCGCCGCAAAGCTTCTTTCCGACAGCTCCGCGGCTTCCGGCAGCCTTTCCAAGCTCCTCTCCGATACTTCGGACCTTGTGACGCATGTGGACGCAAATTCCCTGAAAGTTCTCGGTGCTCTTTCAGACCCCCACATTCAGAATGACCTTATTTGCACGCTCACCGGCCTCAACACGCTGAAAGGAACCGTTGCAAGTTTGACGGGCGGTTCCGCAAACATTTCGCTTGACCAGCAGGATGTTAAAGCATTCCTCGAATCCTATCTCTCACGGAATCTCGGAAACCTTGCTGTGCAGGCAATTGATTCTCATGCCGTAAATGGTATGATTACCGTTGGCGGCCTTAGCAGCATTATGACAGGTCTCGGAGTGAGCGCAGATCAGCAGCAGAATTTGGTTACTGCTATGTGCACAATCAAACCGACAACACTCGGAGCTGCGTTCGCTCAAAACGACCCTAATGCAATTGTTTCCGCAGCAGACGTTGAAACAGCTCTCGGCACGGTTCTTGCCGGTATGTCCGAAAGTCAACTCAAAGCGTTGGTCTCCCCGCTTGCCGCAAGCTTGGCGAATAATCTCACTGCCTCGGTAAATAACCTCCTGACAAACAGCAATAAGCTTCAGAATGACCTCACAAACGCCCTCGGCAGCAATTATGTTGACGTACTGAAAAGCGCGATGTCATCCGCCGCTTCTCTGAAAACCCTTGCCTATGACTTTGCAACGCTTCCCGCGCAGGATCAAGGCAAGGTTGTTGCCACGATGAAGGACGCACAGGCACTTCTCGCCGACAAGCAGACGCTCGCTTATCTCGGAACATGGGCACAGAAGCTTCCGGCCATGCAGAACGACCTGAAAGCAAACAGCGGCAACATTGCCGCCCTGAAACAGCTCATGCAGGTAACACAGGACACCAGACTCAAGAAGTCGCTGGCTTCCCTGCCTTCCCTCAGCAGTGACCTGAACAGCGTTTCCTCTCTTGTGTCGTCGATGAAGAAGGACTTCTCCAGAATTGACCGCCGCAAATTACCCGGCACAATGTCAACACTTTTGAAGATGCGCACGGATATCCTCAACAGCAAGGATGTTATGAACATCTGCCGCAAGGCGACCTCCGACGACACGGTTTCCGTGTTCCGTGATGCTCTGAATCAGGCAGACAGCCTTATGAGCGACGCCGAAACCAACGGCTATCTCGATAAGATCGACAGCGCCGAAGAACTTCTTGCCCGCAAGGACGAATACCTGAAGCTCGCCGATCAGTATCAGATTTTCACGGAAGCTGCCGACGGAGCTACCACTTCGGTGAAATTCGTCTACAAGACCGCGGAAATCAAGAAGCCGACCACTGAGAAAGCAACCCAGGCAGAAGTCTCCAATGAGACCCAGTCCGGCGGAATTGGCGCTTGGTTCCAGAACCTCTTCAAAAATATCCGCAACCTGTTCCACTTCTAATTCTTCAAGATAGAAAACGCCCGACGACCTTACAGGCCGCCGGGCGTTTTCCTTTTTGACGCAACCGTTTACTTTTTCACTTCGCAGTTTTCCGTCTCTTCCGGTGTAGATGTGCCGGTAGCAGAGGCGTCCACAAGGCCCTCGCCGACAATATACGCAATCACGGAACCAAGCGCCATGATGACGCCGCTTATCTGTTGCGTTGTGTTTGAATTCACACCAAACAGGGCCAACACGCCAATGACAAGACCCGACAGGGCTACCCAGAATTTTCTGGAAGACAGTTTCTGCGACCAGTTAATTTTACCCATGATAAATCACCTTTCTGCCGGATTGACCGGCTGAGAGTTTTCCTGGCGCGGTGCAGTCGGAAGTTCACGCAATTTGTTGTAAAGATCCGTGCCCGTGCCGTTCCCGCCAAGTGCATGATATGGCTCATAGAGAAGCTGCATATTCTCGCGGTCACACACATCGGCATAGCCTTTTGCTTCACATTGAAGGTAGCGCTCTTGTATCCGATCGTACAGCAGACCTCGCAGGCCTTCCTCAATTGCATCTTGGCGGGCATTTTGTCGCTTCATTCTTGTATACAAATATTTGACCGCCGCCGTCAGACCCGCCACAAAAGCACCGGCAAATGCGGTGACAACGGCTCTGAGCCATTCCTGCAAATTGCACGCCCCCTTCCATTCATTTTATGTCCCCGTGTGGCAAGCGGTCCGCTTTGCTTCTTCGCGCGCTTCAATCTTTTTCCGACCTTCATCTACCCGCTTTTCAGGCCCATTTGTTGCTCTTTTTAAGGCAATTTTCCAAAAATATTTTTATGACTGGCATTGTGTTGACAGACCCAACTTCCCTCGCTATAATTAGTCTTGATATATGTCTTTACATATGTTATTACATATTGTTGATAGAAAGGAAGAAGCAACCGATGATGAAAAAGGAAGCCAAACTTCAGGTTCTGATTGCCGAAGCGCTGCTTTGTGCCATTGGCATTGCAATTCCGATGTTCTGCCCGAAGATCGTGATTGGGCCTGCCTCGTTTACGCTGGCGAGCCATGTGCCGGTGTTCCTGGCCATGTTCATTTCGCCTGCCGCGGCTGTAACCGTTTCCCTCGGGACGACCCTCGGATTCTTCGTTGCCGGATTCCACCCCGTTGTTGTGCTGCGCGCGCTCAGCCATGTTGTGTTTGCGCTGGTGGGAGCGCTGTGGCTTCGCAAGTCTCCGGAGACTCTCGCTTCTGTTAAAGGAACAACACTGTTCGCCGTTGCTGTTTCCGCTCTTCACGCAGCCTGCGAACTGGTTATTGTAACTTTCTTCTTCTTTGGCAATCAGCTCTCGCCGGAAACATACCAAAGCGGATATTTTATCAGCGTGTTCTTGCTTGTTGGCCTCGGCGGAATGATTCACAGCCTTGTGGACTTCAGCATTTCGCTTGCCGTTTGGAAGCCCGTCGTTCACACGGTGCGCTTCCCCGTCAGTGTGAAACGCATTTTCCAAAAAACCGAGCAGGCATAGCCGTCTGTTTCTTTGTCTAAAATCAAAATCCCCGCGGAGCGTTCTCTTCCGCGGGGATTTTGCGCGCAGTTTAATTTTTTGGTATGCCGCTGCCCGTCTGTGCGTACGATATTTCAGTGAGGTGATTTGGTATGCCGTGCTGCCCGGGAGATGATCTCGTTCTGCTAGCAGCACTGATTGCCAATCTCGCGCGACGTGGACACGGATACCCTCAATCTGCTTGGTTCCTTTTACAGTTCACTCGGCCAGAATCTCTCCACCATTGCGGCAAAGCGTCAGCAGTGCGACGACAGTTCAAAAGATGGCACAAAAAAATGAAAACCCGCCTCACCGGGAAGGCTTTCTGGAATCCATGAATTCGACAAAATTCGGCTATCTAGGTAATATATAGGTGCTTCTGCTTTGCAGAACACAATATGTTGAAAACCCAGTTGAATATGTGCAAAACCGGTTGAGGACAAAATCTTGCAAAAAGTTGACATAAACCCGCTTGCATTTCTGCACAGACCAGAGTACCATATTTATAGGAAAGGAGTGATGCCTATGGGTATGATTTACGAATTACTGAAAATGCCGAAAACGGAACGGAAGAAATTCCTAGACGATGTAAAGCGGCAGGAATCTGCCGAAAAAATGAAAGTACAAGGAAAAAATGCGCTGCAGAACAAAGCAGAAAAGTAGAGGAAGAACCGTGGCAAACAGCTGCGGGTATTTTTTTGCCCAAATCTAAGACTAGCTGTAAAGTTGAAACGCAAAGGCAATTTTACAATTATGAGAGTATCAGCATGAAAAACGGCCTCACTCCGTTTGGAATCCGAAGCAAGGCCTAAATCTTAGTTCTTCTGCGACAGGGCTTTTATTTCTTTGTCGGTTCATTGGGGAACAGTCCACTTTGGGTACGGCTTTTCTGCGGGATAGTTAGGTTCAGCGGGCGCTTGGACCTTCCTTGCGCCGTTGAATTCGGTAAGCTGCTCGGACGATGAGCTTTTCGGGAAGAAAACGTTCAAAGAACAGAGCCGTTTTCATCAGAGCACCGGGAACGATGACGGTTTTTCCGGCAAACATTCCCTTGAGGGCATAGGCTGCGGCCTGCTCCGCAGAAAGGCCCTTCATGCTGAATTTCACGCCTGCCACATCATTGAATTCCGTGTCCACCGGGCCGGGGCAGAATGCGCTTACCGTTACAGGGCTTCCGCTGCGCCGGAGTTCCTCGGCAAGGGCTTCGGTGAGGCGTAGAACGTATGCCTTGGAAGCATAGTAAGAGGAAAGAAGAGGCCCGGGCTGAAAAGCCGCGGACGAGGAAACGTTCAGAATCCGTCCGGAACCGCGCGCAACGAAATCGCGGCAGAACAGCTTCGTGAGAATATGAAGCGCACGGATATTGACATCGTTCATTTCAAGCTCGCGGTGCAGGTCGGTTTCAAGAAACGGACCGAAAACACCGAAGCCCGCGCAGTTGATGAGAATGTCTACTCCGCTGTCTTTTGTCTGCTCGTATAATTGAAAGCAATCGCTTTTTTTCGAGAGGTCGGCAGGAATCACTACGCAAGGCGTTTTCAGTTCTTTTTTCAGCTGTTCCAGCCGGTCGACTCGCCTAGCCGTCAGAATCAATTCATATCCCTGTTCGCTAAGCTGACGGGCAAACTCTCGGCCGATACCCGAGCTTGCACCTGTTACAAGAGCTTTCATTGTAGAAGGCCTTTCAATGCTTTGGTCGCGAGTGCAGTGTAGACACGGCGTCCGTTCTGCAGTTCTGACAACATGAGACTGAAACAGTCTGCCTGCGTGCAGAAAACAGGAACGGAAAGCACGCTGCGGTCGCAGTCCGGTTTCAAAACAGCCCTGCGCGCCAGTGTAATGTGCGGGCGATAGTCCCGCTTCTCTATGGCAAAGCCGCGCTTGATGAGAGCCTCGCAGAGCGATTCATACAGGGAACAGAGAGGGTCGGAAGCTTCCACTCCAGCCCAGTAAAGAGAACCGGAACGCTGATGAAAACAGCCGATTCCGCCGATTTGCAGGGGAAAGCTCGCAATGTTGACTTCTTCCATAGCTTCTTTTAGGGTAGGCAGAGCCGAAGAGGATACTTCTCCGAGAAACACAAGGGTAAGGTGGAGGTTGTCACGTGTGGTGAAAGATCCCTGCTCACAGCATGTTCGGATCCGCTCGATTGCCTCGCAGAGTGTGTCTTTAACCGATTCACGAAATGTGACGGAAAAAAATAGCCTCAATTTCAGCAGCCCCCTTCTGTACGTTCAATCATAGTCATTATAACATTCACAGAAGAAAAAGAAAACTGCGGAAAAGGAAAGAGGCCCGTCCGAAAACGGGCCTGAAGAAAAGAGGAAGGCGTTTTCTTATTTACTGTCACCGCGCAGAGAAATCCAGTTGATTTCTTCTCTGAGTCGGGCTGCCTGCGAAGAAAGCTCCTCGCTCGAAGCGGCGCTTTCCTCCGCCGTTGCCGAGTTGGACTGAACGACACCCGAAACTTGGTTCACGCCGGAAGTGATCTGCGTGACGGCGGTTGCCTGCGCCTCAGATGCTTCGCGAATCTGCTGGATGGATGCATCCATGCGCTTGATTCTCTCTTCGATGTTGTCGAAAGATTTTGCCGTGTTTTCCGCCAGCGTAAAGCCAGCCTTAACCTTGTCGATAGAATTCTGGATGAGCTGGGAAGTCTGTTTTGCCGCCTCCGACGACTTTCCTGCGAGATTCCGTACTTCGTCTGCAACAACGGCAAAGCCTTTTCCGGCAGCGCCGGCACGGGCGGCTTCAACAGCCGCATTCAGCGCAAGAATGTTTGTCTGGAAAGCAATATTGTCGATCACACGGATAATCTTACTGATTTCCTCAGAAGATTTGGAGATGGCTTCCATGGCGCTCAGCATATTCTTCATCTGCTCGTTGCCGTTGGCAGCGGCTGCCGAAGCGTCAGCCATGGCCTGAGAAACCTTGGCGATATTCTGGGAGTTTTGTTTGACTTTTTCGGAGACGTCCAAAATGGAAGCCGAAAGCTCTTCCACTGCCGAAGCCTGTTCCGATGAGCCGGCCGCCAGCGCTTGGGCACCGGAAGAAACCTGCTCGGAGTTAGAGGCCACAAGGTCGGCGGAATCGCGGACAACTTTGAACACTCGGTTCATTTGGTCGAGAACCTGGTTTGTTGCATCCGAAATCGGGCGGAAATCTCCTGCCAGTTCCGGAACGGGTTCGGTATTGTAATTTCCGGCTGCCATGTCGGTGAGAACCTTTGAGATGGTAGTAACCATATTTTGCAGCCTTGCAAAGAATTCATTCAGAGCTGTGGCAAGAATACCAATCTCATCACCGGATTCGTAGGTCGAACGCACCTGCAGGTTGCCCTTTGCCATTTCATCGGAGCAAGCAACAAGCTCGGAAAGCGGCTTGCTGATAGACACGGAAATGCGCAGGCCAATAAAAATAGATATCACAATACCGGCTACGGCCAAAACAATCATTACAATAAAGAATATGGTTTCCTGTTTCTCTTCTGCCTCATACGCCGCCTTTGAAAGATTGATGCGGTAAGTCATATACTCCGTGAAGGTTAAAGTGAGGAAAGAGTTCTTGGAATTGGCCGAGCGAAGCAGCGATCTGGCCAAACCTTCGTCGCCGTCGATTCCGGCGTTTAAAACTTCGTCTATTGCATCTAGATAAGTATCGTTATAGGCGGTTATTGCGTCATCGATTTTTTTGGACCATGTTTTGTCGGTTACCTCATTTTTAATTTTCTTCATGTAGTTCTGCAAAGAGGAATCGTAGGTCTTAACCGTTGCCTTCGTCTGCTCGTAGTAAGAGGAATTGGAGTTATTTAGCACGGCCTGTGCGACCAGCGACTGCATTGTTGAGAGCGTCGAGATTGCATTGGAAATAGTAGGCATTGATTCCAATCTGTCTTCGATTTCCCTAGAAGTCTGAACGGCATTCTGGAGCGAATATAGCCCGAATCCCGCGACGACCAGACAAATGAACGAGCTCAGAAGGAATCCGGCCAAGAGCCGTTGGCGAATCGTGCGACCGCCCCGTTTTTTGCGAGATAATTTCACGCTGGAAAACCGGTTTGCAAACCGGTTGAGCCAGTTTGGTTTTGCTTTTCTCATAAAACATCCTCCTCTGTAATGTCGTTAAATTTGAACGAAGATAGCGTCCTAAACTGGCAAAATTAGTGCAACTATAAGGAAAAGCACTAAATTTTACTAAAATCTATTATAACTTTGTAGAAATACATGTCAATAAAGGAAGCAATAAAGATTTTTTAGTTAAATTTTATAAATTTCTTATAAAAAAAGACCCGCAGCCAAGGGGTTATCCCTTTTGGCTGCTGGTCTTGCTGACGCCGGAAATCATAATCTGCATTTCATAAGTACGCCCGCGCGGGATGCGGAATGCCTTTTGAACGGTTCCGATGCCGGGAACACGGGCGGCAACACCTTTCTGCAAAGCATCAATGTTGACCGTGAGATGTCCACAGTCGCGAAGCTCATGGCGATGCTGAGCGTTCTGTAAATTTTCCTGCGTGTAGGGCCAGACGCTAAAGCCAAATGTTTTACCCGTTACGCGCACCCCGTTGCCAGAGGAATCGTGTAGCATCATCCAGCGAACATCGGAGCGCGTGCCGTTTTCCTGCGGCCGCACATAGCTGTGAGGCATTTCTTCGGCGGAAAAGCTGTAAAGCCCTATGGGAGCGCCGGCTTTCCTGTCGCTGTAATTCTCGTGGGGGCCTCTGCCGTACCAGGTGACATTGCCGAGTGAGGGGGAAACTCCCATCGTAAGGCCTACGCGAACCATTTCCCGCTTTGGGCGCACGGTGTGGCGGATTAGAATGTTGCCCTCGCCGTCTATGGAGTAAACGGTAACAGCCGTTCCACGGCAAAGCGGAACGCGGTGCTGCACGGTTACCGTTACTGTCTTTTCGTCGGTTTCCGCCGTAATGGATTTCAGACGCCGCCGTTCCGTGGCCTTGCGCCACTTGAGCGAAGGAATCATCAGGAGTTCGCGGAATGTTTTGTTGTAGTTCGCGTAGCCGAGGTCGTTGTCGGTCAAAGCACGCCAGTAGTTCAGATGAAGCGGCGCCGCAAGGACTTCACCGAACCCGTAGTTCAGCGAAATGATTTCTCCGGTGCTGCGTGAAATTTTCATGTGAAAATTCTTAGCCCGAATATCAAACCGGTCATCCGACTCGGTGAGCTTGACGGAAAGGCGCGGATGAAGCGCAGGGTCGGCGTCGGGAGCCGCTTGAAGAACAAACTGCTCGAAAGCAATCGGGAAGCCGTCGCGGTACCAGTTGGCACAGCCTTTTGTCACAAAAAAGACAGTCAGCAGATATTCATGGCCTTTCTTAAAATGCTTGCTTTTGTAAGGAAGGGTGAATTCAATGCTTTCGCCCGCAGCTACCACCGGAGCATCTTGACGGTGCTGTTCCACGATGCGGCCGTCCTCCGTAATTTGCCAAAGCATCGCAAAGCTGGAAAGGTTCAGAAAGTTGTATCGGTTTTCAATTTTTAAGATGCCTTTCTGCAAATCGACCGGAGAGAGGGCGATGCGCTGGTATGCCCGTTTTACCTCATAATAAGATGGGTGCGGAATGCGGTCGGCCCCCACGATGCCGCAGGAGCAAAAGTTGCCGTCGGTCACACCTTCACCGAAATCTCCGCCGTAGAGCCAGCGGTCCTCCCCGTCTGGCGTTACGCGGTGAATGGCAAGGTCAAGGAAAGACCACAGAAAGCCGCCCGCAAAGTGGGGATATTGATCGAAAAACTCTACATAATCCAGCATCCCGCCGAGGCTGTTGCCCATTGCCCCTAAATATTCGCAGAGCAAAACCGGCCGGCCGCTATACTGCTCCGCTCGAACGGGTTTGTTGTCCCCTGTCCTGAGGTTGGAAATCCTTCCGTTGAAGCCGACGGAAACGCTTTCCTTGCGGCTCATCTTCTGCATCTCTTCCAGGCTCGGATACATGCGCGAAATGACGTCACTTACGGTGTTATCGGGGTCGCCCTCATAGTGGATGGGCCTTGTCGTGTCAAGCGCCAGAAGCGCCTTTTTCATGCGGACGAAGTTCGGCCCGAATCCGGCTTCGTTGCCGAGCGACCAGAAGACGACGCACGGGTGGTTGCGGTCGCGCCGCACCATGCGCGTTACGCGGTCGATGGCGGCATCCTTCCACAGCGGGTTGTTGCCCGGAATCCCCTGCTTGCGCACGGCGTGGGATTCGAGGTCGGCCTCATCCATGACATAGATTCCGTATTCGTCGCACAGGTCGTAGAACAGCGGGTCGGCGGGATAATGGCTTGTCCGCACAGCGTTGATGTTTGCCTGCTTCATCAGAATCACATCTTGGCGGTAGCGCTCCTCCGGCAAAGTCCAACCGCCGTCCGGGTCAAATTCATGGCGGTTGACGCCGCAAAGCACTACGCGCTTTCCGTTTACCCGAAATTGCCCGTTATGAATCTCGCACGAGCGGAAGCCAAAGCGGATGCTCTTTGCCTCCAACACTTCACCCGAGGAAGATTTCAGCACCGCAACGAGCGTGTAAAGGTTCGGTTCCTCGGCGCTCCATAGGCGAGGGTGCGGAACATCTCCGGAAATTACTGCTTTTTTGGTAGAAAACGCTCCGGCGGCGGTGCGTGTGGTAAAGTGCAGGGGAGCCTCGTTTTCTTGACCGTAGAGAATCAGCTCCATCTCCGCGGCGAGGGCCGTTTCGCCGCTGTTTACTAAGTTCAGTTCCGTCTCGAGCCGCCAGTTCTCATAGGTTTCGTCAGGAATGGCGTGAGCGTAAATATCGCGCAGATATAGGGGCGGTTCCGCAGTCAGGGTTACACTGCGGAAGATGCCGCTGAAATACCACATCTCTTGGCCTTCGAGATAGGTAGCGTCGCTGAAGCGGAGCACCTCCACCGCAATCACGTTTGTGCCGGGCTTGAGGTACTGCGTTATGTTGAATTCCGCAGGTGTCATGGAACCTTTGGAAAAGCCGGCCTGTTCGCCGTTGATATACACATAAAAAGCAGATTTTACCCCGCCGAAACAGAGAAAAACCTCACGGCCGCCGAAGCATTTCGGTACCGTGAAGGTTCGGCGGTAATAACCTGTTTCATTTCGTTCGCGGTCAATTTCGGGAACATGTCCCCGCTTTGCGCAGACGGCAGGCGGATAGGAGTCTCTTAAGTAATACGGTTTGCCGTAGCCCTTCAACTGCCAGACGGACGGCACTTCAATTCGGTCCCATCCGACGGTGCTATAATCCGGTTTATAAAAATCGGGAATTTGCCCCCGGGTGCCCTGAATCCATTTAAAATTCCATTCGCCGTCAAGGCTTACCGTATACTTCGATTTTTTTCGTGCAGCAGCTTCCATCACACTGTCATACGGCGCCCAAATGGTATGAGCAGGCTCCTTGCTGATGCCAAGTACAAGCGGATTTTCACAATCCCACATACGCGCGATTTGAGAGTCCATTTCAACACCTCCGCCCAAAAAGCAGCCGGGCAAATTCCCGGCGCATCTTTTTAACATTCATACGCTATCACAAAATCACCGCGAAAGCAAGAAAAGGAATGCGCGCAAAAGCGCGAAGAATGACAAAACAAAACTTTCTTGTAAAACACGGCGTTTTCTGTTCACCTGTACTAATTATCCGGTACTTCGCATACGTATTTAGCAATCGGATCGTTTGGAGGGTGGGGCAGTGAAAGGCATCGTTGAGGAGCGCGCGGTGGAACTCGGAGAATACATCGTTGAGCACAAGACGACTGTGCGCGCAGCCGCCGGAAAATTCGGAGTCAGCAAAAGCACGGTACATAAAGACGTGGCACAGAGGCTGAAATACATTGACCCTCAGCTTTACCGAAAAGTGAAGGTCGTTTTGGATTACAACAAAGCACAGCGGCACATCCGCGGGGGAATTGCAACGCGGATGAAGTATAAAAAATGCGCAGAAAGCCGTTCAGAAGGCCGCGCAAATTGAAAATCTTTCGGGTACCGCACCGGAAACGCTTAACCGGGTTACCCCGGAAGCATACGCAGGCAGACGTTTCTGCCAATCGGACGGATCTTCGCAGAAAGCGTAGGTCCGTTTGTTTCTGCCAAAATTTTTGTTGTTTTGGATGCAAACTGTTCCCGAATTGTTGATTTTTCCGCTTTTGCTGGATAGAATAAGGGCGGAAATCAAAATATTGGGAGGCATGCAGGATGATGAGCGAAGAATTAAAGAAAATTTTTCTTGCCGGTCTGGGAGCAGTTGCCATTACCGCCGAGAAATCCAAACAGATTGTGGATGAGCTCGTCAAGAAGGGCGAACTGACTCTGGAACAGGGCAAACAGCTAAACGAAGAATTAAAGCACGATGCTTGCGATAAAATCAAAAAGCATGTCACCGTAAATGTAACACACGAGTGGGATGGCGCGGGCATCTCGGAAGCAATCAGCAAAATGACCAGCGAGGAGCTGGCAAACCTTAAGGCCGATATTGCACGCCGGGAAAAGGCACTGCAGGAACCTGAGGTTGAATCCGATGGAGAAGATTAAACCCTCAGGCAGCCATGAGCGCCTGAGGGAAATCCTCGCGGTACTGCGTAAGTACCGGGCTACGAGGGGCATGACGCCCGAAAAGCTGAGGATGATTCTGGAAGACCTCGGCCCCACGTTTGTCAAATTTGGTCAGATTATGTCCATGCGCACCGATATGCTGCCCCGCAGCTACTGCGAGGAGTTAAGCCGTCTGCGCATGGATGTGCGCCCGATGGAATACGAAGAGGCCGCGGGCGAAGTGGAACGTGCGCTTGGACGCCCGATTCACGAGATGTTTCGGAAGTTCGAGAGGAAGCCGATCGGTTCGGCATCCATCGCGCAGGTCCATTATGCCGAACTGAAAAACGGAGAACGCGTTGTCGTGAAGGTACGACGGCCCGGCATCCGAGAGGTGATGGAGCGTGACACCGCTCTTCTGCACCGCGTCTCGGGCCTGCTGCCAATCGTAGGCGGGACGGGAGACGCCGTCGACTTCGACCAAGTCATCGACGAGATTTGGGCCGCAGCGCTGGCCGAGATGGATTTTAGCAACGAGGCCGCCCAAGCGGAGGAGTTTGCCCGCCTCAACGCGGATATTGCCTGCGTGAGCTGCCCGCGTATTCTGAGGGAGTACTCCACGGAATCCGTGCTGACCATGGAGTATGTGGAAGGGATTCCGATTGATGAAAAGAACAGACTGGAAGCGGAGGGCTACGACCTTACGGAAATCGGCGAGAAGCTGGCGGAGAATTACGTCAAACAGATTGTAGACGACGGCTTTTTCCACGCCGACCCGCACCCGGGCAATCTGCGGATTCGGGACGGAAAGATTGTCTGGCTCGACATGGGGCTCATGGGCCACCTTACAAAGCGGGACAGGGAATTGTTCCGAAGTGCCATCAGTGCGGCTGTCCGCGGCGACGTGAATGAGCTTTGCAACCTTCTGCTCGTCTTCTGCGAGCCGAAGAGAACGCTTGACCGTTCTCGCCTGTTTACCGATATAGACGCGCTGATGAATCGCTATGAATCCCTTGACATAGGAAGCATGAACCTGCTGGAGATTCGGGATGATGTGGTGGCGGCAGCGGAGCGAAATGGACTGGCCTTTCCGAAGGGATTTTCGGTTCTCGGCCGCGGCCTTGTCACCATAGAAGGCGTTCTTAGCTCGCTCGACCCCGAAATCAACATGATGCAGGTCATGGTGAACCACCTTTCCAACCGTGTGTTGGACTACATGGACCCCCGCAAGGAATTAAGAAAGGCGCTTGCCGCGCTGTACCAGTCCGGCAGGCGCATGCCGCACATTCCCTCGCAGCTTTCCGAGCTTCTGAAAATGGGAATACGCGGTCAGGTCAAAACAAATGTGGAGCTTCAGGTTTCGCCGCGCGGCGAGCATGTGATAAGCCACACGGCGGGCCTTATTGTCGCAGGGCTTGCCGAGTGCGGCCTGCTCATCGCATCGGCTGTTCTCTGCACGGTTCCAGCCGCGCCGCAGTGCCTCCCCGGTGTTACGGTTCCGGGTGCGGTTGGCTTCTGCATGGCGGCTCTGCTTGGAGGTTACCTTGCGTGGGACGTCCTGCGCCGAAAGAAGTGAAAAAAAGTCGCTTTCATTCGCGCTCCGACCGCATAAAACCTGCATGGCCCTTAAATTCAAGACTCCGCCTGTGAGGCGGAGCCTTTGCTAAAGCGATATCTTGCAAATTACCGTAGAAATGGGTATGATAGAAAGGCAAATCCGAGAATCGAAAAACAATCAGGTGATTATTTGTACCTAGCGTGTATTTTTGACCTGGATGGCACTTTGGCAGATACGTTGGAATCCATCGCATATTTTTCCAATCGTGCTCTGGAACAGTGCGGATACCCTGTAATCCCCACAGCGGATTACAAGAAAATCGTAGGCGACGGAGCCGATATGCAGGTAAGACGTATGCTGGACCGTGTTGCCGGAAAGGGCAAATGGGCTGAGAAAGATTTCCGTAGAGTTCGCACCGTTTACGGCGGCCTTTACGGTGCAGAACCAACCCGCTTGCTGAAAAACTATGCCGGTATGCCGGAAACCATTCGCCGGCTCAAGGGCGCGGGAATTCGTACAGCGGTACTTTCCAACAAGCCGCATGAGTGGGTTACGGCTATTATCGAGACCCTTTTTCCGCAGGGCAGCTTTGACGTTTGCTTCGGGCAAAAACCGGATATTCCCCGCAAACCGGCACCCGATGGTGCGCTTCTCATTGCAGAAAAACTCGGTGTATCCCCAAAAGAATGTCTTTACATTGGGGATACCAATACGGATATGAAAACAGGTTCCGCTGCCGGAATGGACACTGTCGGTGCGCTTTGGGGTTTCCGTACGCGCGCCGAGCTGGAACAGAACGGTGCGCATTACCTTGCCGAACGGCCGGAACAGGTGGCTCAAATTGCTTTAAGCGGAAAGCAGTGGGGTGAAAATGAATAGAATCATTCATAAGCTTCGCAGAGAGCAGAGGCTCGGTCTGCGCATTATCAAAACGGGTATCGCCGTTACGGTGTGCGTTGCGGCTTCCGCTTTTCTGAAGCTCGACCAGCCCTACCTCGCTGTTATTGCCACCGTGCTTTCCATGGAAAAATCGGTGGATACCTCGGTGCGTGCCGGCAAGAACAAGATGATCGGTGTGCTGATTGGATCTGCGCTCGGCTGCGGACTTGCCATGATTTCCCGTGGAAATGCGGGGCTTTGCGGCGTTGGGGTTATCCTCCTGCTTTACCTCTGCCAGCTGCTGCACCTCACAGAGGCCGCGACACTCACCTGCTTTGCGTTTGCCGCTGTCATGTTTTCCGCCGGCGGAAAGAACCCGTGGAACCCCGCAATCATGTGCGCGGAAAATGCCCTCCTCGGCATTGCCGTGGCGGTTGTCGTCAATCTCCTAGTCATTCCGCCGAATTATACCGAAGAAATCGAGCTTGCCTATACAAGCCTGAAAGAAAACATCGAGACTGCACTTCTCTGTGCAGCGGGGCGTAAAGAAATCGAAGTCAAGAAAATCGAGGGTATCCTCGAACGCCTTTGCACAAACATCCGGCTTTATGTGTCGGAAGCGAAGCTCCTGCGCAACGCCGACGACGAAGTGTTCGCCATTTCCTGCAAGGTCGCCGGCTATCGCGAGCTTTTGGACGAGCTGAAAGCCATTGAACTTATGCACCTCAGCGAGAAGGAAACCGTTCCGAAAGGGATGCTGCCGATTTATGAGTATCATCTGGAGCGCGCCCGCAATCTTCAGGAAAGCCTGATGGGCAATGAAACAAACGAAAAGACATCAAACCCATAACGAATCGAACAAGAAACGGCACACGCCATTTGGCATGTGCCGCTTTTTTGTGCTCCAGCCGGTAAAAAAATACGCACTCCGTTTCCGGAGTGCGCAGCAGGAGAATTTTCAAACAAAATTCGCTTGATTAGAATGCCACGTCTTCGCCGTAGTAAGCGCAGTTGATGATCTTTTCCATCATTTCTGCGTCAGTCGGGCGCGGGTTGGAAGCGGTGCAGGGGTCGAGAACCGCATTGGCGGCAATGGTCTTTACATTTGCCTTGAACATTTCTTCGCTGACGCCGTTGTCCTTGTAGGTTTGAGCGATGCCGAGCTTCTTGTTCAGGCTGCGGACTGCTTCGACGAGAGAATCGGTGAGCTGCTTGTCGGTGTTGCCGGGCAGGCCGAGGATGCGGGCGATGTTTGCGTAGCGATCCATGCAGACGCGGGAGTTATATTGAATGACATACGGCAGGAGGATGGCGTTGCAGCAGCCGTGCGGAAGGTGGAACACAGCGCCGGTCTTGTGAGCAATGCTGTGCGCAATGCCGAGCAGTGCGTTGGAGAAGGACATGCCGGCGAGGCACTGGGCGATGTGCATTTTTTCACGTGCTTTCGCGTCGCCGTTGTAGGAATCTACGAGGCTGTCGAAAATATCGGAAATTGCCTGCAGAGCAAGCGGATCGGAGAAACCGGAGCGGTTGCTTGCAACATAAGCTTCAATAGCGTGGGTCAGAGCATCCATGCCGGTGTGTGCGGTCAGTTTTTTCGGCATTGTCATGGCAATGTCGGAGTCGAGAACCGCAATGTCCGGAGTAATTTCAAAGTCAGCAAGCGGGTACTTGATGTTGGTGGAGTAGTCGGTGATAACGGAGAAAGCCGTTACTTCGGAAGCCGTGCCGCTTGTGGAAGGAATGGCGACGAAAATAGCCTTTTTGCGGAGCTTCGGCATTGTGAACGGATCTTTAATGTCCTCGAAGGTCTTCTCCGGATACTCATAGAACACCCACATAGCCTTTGCAGCGTCCATCGGGGAACCGCCGCCGATGGCGACAATTACGTCAGGCTCGAACTCGCGCATAGCCTTTGCACCGTCGAAAACACGCTCAATGGACGGATCCGGCTCAACACCTTCATAAATTCTAGTCTCCATGCCGGCAGCCTTCAGGACATCCTCTGTTTTCTGCAGGAAACCGGTCTTGCGCATGGACTGACCGCCGGTGACGATGAAAGCCTTTTTGTGGCCCTTCAGGTTTTTGAGTTCATTGATTGCGCCGGAACCGAAATAAATGTCGCGCGGTAAAGTGAAACGTGCCATAAAAATCCTCCTTAGATTGTTAAAAAATATTCAAACTTTGATAATATTTTATCATGCTGTCTCTTGTTATAATTTCTATAGAGAAATATAATAAGTAAATTTTAGGAAACCTTTACGATTCATATTCCCCGTTTTTAACCAAAATACACCAAGCGAAGAGCGTCCCGTGCAATCTCTACCCCCCCCAAAAAAATCTCCGCGCCCTTTTCAGCGGCGGGAGCGGGTGATATGCTTCTGATTCTCTGCGCGGCGCCGTTGATTATTACGGGAATCCTGAATACGCCTGACTACGTTGATATTTTCCTTGTGGTTCTTTTGCTGGCGTTTATGATCACTTGGGTGATCTGGCTGGTTGCCGCCTTAACTGCCAAAGGGGTGTCCGCCATCTGGAAAGAACCGAAAAACGACTGACGCGGTTGATTATTGAGCGCAGCGGAATCGGGAGAAAGAAGTGGGGTTGCGAAGAAATTTGAAAAGCGGCGAAAGAGCGCATATAATGGAAGTACCGATTTCCGGAGGTTTTGTCTCGTGTCCCGAATGTATCGCTTTCTTTCCAAACTGGAACGCTTTCAATGGAATATTGCCCTGAAGTCTTTGCTGACCGGCACGCTGGCGGGCATGCTTGCCGTTCTTTACCGCCTTGCCACCGAAAGAGGAACTGAAGCTGCCACGCAGCTTTATCAGTACCTCAAAATCCACCCGGTGATGATTTGCGTGTGGGCTGCGGCAGCCGTAGGTGCCGGACTCCTGATTGCCTGGTTAATCCGCATTGAGCCGATGGCGTCGGGCGGAGGAGTTCCTCAAGTGGAGGGAGTTATCCTCTACGGCCTAAAAATGCGGTGGTATGTTGTCATCGCGGTGCGCTATATTGCGGGAATTCTCGGCTCGCTGTTCGGACTTTCGTTCGGCCCAGAGGGGCCGTCGATTCAGTTGGGCGCTGCCGTGAGCGAAGGCGTATCCAATAAGATTGCCGAAACGAAAATCGAAAAGAATCATCTGCTCACTTCGGGCGCTGCCGCCGGTCTTTCTGCGGCGTTCAGTGCCCCGCTGACGGGTATGATTTTTGCGCTTGAGGAGATTCAGCGGAGCTTTTCGCCCACGGTCCTTGTCTCGGCGACAACCGCCTCACTTATGGCGGACTTTATTTCCAAATACTTTTTCGGTCTGAAGCCTGTGCTGTATTTTCAAAACATTCCGCAGCTTCCGCTCACGCAGTACCTCTGGCTGTTTCCGCTCGGAGCGTTTGTGGGTCTCTGCGGTGTCGCCATGAACCGCGCGCTTCTGCTGTTCCAGACAGCATACGGAAAAATACCCCGCAAACTGCGCCCGATTGTGGCGCTGCTTCTGGCCCTTCCGTGCGGATTTCTGCTGCCGCAGGTTCTCGGCGGTGGGCGGAATCTCATAGCGCTGACGGAAAGTGCCAATGTCACCTTCTCGCTGATTGCTGTTTTGCTTGTGGTCAAAATCGTGTATTCCGGCACCAGCTTCGGAAGCGGCACTCCGGGCGGCATCTTCATGCCGATTATCTCCGTCGGCGCGCTTTCCGGCTGCTTCTTCGGTCTCGCAGCGCAGAAGCTCGGCATGCCGTTGGCCTATCTTCCGGTTTGCGTGGTCTGCGGAATCGCGGGCGGACTTTCTTCCTGCGTGAAGGCGCCGGTTACGAGTATTCTTCTGACGGCGGAACTTACCGGTTCGTTCCTGCACATTCTTCCGGTTGCCATCTGTTCATTTGTCGCGCTGTTCGTTTCCGATCTGCTGAAAACAAAGCCGATTTATGAAGCCCTTCTTCACCGCTACATTGAGAAGAACGGCTATGCCATTCCCGCAGCGGACAAACGCGGCGAACTCATTGAATTCCCCGTTGAAGCGGGAAGCGGACTTTCCAGAAAGCTTCTGCGGGAAATCGACTGGCCGGAGGGTTCGTTGGTCGTCGGTTTGCGCCGCGGTTCCGACGAGCTTGTTCCGAAGGGAGATACGCAGATTCTTCCGGGAGATTACCTGCTGGTGCTTGCGCCGCAGAGTAAGAGCCGCGAGGTTCGGAAAGAGATTTGGAAGCTGTGTCATTTCAATATCTGAAGGCAAAAAAAAGCCGCTGCCAAAAAAGGCAGCGGCTTTTCTATTTCTTTCAGCGCTTCTGTGCGATTTCGCCGAGGCGTTTATAAATGCTGTTGGCAGGTATGTATCCGCGCACCATGGAAAGCGGATAGATATTTGTTCCGCGCCCGACTATCGTGCCGGGGTTCAGCACGGAGTTGCAGCCGACCTCAACGTGGTCGCCGAGCATGGCTCCGATTTTCTTCAAACCGGTCTCAATGTCCTCGGTTCCGGTGTGGATTTTTACGAGCGTTCTGTCCGACTTGATGTTCGATGTAATGGAGCCGGCCCCCATGTGCGACTTGTAGCCGAGGATGGAGTCACCAACGTAATTGTAGTGCGGAACCTCAACATTGTCGAAGATAATGACGTTTTTCAGTTCCGTGGAGTTTCCGATAACGCATCCGGCGCCGACGAGAGCGCTTCCGCGGACAAAAGCGCATTGGCGTACTTCCGTTCCCGGGCCGATGATGCACGGCCCGTTCAGGTAGGCGGAATCAAACACTTTTGCCGATTTTGCGACCCAGACGTTCTCACCGCGCAGTTCATATTCATCGGGGGAAAGCGTTTCGCCGAGTTGAAGAATAAACTCAGAAATTTTCGGAAGAGCCTCCCACGGATAATCGACGGATTCCAAAAGCGGCTTTGCGGCCGTGTGGCTGAGGTCATAGAGATTTTTCACAAGAGCAGGTTCAAACATGGTAAAGCAGACTCCTTTTGCACGAAGTTATTCCCCCGAGGAGGAATTCTCCAGTATCTTTTGTTTTAGTCTTAGCAGGTCGGCAGTGTCAATGCGCTGGTCGCGGTTGACATCGGCAGCAGCCGAAAGATCTGCCGGAAGGGATGTGTTGCCGATCAGATAATCGTAAAGGATAGAGCAGGCGCTTTCGGTTGGCCTGCCGCATCGCGTGAGGTCGCCGAGAACCGTCACGTTTATGGTGCGGAATACGTTTCCGTTTTCATCCTGAAGCACAAGCTGATCTCCGGTGCAGATGAGGCCGTCTTTCCGCGCCGAACCGTCGGGTGCAATCACCGTGACTCGGCTTGCTATGCCCGAAAGGAGCTGCACAGCGGAAGATACCGGAATGGAATTTTCCAGAACAAACTCCTGCTGTATCTCTGGTTGCGGCGCCGAGGAGGTCGTTTCAGAAGATTCCGGCTGCGAGGATGGTGCTTCCGGCTCGGAACTTTCACTTGCCGGTGCTGAAGAAACCTCAGACGATACTTCGGACGACACAGCGGACGAACCTGCAGACGATGGTGATGACTGGCCTTCCACGGTAATCAGGATGCAGCCGATTACATCTCCGCTGGGATTTTGGATGACGGCACGGTCGCCGGTAGCCAAAGGACCAGAGGGGCGGATGCTCCCGTCAGCTTTATAAACGGTAAGTTTTAAGGACTTGGATATATTCAGCATCTTGCCGAGCTTTGCTACGGTAGTGTCGGCAGAGACCACGAAGGTATCGGTTACCTCCGGCAGTGAGCCGGACTGTACTGCACGTGACACAGCCGGAAGGCAGCAAAGAAAAATCAGTAGAAAAAACAAAACGGAGAAAAATAGTTTTTTTGCCGAATTTTGTCTCATGGAGTATCACCGCAATTCAGCGTAGCAACGGAAAATTGCAAAACTGTAAATTGTGGCGATAATTCACAAGAAAAATTTTACACTGGAATATTAACGCTTCATCGGAAGAAAACCGATTTTCTTCATAGCCTTTCGCAGAGTGCGAATAGAAATAGAGTATGCCTTTTCGGCACCTTCCGTCCAGCACTGTTCGAGGTAATCGCGGTTCTTCATGTAGTCGTCAAAGCGTTCGCGGATGGGGCGCAGATGCTCGACGACGGCTTCGCCGACGGCGGCCTTAAATTCTCCGTATCCCTTGCCCGCAAATTCGTTCTCGATTTGCTCATACGTTTTGCCCGTCACGCAGGAGTAGATGCTCATTAGATTGTTCACGCCGTCTTTTCCCTCGGCATAGCGCACGCAGGCTTCGCTGTCGGTAACAGCGCGCTTGAATTTGCGCATGATATCCTCCGGCTTGTCGAGCATGGCGATGTAGGCATTTGTGTTTTCGTCCGATTTGCTCATCTTCTTTGTCGGGTCCTGCAGGGACATGATTTTTGCGCCCTGTTTCGGAATATATGCGTCCGGCACGGTGAAGGTCTGGCCGTAGATGCCGTTGAAGCGTTCGGCAATCGTGCGGGTCAACTCCAAGTGCTGCTTCTGGTCGATGCCCACCGGTACGAGGTCAGCCTGATAGAGCAAAATGTCTGCGGCCATGAGAGGAGGATACGTGAACAGGCCGGCGTTGACGTTTTCGGGGTGCTTGGCGGATTTATCCTTGAACTGCGTCATGCGCTGCAGCTCGCCGAACTGAGTGTAGCAGTCGAGGATCCAAGCCATCTGAGCGTGCGTGGGCACATGACTCTGGACGAAGAAGATGCTCTTTTTGGGGTCGATGCCGCAGGCCAGCAGAAGCGCATAGGCTTCCAGCGTGTTGCGGCGAAAAGACGCCGGGTCCTGCCGCACGGTGATGGTATGCAGGTCTGCGAGCGCATAGATGCAGTCAAATTCATCCTGAAGGTTAATCCAGTTTTTCAGGGCGCCGAGGTAGTTGCCGAGCGTAATGGTGCCGCTCGGCTGAATGGCGCTGAATATTACTTTTTTACGGTCTTCCATATTTGCCGGTTCTGTCATGTTTGTCGTTTTCTCCTTTTATTTGGGTAATCAGAGGATTTCATCTGCAACCTTGCCGAGAATCTGGATGCCCTTTACAAGGTTTTCATCCGTCGGCGTGGTGTAGTTGATGCGGAACGAAGAGCATTTCTCGTTTTCGTCCGTGAGGAACGCGTTTCCAGGAACGACGCATACCTTGCGCAGAACAGCCTGCTTACTGAACTCTGCCGCGTCGGTGCCCTCCGGCAGCGTGCACCAGAAGAACAAGCCGCCCTCAATAGGCAGGTAGCTGATTTTCGGGGAGAGGTATTGGTCCATGGCGTCGGTTGCGAGCTTTGCCTTCTTGCGGTAAATGCTGCGCAGACGCTCCAAGTGGGCTTCGTAGTTGTATTTTGTCATGAATTCATAGCAGATCATCTGGCTCCAGATTGTCGTGTGAACATCCTCCCCCTGCTTGCAGACGACCATTTTCTGAATAATCGGCTGCGGAGCAATGCAGTAGCCGACGCGGATGCCCGGGGAGATGACCTTGGAGAACGTGCCCGCGTAGACAACAATGCCGTCCTCGTCCAAAGATTTGATGGCTTCGATGTGTTCGCCGGCGAAGCGGATGTCGCCGTACGGATTGTCTTCCAAAATCAGGACGCCGTACTTTTTCGCAAGCTCATACATACGGCGGCGCTTTTCGGCGCTCATGGTAACGCCCGTTGGGTTCTGGAAGTTCGGAATGGTGTAAATGAACTTGACGTTTTTTTCCTCTTTCAGCGCGGTTTCAAGTGCGTCCATGTTCATTCCGTCCGGTTCCACCGGCACGCCGCGCAAATGCGCACGGTAGGAGCGGAACGTGTTCAGCGAACCGATGAAGCTCGGCGCTTCGCAGAGAACGGTGTCGCCTTCGTTCAGAACGGATTTGGAAAGGAGGTCCATGACCTGTTGGGCGCCGCTCATGATAATCAGATTATCAAAGCTGCGGCCGATATTGTGCTTCTCCTTCATGTACGACGTGAGGTAGTCACGCAGGGGCGTGTAGCCTTCCGTCAGGCCGTACTGGAGCGCGTCAATGGGGTGGCTGCGGAAGATTTCTGCGGAGATTTCGGCAATCTCTTTTGCCGGAAAAGCCTCCGGCGCCGGGTTGCCGGCAGAAAGTGAAACAACAGCCGGGTCCGCCGCGTACTTGAAGATCTCTCGAATCGCCGACGGTTTCAGCGTCTGCACGCGGTCAGAAAACACATAGTTCATCGGGTTCTTCCTTCCTTCCATAAAATGCCGCTTTCCGCAAGGCAATATTCCAAGTGATTGCTAATTATTGTAACACACAATTGCCCACTTGAACAGAATGACCCGAATTCTTTTCAATCCATCCGCTTTCGAGCTAATCCGTCGATTTTTTTACTCCAAGTTATGACAATCTGTTCAATATCCAGAATGTATAATAAATTCAGAAAGATTTCGCACCAGACTGGCGGCTTGAAAACCGCCGCGCGGACGGAAAAATTACGGATGTGATAAAAGAACTATGATAGCGGAGAAAACAAAGCGAATCCGTTTCTCGCAGGCAGCAGCCGTTCCCGCAAAGCTGGCGGCAAGGCAACTTGCCGCCTTTACAATTGGTCTGCTCTGTTCGAGAGGGGTTGTGTTCGGGCAGTATGCCCCGTTTGGAGTTGCCGTGGTCGCTGCAGGGCCGTATTCGGTTCTGTTCAGCCTGACCCTCGGCAGCGCGATTGGATATATGCTGCCGTCCGGCATGGTTGTGCCGGTGCATTACCTTGCGGCAGTCATTGCCGCAGCGGCAATCCGCTGGGCGCTCAACGACCTAGTAAAACTGCGGATGCACCCGATTTTTGCGCCGTCGGCTGCATTTCTTCCGCTTTTAACGACATCAATTGCGGTCGCGGCGGTCAGCAGTGCGACCTTTTCCGAAACGGTGATGTATGTTTCCGAATCTCTGCTCGCGGGCGTCTCGGCGTATTTCTTCCGGAGAAGCATTACGGCGGCTGAGTCGGAGCGCAGCGCCGCAGAGTGGACTCCGCAGGAGATAGCCTGCGCGGCGTTCACCATCAGCGTGCTTCTGCTATCCTTTTCCGAGCTTACGCTCTGGGGCGTTTCGGTGGGCAGAGTCCTTGCCATTCTTGCGGTGCTGTTCGCGGCGCGCTACGGCGGCGTTGCAGGCGGAAGCATTGCGGGCGTAACGGCGGGGCTTACGTTCAGCCTTGCGACATCGGGCCTTAACTATGTTTCGGGAGCCTATGCGCTCGGCGGCCTCGTTGCCGGACTGTTTTCACCGCTCGGGCGGCTTGCTTCCGCTGCGGCTTTCGTGCTGGCAAACGGAATCGCCTCCCTTCAGGTAGGAAATCAAAAAGCGGTTATCGTTGGGCTTTATGAGGTCGCGGCTGCGACGGTGATTTATCTTTTACTGCCCGCGAAAACCGGCAGTTTTCTCGTAGGCGTGTTTTCCCGCCGGGATGACAGTGAGAGTGCAGAGGGGCTTCGCAAATCCATCGTGATGAAGCTCGATTTTGCCGCCAAAGCGCTCGAAGGGGTAGCCACCTCCGTGGAGGAGGTCTCCCGCCGTTTGGAGCAAACAGCCGCGCCGGATATTGACGACGTTTACAACAAGACAATCGAGCATGTCTGCCGCACCTGCGGTCTGAAAGGCTATTGCTGGGAGAAAAGCTACAACAAGACGATGGATGCATTCAACAACCTGACCCCTACCTTGCGCGAAAAGAGGAAGGTGGAACACGACGATTTCCGTGAGGAATTCCGCACGCACTGCAGCAGAGTGGACAGGCTTGCGGAATCCATCAATAAGTACTATGCCGATTTCTGCGCTATGGAGGCGGCGGAAAAGCGCGCAAAGCAGATTCGCAGCATGGTGGCCGAGCAGTTCACCATCACCGGAAGTATGCTCGAAGACATGGCTTCCGACATGGAGATGTGTGAAAAATACGACCCGGCCGCAACCCAGAAGACTGCGGAAGTCCTGCGTCTGGCAGGAATCCAGCCCATGAGCGTGAGCTGCCGCATCGACCGGTTCGGGCACATGTCTGCCGAAGCAGTCGCGGCGCTGCCGCAGTCCGGCAGAATCAACCGCTCGAAGCTCAGAGAGGAACTCTCCCGCGCATGCGGGCGTGAGTTCGACGTCCCCGCCATCACAACGGAAGCGGGAAAATGCCGAATTCAAATCAATGAGCGGGCTGCCTACAAGGTAAAAACAGGCTGTGCGCAGCACATCTGCGGCAACGGCAAACTTTGCGGAGACTGCTGGACGAGCTTTCCCGACGGCAGCGGACGCGTGGTTTCCATTCTGTGCGACGGAATGGGTACGGGCGGCCGTGCGGCGGTGGACGGCGCAATGGCGAGCGGAATTATGGAACGCCTCGTCAAAGCGGGCATCGGGTTCGATACCGGCCTGCGCATTGTGAATTCGGCGCTCGTCGCGAAATCGGGCGATGAGTCGCTTTCCACCATGGACGTCTCCGTAATTGACCTCTACACCGGTGAGGTAACCCTGCTCAAGGCCGGTGCGCCGGGGGCAATTCTGCGCAAAAAAGGGCATGCCGTTGTTCGCGACACGCCCGGTCTGCCGATTGGAATTTTGAATGAAGCCAGTTTCAACCGCTCCGCCGACTCGCTCTCAGACGGAGATTTGCTCGTGATGCTTTCCGACGGTGCTCTCAGCTCCGGCAGCGACTGGATTTGCGAGGAAGTCGAAAAATGGGACGGCACGCTTCCGCAGGAGCTTGCGGAGACCATTGTCTCCAAGGCGATTGCCCGCCGTTCCGACGGACATGACGACGACATCACCGCGCTTGTGCTGATGCTGTGCAAAGCGGAGTGAACGCTTACTCGGCTTCTTCGGAGCCGAGGAACAGCCGGCAGGCGTTGCGATGCGCCTTGAAAATGAGTTCCTGCGTATCTTCTTCACGAATTTCCGCAATGCGCTCCGCCGTGTAGGCAATCAGTGACGAATCGTTGCGCTTCCCGCGGAATGGAACCGGCGCCATATAGGGGCAGTCCGTCTCGAGAAGAAGACGGTCGGCGGGCACCATTTTTGCGACCTCAACAGGCACGCGCGCGTTCTTGAAGGTAACTGCACCGCCAAGGCCGATATACATGCCGAGCCGCAGCACCTCTTTTGCCATTTCCACACTGCCCGAGAAGCAGTGCACCACGCCGCGCGGCCGATGCTTTTTGAGCAGTTCCATCGTGTCGCCGTGCGCGTCGCGGTCGTGGACAATAATCGGCAGGTTCATTTCGTTCGCAAGCAGAATCTGCTTTTCAAAAACATCCCGCTGCACTTCGTGCGGCGGATTTTCTTCAAAGTGGTAATCAAGGCCAATTTCGCCGACAGCCACCATCTTCGGCTGAGCGAGCAGCGCTTTGAGCTGTTCCTCCCAGTCTGCGGGAAGGTCGTGTGCTTCTTCGGGGTGGATTCCCGCAGCGGCGTAAAAATATGGGTATTTTTTCGCGAGGGCTGCCGCTTTGCAGGAAGACGCAAGGTCAGCCCCGCAGTTGAGCACGCGGGAGACGCCGAGATTGGGAAGTTCGACGAGAAGCTGTTCACGGTCCTCGTCAAAGGACTTGTCGTCGTAATGTGCGTGGCTGTCGAAGATATTGCTATATTTCATGTTTTTCCTCCCTATGCAAAACGCGGTCCCCTATAAAGGGACCGCGTTTTGAAATCATCCGGCAGTGCCGGAGCGATCGATTTCTGTTCTGCGGTCTGCAACCGCACGAATGTGTTACCGAATCTTGCTGCCTGCGGGAACGCCTTCGAGGAAAATGACCTTTGCACCTTCACCCACATCCGCGGCAAGAATCATGCCTTGGCTTTCAACACCGCAGAGTTTTGCGGGCTTGAGATTCGAGACAAGCACCACGGTGCGGCCGATGAGGTCTTCCGGCTTATACCACTGAGAAATGCCGGAAACAACGGTGCGCCCGTTCATACCGTCATCGAGCGTCAGCTTGAGCAGCTTCTTGGAACCTTTCACGGGTTCGCAGGCCTTTACGACAGCCGCGCGCAGGTCAACCTTTGCAAAATCATCAATGCCGATCTGCGCAACGCCTTCCGGCTTTTCGGCAGGCTTTTCCGCGGCTTTTTCCGCCGGATTCGGAATCAGGCGGTTGAGTTCTTCGATTTCCTTTGCCACGTCGATGCGCGGGAAGAGGGCGTCGCCTTTCACGATTGTCGTGTCAGCCGGCAGCAGGTTCCATTTTGCTGCGGCTTCATAGGTCAGCACATCTGCACCGGCGCCGATCTGCTGCTGAATCTTCGGAGCGGTGTCCGGCAGGAACGGCTTGAGCAGGATGGAGACAATGCGGAGCACTTCGCACAGGTTGTAAAGCACTGCCGCGAGCCTTGCCTGCTTTGTCTCGTCTTTGCCGAGAACCCACGGGGCGGTTTCGTCAATATATTTGTTGGCGCGGGCTATGAGCTTCCAGATTTCCGTCAGAGCAACGGAGAACTGGTAGCTGTCCACAGCTTCGTCGCATTTTCTGCGCAGGTCAAGCGCCATGGAAATCAGTTCGTCGTCAATAGGAGCACTTTCGCGCTGTGCGGGGATTTTTCCGCCGAAATACTTCTGCACCATCGCCGTTGTGCGCGAGAGCAGGTTGCCGAGGTCGTTCGCAAGGTCGGAATTAATGCGGTTGATGAGAGCTTCGTTGGTGAACAGGCCGTCTGCGCCGAACGGAATCTCGCGCAGGAGGAAGTAGCGGACGGCGTCTACGCCGTAGCGGTTGCAGAGGATGAGCGGGTCAACCACGTTGCCTTTGCTTTTGCTCATCTTGCTGCCGTCGCCGAACAGCAGCCAGCCGTGGCCGTAGACCTGCTTCGGAAGCGGAAGGTCGAGCGCCATCAGCATGGCCGGCCAGATAATGGTGTGGAACCGAACAATTTCCTTGCCGACAAAGTGAACATCGGCAGGCCAGAATTTGCGGTACAGCGAATCGTCGTCGGAACCATAGCCGAGCGCCGTGATATAGTTTGTCAGTGCGTCCACCCACACGTAGACAACGTGCTTCGGGTCGAACGTAACCGGAATACCCCACGAGAAGCTCGTCCGCGAGACGCAGAGGTCTTCGAGCCCCTGCTTGATGAAGCTGATCATTTCGTTCTTGCGGCTTTCGGGCTGAATGAAATCCGGCTGGTCTTCGTAGAGCTTCAGCAGGCGGTCGGCGTATTTGGAAAGGCGGAAGAAATAGGCCTCTTCGTTTGCCATTTTCACTTCGCGGCCGCAGTCCGGGCACTTGCCGTCTTTGAGCTGTGTCTCTGTCCAGAAGGATTCGCACGGTGTGCAGTACCAGCCTTTGTACTCGCCTTTATAGATGTCTCCGCGGTCGTAAAGCTCCTTAAAAATTTTCTGAACCGCTGCAACATGGTAATCGTCCGTTGTGCGGATGAATTTGTCGTTCGAGATGTTCAGCAGCTTCCAAAGGTCCTGGAACTGCTTCGCCACGCGGTCGACGTACTGCTTCGGGGTAATACCCTCTTTTTCAGCATTCAGTTCAATTTTCTGACCGTGCTCATCGGTCCCGGTCAGAAACATCACGTCGTAGCCCTGCATTCGTTTGTAGCGCGCTATTGCGTCGCACGCAAGGGTGCAGTAGCAGTGGCCGATATGCGGCTTGCCGGACGGGTAGTAAATCGGCGTTGTGATGTAAAAAGTCTTTTTCTCCATTCTCTCTGCCTCCGGGAACGATGATTTTTTCTACGCTAATTTGTTAGTATATCATTTCTCCGCGGAAAATGAAATCCGCGGAGAAGAATTCGCATAAAATGATTTTCTCTAGGCAAAAATCCGTTTAATCGGAAGATTCTGAGGGGATTGTTTCCCCATAGAGGAATTGGCGGAGCAGCGCGCAGTTTTTCTCCAAGTCAAGCACCAGCACGTCGCCAGCGCCGGGAACGTCTGATTTGTCCGTGAACGTATCGGGCGCAGGTATCTGCATGGATTCTATTTTGTAGGAGGAAAGATCCACGCCTATCGAAGCAAGATAGAGAATTTCACTGTCGTTGAGGTTTGTTTTAACATACGGAAGATAATCATAAAGAATTTGGCTGGACTGGAGCAGATTCATGCCTTTAATTTTTTGAATCATAAGCTGAATAATTTGACGTTGCCGGCTTGTCCGTCCATAATCGTCGTGGCCGAATTCATCGGTGGCATGACGGATACGCGCGTAGTAGAGGCACTGCGCTCCGTTCAAATGATTAATGCCTTCTTTAAAGTGGGTGCCGATATTTTTGTTCATTTCCCTGCAGGTCGCCTTAGACATCGGCACGTCCAGCCCGCCCATCTTGTCAATGACTGCCGCGAAGTTTTCAAAATTGATAGAAACGTAGTGGTCAACATCTATGCGGAAATTGTTTTCGAGCGTCTGCATGGTCAACGCGACACCGCCGTTTGAATAGGCGGCATTCAGCTTTTTCTTGCCGATGGTGGGGATTTCGAGGTAAGAGTCGCGCAGGAAGGAAACGAGCCGAATCGCTTTTGAATCACTGTCAATGGAGATCAACATCATGCTGTCGGACCGGCCGTCGGAACCGTCGTCGTTCTCGTCCACACCCAGCAGGAGGATGTTCATAACGCCCTGCTGCGTTTTTACGGCCCACTGCGGCGCTTCTGAAGGCTGTTCCTCATATTGCTGAAGAGCCTCGCTGTTCACAGGATCCGATCGGTTGAGACGCGACATCATCATACTCACATAGATAAATCCGATGCCGCATAAGAGAAGAATCAGAAAGACAATCGTAAGGATCACTGTTTTTACAGCCTTGCTGTGAGATTTCACACTGTCTGAATTTTTTCGTTCGGAACTGTCAAAAGTATATCCGTCATTAAGGGAGTTACCGGAATTTAGTTTGCTACGCTTTTTCATATTTTTTACCTCTGATAAATGAATCCCCATTGAATCCCCATCGTGGAGAAAGGGCGTCTAAATCAAGACTCCCGCGGTTGTATTTCTACCGCAGTTTGTTATAATGTTTATAACGTATATTGTAAGTTAATTTGTAGAGGGCAAATTTCTAATTATGAAAAATAAACAAAAATTCAAACAAGGGAATAACAGAACATATACGCTGGCTGCACGCATTGTGGCACTCGTATGTGCTTTGCTGATTGCCGCTTCGGCATTTGTGTTCTTGTTTTTTTGAATTTGAGCGTAGATTCACTGGGTTGAAAGGAGAAAAGAATGTACGACATCGCGGTCGTCGGAGGAGGAGCCTCCGGCCTTGCCGCAGCGTTAGCCGCTGCAGAAACGGCTGAAAAAGCGGGCAGGACGCTCAAAATCGCTGTTTTGGAAAAAAATCCTCGGGTGGGAAAAAAGCTGCTGCTTACGGGCAACGGACGCTGCAACCTCACGAACCGCAACGCTGGGCCGGGACGGTATTACGGCGACACAGACGCAGCCGCGGGAATTTTGCACCGTTTCCCGCCGGAGAAGATTATCCGCCTGTTCCAAAGCCACGGGCTTCTCTGCCGGACTTTGGACGAAGGCCGCGTTTATCCATATAGCCTTCAGGCTTCCTCTGTGCTGAATGTTCTTCGCCTGAGCCTTGAAGCCGCAGGGGTAGAAACACTCTGCGATTTTGCCGTAAGAAGCATTGAGGCTACCCACGGCGGATTTGCACTGATTTCCGAAAAAAAGAGCGTGAAGGCCAAACGAGTCATTGTTGCCTGCGGCGGAAAGGCCTGCCCGCAGTCCGGTTCAGACGGAGACGGGTATGCGCTGCTCAGACCGTATGGCCACACAGTGAGTCGGCTCAGCCCTGCGCTGACGCAGGTTCGTACTGACCCAAAACTCGTAAGACCTCTCAAGGGCGTGCGCTGCATGGCAGAGGCTGCTTTGATGCAGGGCGGCCGCAAAATCAAAACGACGCGGGGAGAAGTTCAGTTTACGGAAAACTCTCTCTCCGGAATCTGTATTTTTGAGTTTGCCCGCTTTCTGGGCAGTTATGAACCAAAGACACTTGAAATCACGCTTGACCTCGCTCCCGAATATCGAGCGGAGGAGCTGGAAAGGCTGATTCGTACGCGGGCGGATGCCTGCGGTGATATGCCGGCGTTTGCTGCGTTGGAAGGAATTCTCTGTAAACCGCTCGCCATCGAAGTGATGAGAAGAGCACTTCAAGGAGCATCCGTTTCGGCAAGCTCGCTGACCGCACAGAATGTAAAAAACGCAGCGGCGACGTTGAAACAGTACCGTTTTCCCGTTTTGGGAACAGCTCCGTGGCAGAACGCGCAGGTAACAGCGGGCGGCGTACCGCTTTCCGAAGTGGATGAGAACCTGCAGTCGCGTTTCTGCAAGGGACTGTACCTCTGCGGGGAATTGTTGAATCTTGACGGAGAATGCGGCGGCTTCAACCTTCACTGGGCATGGGCCAGCGGCATTACGGCGGGAAACGCCGCAGCAGGAATTTGACGGAGGAAAGATGTATCGAATTACCGATATCCGAATGGAATTAAATGGAACGGAAAGCGACCTGAAACGCGAAGCCGCAAGGCGTCTGCGTGTCAGGCCGGAGGAAATCCGTTCTTTGAAACTTTACCGCCGCTCGGTGGATGCAAGAAGAAAAGACGACGTTCATTTCATCTGCACGGTGGATGTAGAATGTCCTCGCTGCAAAGCTCCGCGCGACCGAAAAATCACAAAAGCGGAACCCTACCGATATCGTTTGCCGGAAATCCGCCCGCTTTCTTCGAGGCCCGTGGTCGTGGGGTTCGGCCCAGCGGGAATGTTTGCGGCATTGATTCTGGCACAGGCCGGTCAGCGGCCCATCGTCTTGGAGCGCGGCTCCTGCGTGGAGGAGCGCCAGAAGAAAACACAGCAGTTCTGGAAAATCGGTGTGCTGGACCCGGAGTGCAACGTGCAGTTCGGCGAGGGCGGCGCCGGAACTTTTTCGGACGGAAAGCTCAACACCGGAACAAAGGATCCCCGCATCCGCAAGGTGCTGGAGGAGTTTGTCTTGGCGGGAGCACCGGAGGAAATCCTGTACCTAGCAAAGCCGCATATCGGCACCGACCGCCTGCCCGGTGCGGTGAGGAACATCCGCAAAACGATTCTTTCCCTCGGCGGAGAGATTTACTTTGACACGAAGATGACGGCGCTGCTGACGCGCGACGGAAAAATCACCGGGGTGGAATTCCGGACGCAAGGCGGAACACCCGAGCGTTTGGAAACCGAGAACGTCATCCTTGCCATCGGCCACAGTGCGCGGGATACATTCGCCATGCTGGAGGCAATGAAGCTGCCCATGGAGGCAAAACCGTTTGCCGTCGGAGCGCGCATTGAGCACTTGCAGAGCATGATTGATAAGGCTCAGTACGGAAAATTTGCAGGACATCCGGCGCTCGGTGCAGCGGATTACAAGCTAGCTGTACACCTTCCCACTGGACGCGGCGTTTATACATTCTGTATGTGCCCGGGTGGCACGGTGGTGGCTGCGGCAAGCGAACCGGGCCGCCTCGTTACGAACGGCATGAGCGAGTTTGCCCGTGACGGCGTAAATGCAAATTCCGCTTTGCTTGTGAACGTCGGCCCGGGAGATTTCGGCGGGGAAGGCCCGCTTGCCGGCATGGAGTTTCAGCGCCGGCTGGAAGAAAAGGCATTTGAACTCGGAGGGGGAAATTACCGCGCCCCCGCCCAGCGCGTGGAGGATTTCCTTGCGCGGCGTGCGTCTACCGGATTCGGCAGCGTTGTGCCGACTTATCCCATCGGCGTAACACCGTGCTCCTTGGATGACTGCCTGCCCGAGGTTATCGCGGATTCGATGCGTGAGGGCCTGCGTCAGATGGATACCCGCCTGAAGGGATTCGCCAGTCCGGATGCGGTTCTCACAGCAGTGGAGACCCGTTCTTCCTCGCCTGTGCGTCTGCTGCGGGGTGAGGGCTTGCAGTCTGTTGGGCTTCGCGGACTCTATCCCTGCGGAGAGGGTGCAGGTTACGCCGGCGGAATCGTTTCCGCCGCCGTCGACGGAATTCGCTGCGCGGAGCGGGTACTCATGGCGGTATATTAAAGGGTTAACTGCACAGATTAATCTTGCACAATCAGGCCAAGGTAGCGTGCAAGGTCGCTGGCCTGCAGCATGGTGACCTTTGCGCCGCGCAGCTCGGGGCCGGAAACCACTAGCCCTGCAATTTCGTCGGTCGTCAGGTCGATTCCCTTGAGCGGCGTGTGCAGAAAGTCAGCCTTACGCAGGCAACAGTCTCGAAATTCGGTGCCGTTCAGCGAACATTCTTGCAAAACGGCTTCCGAAAGGTCGCTGCCGGAAAAAACAACGCGGCGGAGCTTCCCGTTTGAAACAGCGAAAAACCGGCAGGAACAATCCGCAACTTCAAGCGTATCGAGAATCGGTTCGGAAAAACTGGTTCCCATCAGCTTGCAGTTGAGAAATTTTACTCGGCGCAGGCAGCAGCCTGCCAGAGATGCGTTCGAAAAATTGCACGCTTCAAAAACCGTATCTTCAAAATATAGATTTTCCGCGCGGCAGTTTTCAAACCGACAGCCGGAAAATCGGCACCCGTGGAACCCGATTCCCGAAAATTCCAGACCTTCCGCGCTTTCGCCGTCATATTCCGCTTTGGTAATATCTTCTTCCTGAAGACAGGCCTCGGCAATGGCTTCTCTCATCGTTTTGCGCTGCGGCATGCTTCACCACTCCTTTTCTCGTCTGGGGTCAGTATAGCATAGACAGCAAAGTTTGAAAATGAAAGCTGTTGCTTTTCCCCGAAAAAACCAGAAAAGGGATTGACAAATTCAATTGGTTTGGTATAATAAATCTTGCTGTTGCGAACTGATGCAGGTGATACATTGCGGAATTGTGTAATGGTAGCACAACAGACTCTGACTCTGTACGTGAGGGTTCGAATCCTTCTTCCGCAACCATAGCCCCAGACAACGGGGCTTAATTTTTCGAGGTGTGGCTCAGCTTGGTAGAGCGCTACGTTCGGGACGTAGAGGCCGCTGGTTCGAATCCAGTCACCTCGACCATGAAATGAAAATCCGATGCATTTGCATCGGATTTTTTGTTTGTAGTTGTATTGTGGTGGGTTAGCCTCTTCTGCTGCTTTTCGCAAAAACACGTCCGGAAAAAGCGCATCATATCTCTTCGCTAGCAAATCTACTTTTGAATATTTTTTACATAAATTTACCTCCTGTTGTAGTTTTTATCCTACAACAGGAGGCTTTTTATTGTTCGTCTTTTCGGGTATCGTCCAAAACAGAGGTGCGGCTTAATTGTGGAAAGATTACTGGTTGAAGCACTTCATGCCGGGGTATCTGGCAGCTGCCTTCAACTCTTGTTCAATGTGCAGCAGGCGGTTGTACTTCGCCACGCGCTCGGTGCGGCTCGGTGCGCCAGTCTTAATCTGTCCGGCGTTGAGTGCCACAGCGAGGTCCGCAATGGTTGTATCCGCCGTTTCACCGGAGCGGTGCGACACGATGGCGGTATAGCCTGCACGGTTTGCCATGCAGATTGCGCTGATGGTCTCAGTCAGCGTGCCAATCTGGTTCAGCTTGATGAGGATGGAGTTTCCACAGCCCATTTGGATGCCGCGCTCCAGACGAGACGTGTTGGTGACAAACAGATCGTCGCCGACGAGCTGAATCTTCTTTCCGAGTTTCTCGGTGATCTTCGCCCAGCCCTGCCAGTCATCTTCGCCGAGCGGGTCTTCCACAGAGCGGATGGGATACTTAGAAACAAGGTCTTGCCAGTAAGCAATTAATTCGTCGGTGGTATAGTGCGTTTTGTGCTTCGGCAGGGTATAGCCGTCCGAAACAGCCCATTCGCTCGAAGCCGCGTCCACGGCAAGCACGAAATCGGTTCCCGGCTCATAGCCCGCCGCCGAAATGGCCTCAAGAATCAGCTCAATGGCCTCGGTGTCGGTCTGAAGGTTCGGGGCATAACCGCCTTCGTCGCCGACGGCGGTAGCGAGGCCGCGCGATTTCAGAATCGCCCCCAGCTTATGAAACACTTCTGCACAGCGGCGCAGTCCTTCCGAAAAGCTCGGCGCGCCGACCGGCATAATCATAAATTCCTGAATGTCGATGTTGTTGGCTGCGTGTGCTCCGCCGTTGAGAATATTCATCATCGGCACAGGCAGCGTATCTGCGCTGATGCCGCCGATGAAGCGGTAAAGCGGGATTCCAAGGGCATTTGCGCCTGCGCGAGCCGCGGCAAGCGACACGGCGAGTACCGCATTGGCGCCGAATTTCGATTTGTCCTTCGTTCCGTCCGCCGCAAGGATTGCCCCGTCAACGGCCGCGGTATCCGTCGCGTCAAGGCCAACCACGACTTCGCTGATGCACTCATTGACATTGGCTACAGCCTTGGTGACGCCTTTTCCGCCGTAACGATCTTTGTCGCCGTCGCGCAGCTCCAGTGCTTCAAACGTTCCGGTCGAAGCACCGCTCGGCACAGCAGCCGTTCCCGTAACACCGTTTTCAAGCGTCACGGTAGCTTCCACTGTGGGGTCACCGCGCGAATCGAGGATTTCCATTGCCTTTACGCCTGTGATTGTGTAACCGTTTTTCATCAGATTCCTTCCTTTCCACAGTCCTGCCGGACTGGCATTTTTAATTCCAATCTATCCCATTCTATTGTGCCAACCAGCCAGTGAAATATGAATCTGCCCCAAAGGTTTTAGGTACACTGTTCCGCCCGGGCCAAGCATTCCCGCGCCTCGTCCGTCATTCCGAGCTTCAGGTAACATTCCGCAAGGCGCAGGAGCGGAATACTGCCGGAAGTGCGCAGATCCAGTTCACTCTGTACCCCGTTGGCTGCCGTGTAATACCACGTTGCGGCTTCTTCCCAGTCACCCGCCGCAAAGTACCACGCTCCGAGTTCACAGCACACTTCCGCACACGGCTCGCCAATCACATTTTTGAGCGCGGCCTTGAAGAAGGTATCCGGGTCGTTTTTTATGCGCGCCGCGCGCGAAACCACACACTGTGCCACACGCACCTCGTCAAGGCTTTTGTTCTCGTCATGGAGAATCGCTTCAAAGTAGGGGTACGCCGCAAGGAAATCGGCGTCGGTGCCGCTGATGAACAGCTCCTTGGCGTACATGCGCGCCAAGCGTTCACTCATTTTCCCGGACTTCGCTGCCCTTTCGAGGATAGAAAGGTCGCGCGGGGAGTGCAGGTTCTGCGGCTTATGTAATATCGTAATGTCGCTGTCCAGAACACGCGGCGTCAGCTCAACCGTCTCGTGCACCGGGTCTACCCAGCGGAAGGTACGAAGGCGGCGAAACAGTTTCGGCCTCAGTTCGGTGTCAAAATTATAGGTTGTGTTGTACTGCAGTTGATTGGCATAGCGCATCTGAACGATTTCAATATCCGGTGAAAGGGTCTGCTTCATTTCGAGAAACTTTCTCCGGTTTTCATCGTCCAGTACTTCATCTGCATCTGCTGAATAAATATATTCCATTTCGGCCTTGGAAAGCACAAAATTTCTGGCGGCCGCAAAATCCTCATTCCACGGAAAATCGTACACCTTGTCCGTATACCGGGCAGCTATCTCTTTGGTTCTGTCTGTGGAGCCGGTATCGGCAATTACGATTTCATCCCCGATGCCCTTCAAGCTGTCCAAACACCGTGCCAAAACCGCCTCTTCATTTTTCACAATCATACAAACGCTGACCGTAATCATTCTGTTCCTCCCCAGATATTTCCTATCGACAGTATACCACGTTTTTTCACCTCTGATAAGCACCGCCGCCTGTGAATTTTTATCGGTTCCTGTCGATATGTTATATAATAAGATATTGTAAAAACCGGTTCTACCGAATTTCGCCAAAGGGGTTCTAATTTATGAAAGCACATTTGCAGCAAACAAAAAAAGCCACGCCGCGGCAGGGTGACGGCCCGTTCCACGGGCACAAGCTGCGCCTTACGGTAGGCATGATTGTAAAAAACGAAGAAAAACATTTGGAAAAATGTTTGAAATCCCTCCAACCGCTGCTGGACGCAGTCCCGAGCGAGTTGATTATCACCGACACTGGTTCTACGGACAAGACGGTGGAAATTGCGAAAAAGTTCACCGACCACGTTCTTCACTTCGACTGGTGCAATGATTTTTCCGCCGCCCGAAACACTGGCCTTTTTGCCGCACAGGGCGAATGGTTCTTTTACCTTGACGCGGACGAGTACCTCGACGACGCGACGCCGCTCATTGAATTCTTCCAAAGCGGTGAGTGTGACAAATACTGGTCTGCCGGCATTTCAAGGCGGGACTACACCAGTTTGGACGGCACCGATTACCATGATATTCACATTATCAGGCTTCACCGTATGCACCCCAAAATCCACTTTGAACACAAGATTCACGAAGATATTGTCCCTGTACTGCCTACAAAAATGATTCCTGTGCTTGCGCACCATTACGGCTACGCATACAAAAATCCGGAAGAAAGGGATTGGAAATACAAAAGAAACCTTTCGCTGCTTCGTGCCGAGCTTCAAGAGGATCCGGACGACATGAAGGCGCTCATCCAAATCAGCGGCCAGCTGATTGATATTGACAACGAACAAGCCATTCATTATTCGAAGCACGCCATGGAGGTAGCCCGCAGAATCGACCCGGAAAACAATAATCATCTCTACGGTAGATGCGGCTGCTACCTTCTTCAAGCCTACTTTCAAAGCAGCCTTTATGCAAAACTGCTTGAAGAACTGCCCGATGTGCTGTCTATGGAAAAAGCACCCGGTTATTTTCATCTGGAGTGTTATATGCTGGCGCAGATGGCCGCTTGGCGTTTAAAGCGGTATGAAGAAACCATAAAATACGGCCGTTTATTCCTTAAACTTTATGAGGATCACCTCGCGGAAAAACTTGACCCATACCTTCTGTTCCTCGGCAGTTACCATTGTCTTTCCGAAAAGGTACGGGAAACCGTAACCGTCTTGAACGGTCAAGCCTTAGCTGAGCTCGGGAAGACACAAGAAGCGCTTGATTGCTTAGAAGAGCTTGGCTCAGGCATCGAAAACTACGATCAAAACGGTTCGCTTACGCTGTGCTTCAGCATCTGCGAAAAACGGAATGATTGGTCTGCCGCCATTGACTGCTACCAGAAGCTGCTGGCTTCGGACGACCGAGCAAAGATTGATGGATTTACAGCCGCAGTAAACAATTACTGCTTTCTTCATCCGTCCCAGCGGGACGCACTCCTGCGCACCGCTGCCGCTGCAAAAGGCGAAAGTGCATGGCTTCTTGCCTGCCGCTTGAAGCTCGCGCAGCAAAACGGAGACCGTTCCGCCGCCGAGAATTGCCTTGCTTCTCTTCGCCGTCTGGATGAGAAGTGGGATTTTCGCACCGCGGATATTCTATGGTACCTTCTGAGCGAAAAAATCAATATTGTGCCATATCTTTCGCATATCGACACGGATGCCATGGCGCACATGGCGGCGGAGCTGAAAAAGGAGCATGAAGACTATGCCGACATTCTGAAAAGCTATGTGGAGGCGTTTTCGTTTGAAAACCCAAAAGCGCTTTTCCTGCTCGCCTGCCTACTGGAATATGCGGTGCGTTTCACAAAGGCGGAAAGCAATGCCGAACAATACGATGCGCTGTTGGAAGCGTACATAGAATGTGCCTCGAAATATGTGCGCACCGTGTACCGCCCGGAAGCTCTCTCCGCGGCACTTTCCGCATTGCCCGGCAGTATTCGCTTTGCATATTACGCCGGCGCTGCGCTGGATGCAAGACGGCTGGGTAAAAACACAGAATATATCTCTTTGCTTCGTAAAGCGCTGAAAGAATCTCCGGCCATGAAAGACGCCATTCATTTTCTGCTCACACGTTTTGAAGAAGAACAGAAGATGCGTGACTTAAAGGCACAAGAGTTTGCCGCTCTTGCGAAGCAGGTTAAGAGAAATATTGAACAGCTTATTGAGCAAGGCGATCTGGAGCAAGCCGGAACCTATACGCTTCAGCTTGCGAAGCTCATTCCCGAGGATGACGACATACGCCGCTACCGCAAACTGACGCATACAGAGCCCACCATGAACGAACTTGCGGCCAATCTGCCGCAATAATTTGCTCCCCTGCACATAGGCAGGCCCCCGACAACTGTCGGGGGCCTTTTCATAGATAGAGCAAAAAGAACGCCCCCGGCCGTTGCCGAGGGCTGAACTTTTGCAAAGGATTATCCGTGAACGAATCAGCCTTTGAGGAGCGTGAGAACGTTCTGCGGCTGAGTATTCGCCTGAGCCAGCATTGCGTTTGCAGCCTGAGCAAGGATCTGGTTCTTGGAGTACTGAACATATTCGTCAGTCATATCCACGTCGCGGATCGTGCTCTCAGCAGAGGTCAGGTTCTCGTTCATGGTGCTGAGGTTGTTAGCGGTGTGCTCGAGTTCGTTCTGAAGAGCACCGAGGTCAGCACGGGTTCTGTTGACAATCGCAACAGCGTCAGCGATGGTGGAAATTGCAGCCTCTGCATGCTTCTGCGTATCAATCAACAGATTGTTGCCGTCAATTCCAAGGCCCTTGGAATCCATAGCATTGATGGAAAGCGTTGCGCGCTGGTCATCAACATTCTCTGCGCCAACCTGGAAGGTGAGAGGATCATGGCGGGTAGCGGTAATCGTTACATCCTGCGGATTGTCAGTAGTAGGAATGTCTGAACCCCTTGTAACAGTAATTGTAAAGTCCTTAAATTTCGCTGCATCTTCGGCAGAAGCCGTGTCGGCAATGACAGCTGTGAAGGTGTAAGCCGTACCGGTTTCGAATGTAGTAGCTGTTGTTGTAAAGCTAATGCCGGTGGGAGCAGTTCCGCTGAATTCAACTGTTACAGCACCATCGCTCTTAGTAGTCACTGTCAGAGTGAGCGTCTCTGAGGCTGTGAAATTGCCGCCGCTGACAACAGCCTTGGTAATGCCATCATCCGCTGCAGTAACGTCAGCTTTGTATACTGTTCCGAGGGAGCCGTCGAGAAGTTTGATCTCGTTGAAGTTCGTGGAATTGGCGATACGGTCAATTTCCGTCTTCAGGTGGTCAACTTCCTTCTGCAGGTTCGCACGGTCGGTATCCTTGTAGGTGCCGTTTGCGGACTCGACAGCCAGAGTGTTCATTCTCTGCAGGATAGCGGAGGTCTCGTTCAGGCCGCCTTCTGCTGTCTGTACAAGGCTGATGCCGTTCTTGGTGTTGTCTTCTGCCTGGGAGAGACCGTTGATCTCTTTGCGCATTTTTTCAGAAACTGCAAGGCCTGCAGCGTCATCTGCTGCGCTGTTGATACGGTAGCCGGAAGACAGCTTCTGGATGTTCTTGCTGACAGCGCTTTCATTGGTCTTTAATCTGTTGGCCGCATTGAGAGCGGTAATATTGTGCTGGATACGCATAAAATCTTTCCTCCTTGATTTTTCCCGCAGACTTTTGCCCTGCGGGTGGAAGAGATTCCATTCTCTTCTCGTTTGTTTTTATGATCCGACCGGGAAAGCCGCTTTCTACATCCGAACTCGCGGGCCCAGCGACTTCGGACTGGAGAAAACTGCCGCCCGTTTTGGAAACCACCTATAATATCGGCTCGGCTGCTGAAAACTTTAGGGTGTTTTGAATATTTCCCAGAAAGATTTCTATTTTTATCGTTTTTTAAGTGCATTTTTTAACTCATCCATCGCTTCTCTGCCGGAAACGGTGCTCGCCTCACGGTTAAGCTCCCGTGCATCCGCCAGCTCCTTGCGCAGAATTGGCACGCCCTTCGGCGCTTTAATGCCAATTTTTACACGGTCTGCGCCCACTTCGGTTACAATGACTTCAATGTCGTCGCCGATGAGGATGGACTCCGACTTTTTTCGCGAGACGATTAGCATTTCTACTGCCCTCCCGTCTCAGCGAACAACCGGTAACGAAGCGGGTAATCTCCATCTTCCAAAATAACCTGCATTCCCACGCGGTTTTTCACGTTAATCACAATGGGGCTTTTCAAGCTGACAACGGAATCCTCCAGTTTTTTGCGGATAACCGCTACCGCCAGCCAGCAAAGGTCTTCCTCTGCAGGGTCTCCGAGCAGATGCAGCTCGCGTTCCTGAAGCTTCGGTGCGTAGTCGGGCATAATGAGAAACGGGTCCACCACAATGAGGGTGGGATACGGAGAATATGCCGCCTGAAGTGACCAAAGAAACTGTGCGTCGTCTTCCTGAAGCAAAATGAAGTCTTTTACATCTTCAAAACCGTAAATCCCTTCGGGAAAATGAATGATAATCTTTTCTTGCTTCTCTTGGGGCTTGTCTTCCATTTTGTTGTCCATAAAATGTACCATCTCCCCCGGGGGTCAGCCCCGGGCACATAATTTACGGCCTTCTTCCTGAGGCGGGCAGAAATTTTCGGAAGGCGTAATATACTCGGGCGGAAGCCCCGTTCGACTGACAGCCTTCAAAAAAAGAGGAATCAGTTTGCCGCACTGCCCCGGTGAAGAGGACTGATTTTCCTTGTTTTGCCGGAAATCATACAGGATCCGGTCCAATTCACATTCCGCCTGCAGAGTCTTTTTGTCTTTTTTTACCGGAACGAAGATTGTGGGAATATAAACAAGTTCGGAGCCACCGTCCGTTTCTTCGGCAAGGGGCTCCGTAGGGTTATTTTTGTCCTCAATAATCAGAAGCACTGATTCCGCCGACCTTTCCTAAAAAATTTCGGTGCGGCGTCTGCTTATCTCAGGTAATCAATCAAGCTCTGCTGTAGAATCTGCGCGCCGACTTTCAGCGCGGCATTGTAGCAGTAAAGCTGGCTATAATACGTCTCAATGGCATCGGTAGGCTCTACAAATTCCACTTCGTTGTCCTTCTCGGCCAAGTTGGTTTTCAATTCTGTAATGTATTCTGAAGTGTTGTTGAGGAACTGCATTCGGTTGCCCAACTGTGCCTGCCCTGCCTCAAAATTATCCTGGGAGGCGTCGAATGCGGAAGTGAGCTTTTCGATTTCTTCCAGCTCAGCCGTGCTCAACTGCTGCTCGTTTGCACTGTTCTTGAGTATACCGGCAATTCGGGAAAGAATGCTGCACACGTTATTCGGCACGCCGTCGCTGTTTGTACCGTAACCGAGGAAGCTGATGCCCGGCATTGCCTTATTGTAAGCGCTTTGGTCCTCTATAACTCCGTTTTTATCCATTGTCATGCCGAGGCCGATGTCGACATACACCTTTTCATTCGCAAGATCCTCAAGGCTCACCGACGGGGTAGAACCATCTTTCATTTTTCCCGTGTCAACATCCACACCGCGGTAATACAGCTTGTCCTTGGAAGGGTCGCTCGCATCTTTTACAAGCTCAAACGGAGCTTTCCCTGCGCCGGAACCGCTGAAAAGGTAACTGTCGGCATATTTTGTGTTCATCTGCGAAACGATGCTGTCGCGTATGCTGAGAAGCTGATCTGCCAGCGCAAGGCGGTTTTCCGCGGCCATAGTGCCGTTGATTGCTTTCAGCACCGTGGTTCCGCTTGCCTGCGTGAGCATCGCATCAATGTTCTGCAGAATCTTTTCGCCAGTAGTAAGCGCACTGTTAATATTGGTAATATTGGAAGAATAATTGTCGTTAAGGCTCATCTGCCAGTGAATGTCAGCGGTTTGGGAAGCCGCAAGGGGATCCTCCGACGGGCGGTCAAACCTGCGGTAGTCATAGGCATGGCGCATAGCTTTGTTTAGGGTAGCGTATGCGTCGCTGACATCGCTCTTATAGCGTGAAAGCATCATCTGCGAAGTGATTCTCATTTTCGATTATCCCCTTCCCACAAGGCCCATGTTGTTGATGATTGTCTGCAGACATTCGTCCACAGCGGTCATAAAGCGTGAAGATGCATTCAGCGACTGGGTATACTGAACAATGCTGATGGCTTCGTCATCTAAGCTGACGGAGGAAAGTTCCTGCCGGCTGTTGTCGATATTGTTCAACAACTGGGAATTCGTGTTGTCAATGGTCTGCATGCTGTTTGTGTTCAGTGCAAGCATTGCGCTTACACTTGCGAATGCTTTCTGGAGTGTTCCGTTGAAAACAATCGCTCCGGTATCCGTGGTAAGAGTAATTTTGTCATCTTTCAGTTTTGCAATCATGGTCAGGATATTGGGGCATGCACCGCTGTTGTCGTCACCGGAATTGGAAACATCTTTGTTAGTTGTCAGCACGCCGTCTTTCCATGTGGATGCTACATGGATATTCGCTGCTGTAATTCCCTTTGTAATGTCATCCAAGGTACCTGTTTCGACAGAACCGCTGAAGAGAATCTGCTGTTCCGCAGGGATTGTATTTCCCGAAGAATCCTTCTTGTTTGGGTTATAATTCAGATTGTTCAGCGTAGATGCGAGTTCTCTCGCAATCGTGTCAAGGTACTGCGAATAAAATCCGATTCCGCGCGGCGAAGTCGAATCTCCGTCATAATCTCCGCTGTCGTTCAGAAGGGCAAGGCTGGCGGCAAATGCACCCGTAGCAATGTCGTCATTCGTCATTCCCTGAAGCTCCGGATTGCCGTCGGCATCGGTCGGGATAGTTCCATTGACCGAAAGCTTTGTCAGGTGCAGCTGGGTAATACCGAAGGACTTGCCCTCTTCGGGCGCATCCTGCGTAATGGTAAACTGTGCATAATCACTGCCGTCCGCACCGCCGATAAGCTCGTAATTTCCGGCGAGTTTGTTTCCGTTGGCATCCGCAAGATATACCTTTGTCGTATCAACGCTTTTTCCGTTATCCAACTTCTCGGATTCTTGAACCACTTTAATGGGAACGTATTTGGAGAGCTTGTCCAAAAGCAGGTTCTGCTGATCCTTCAGCTCCAGAACGGGGGAACCGGAAAGCTCGGCGTCCTTAATGCGTTTGTCCAGCGAAGCAATACTCTTGAGAAGGTCGTTGACCGTGTTCACATTATACTCCTCAAGATGATTGTATTGCTGCTCGCGTATGGTGTTCAGCGCTCTGGCTGCCGTGTTGAGCTGGGTTGCGAGCGATTTGGCGGCTTCACGCACATTGCCTTCGGAAACGCTGCTGTACGAAGAAGTAATATTCTGTAGCTGCGTTAGGAAATTGCTGAACTGATTGCTCAGCACATCAATGACAGAAACGTTTGAGGACGAAGAAGCGGTGGTCGTGGTGGTAAAAATGTCCTCCATGTCATACAACGTGTCCACCCACTGTGCGCTTTCACCGCTCTTTGCGTTCTGTGTGCGGTATTCACTGTCGAGAAATGCGTCGCGCAGCTGGCTGATGGAATCCACGCTGACACCGGTTCCAACCGAGGTTCCCAAAGAAGCCCACTGGCCGCCGGAATCCGAAGGCGGAAGGGAGTTTTGGTCAACCCTTTGGCGGGTATATCCCTCGGTGTTGGCATTGGTGATATTCTGGCCGGTGATATTCAGGGCCGCCTTAGAAGCCTGAACACCGCTTCTCGCGATATACAGGCCTTCAAACATCGAACTCAAGTTAATTCCTCCGTTCAGCTTTCAAGTATGGCTGTAAACGATTCAAACCTTTTTGGAAAAAGTGGTCTCGTGTCCTAATCTCTCTCCAAGATGATTTCCATATATTTTTTTTAACTCCGGCTGATTTTCCATTCTAGAAAGAATCTTTGACACACGGTTCATCTTTGCCCGCAGCATGCCGGCAGAACGCTCATTCACTGCTTTTACATCCGAAACAGTGGCGGAAAGGTCTTCATAAAGCTTCTGCATGGCTTCCTTTCGCGTAGGGTCAACCTCCTCAATCAGCTGCCGGAAGGTTGCCTGCGTACAGCCCAATTTCTCCAAAAGTTTTACACGGTCTTTTTCAAAGCCGCGGGCTTTCAAGGTAAAAGCCTGTTCCCGTTTTAGGGAAGCATCTAGCTTCTGAAAATTACCAGAAACGATAATTTCATATTTTTCACGCTCAAACGCAAGAAACTCACGGTAAAAAGCAAGCATCCGCTTAAAAAAACGAATCAGTTCGTCTGCCTGTTCCGCTGCGATCATTCCGAAAACTCCTCCCCGCGTGATTATCTGCCGAGAATATCAGCAATCTCCTCTTCATTGACGGAATACATACCGGAAGCGATGCGGTTCTTCAGTTCATTCAGCGTAGCGCTGTCCACCGGCCGCCTCAGCTCACGCAGGATGTTGTTCCGGGTCTCCTTCAAAACAGAGCGCTGCGTTTTGTGCGCGGAAATCTCAATTGTATCCATCTTCCCGCGAAGCACTTTTCCGAAAGACTCAGCACGCTCGTTTTGGATGGATTCCTCCTTGCAGGCAGAGGTCTGCTGTATATCTGAAAAAAAGCTGTTAATGCCTTTTATCTCCATTCTCCTATCACCTCTGTTTTGATTATCGGCACAAGTGCTGAGAAGTTTAGCCTGAAAGCGTATCCTTCTTTTCCAAAATATTCATTCTAATATTTATCCGAATGCGTTGGAAAATAGGATGTTTTTTTGTATGATGTGTAAATAATTGTATATTAGTTAATAAAAATATATGTTTTTTCGCATTTTTTTGTGTTTATTTTACAAGAATTCTTGACTTTTGCGCATGAACGTCACATAATGATGATTGTAAATTCGAATATTATGAGAAGTTTTTATATAATTTGTATATAAAATAAATTTCTTTAATCGAATAAATAGCGGGGTTTTTATGCAACTTGTGCGTATATTTCCTCGCTTTTCTTTTTTGGGGCTATTTTATTAATGAAAGGAGCGCCTGTCCATGAATTGGATTGATACGATTTCTTCAACTTTGCTAGAAAAAGACCTAGACGGGCTTTGGGTCCGCCAGCAGGCAATTTCCGACAATATGGCAAACGTTGAAACTCCCGGCTATAAAGCAAAGCGAGTATCCTTTGAGGATCAGCTTCTTAAAGAACTCGCCTCCCCCGGCAGCAATCCGCAGGCCGTTTCCGAAGCGATTTCTTCCGTCACCCCCGAAGTTACGGAAGACGAAGGAGAAACATTCCGCGAAGACGGAAACGGTGTTGACCTGGAGCAGCAGATGATTGACATGGTCCGCACAACAACGAATTACTCCTATTCGCTGCGGCAAATGTCGGATTATTTTGCTCGGTTGCAGACAGCGATTTCTGGAAACGTAAAATAATAACAAATGAAAGGAGTTTTTCTCCATGGCCTTTTTGAGTTCCCTCGACATCAGCGGTTCTGGGCTGACTGCAAGCCGGCTCCGCATGGATGTTATCGCTGAAAATCTTTCCAACGCCGAGACCACCAGGACAAGTGAGGGGGGGCCCTTACCGCCGCAAAATGGTGGTATATGAGTGTGCAGATACTGCACAGACCTTCCGCAACATGCTGGAAGCCCAGGTGAACGGAAACGGAGATGCCGCTGTTCCGCAGGGTGTAAAGGTAACCGGTATCGTGGAAGACCAGACTCCGTTTAATGTTGAATATGACCCTACTAATCCGGACGCCAATGCTCAGGGATATGTGGAAAAACCGAATGTTGATTTAATACAGGAAACAACCGATATGATGGCCGCTTCGCGCGCATACAACGCAAACCTCACGGCTTTCGACGCTGTAAAAAATATGGCCACTAAGGCCCTTGAACTTGGGAAGTGAATGAGATGAACACAATTCAGCCAATTGTTCCAATTGAGTCAATTGAATCTCTGCATCAGGCTGAAAAGACCTCCGCGGCAACGGAAAATACGGGTTCTGTTGCGATTCCGTTTCAGTCGTTGTTTGAAGATGCCATTGAAAATGTGAAAGAAACGAGTGCTGTTCTCGACAGCGAAATTACGAAGCTGGCAACCGGCCAGACGGATGATCTTCACGCTGCGCTCATTGCATCTCAAAAAGCTACTCTCTCCGTTAACATGGTTGTTCAGCTGCGAAATAAACTTCTCGACGCATACAAGGAAATCTCGAATATCAGTGTCTGAATAATCTATGGAGAAGGGCGGTCCGTTCTCACCAATGAACGAGCAAATAAAGAAAGCAATCGAAGCCATCAAGGCTTTTTGGGGCAACCTCACGAAAAAAGCGAAAATAATCTTATTTTCCTGCCTTGGTGCTGCATTGTTAATCGCCATAATCACCGCTGTACTCATGAACAGAACTCAGTACACCGTTCTCTATTCGGGCATTGATAACAGTGAAGCACAGGAAATTACAAATGAGCTGCGCTCCATGAATATAGGCTATCAATACAAAGACGGTACCATATATGTAGAGAAATCCAGCGAAAACTCGGCGCGTATGCAGCTTGCAAACGAAGGCTATCCAAAATCTGCCCCTAACTACGATTTCTTCACGCAAAATGTGGGTGTCATGACGACCGATGAGGAACGCAAGATTATCGAGAGGTATCAGCTCGAAACGCGTCTCGGCTCCGTCATTGAAACGCTCGACTCGGTCAATAAGGCGTATGTAACGATTAGTCTTCCGAACAGCACCGACTACGCATGGGAAGATAATAAGAGCGGAGCTTCTGCGTCGGTTGCCATTAGCCTTGCAAAAGGAAAAACGCTTGACGCGAAGCAAGTCAACGGCATTAAACAGCTCGTTGCCAAAAGCGTACCGAACCTTTCGGTCGATGATGTTACCGTCATGGACACCTCCACCGGCGAAGAACTGACATCTTCGGAAAGTTCTTCGGAAGCCTCGCATTCCATGCAGATTACGCTTTCCGAGTTCAAGCTGAAAATTGAAAAGCAGTATGAAGAAAGCTTGGAAAACAAAATTATGAACCTTCTCGCTCAGGCGTACGGAAGGAACAACCTCAGCGTAAGCGTAAAAAGCAAAATGGACCTTGACAAGAAAATTGAGGATATTATTACATACACTCCTTCCACCAGTGACGGCAAAGGCGTTGTCAGCCACTCGGAAGAGACAATTGAAACGACATCACCCAGTTCCGCTGTCGGCGGTGTTGCGGGAACCACAAGCAATGTGGACCACACAACGACAACCTATCCCGGCGTGACCGTAAGCAACGGCGTCATCACGACAAAGGACAGCAAAACTTACGATTATCTCGTCAGCAAAGTGCAGCAGCAGGTTCAGAGCGACGCTGCCGCTCTTGATGACCTCACGGTTGCTGTTGTCATCAACACCGACAACATGACCGATGACAAAAAGCAGGAAGTCACGGAACTGGTTGCAAACGCAGCTGCCGTAGACATCAGTAAAGTAGCAATCATGGCGGCACCGATTAACTCTACTGTTTCACAAGCTGAAACACAGGCCGTTTCCCTTACAGACCTTCTCGGTTCCATGGCAAACAACCAGCTTGTTCTGATTATTCTGGGTGTACTTCTCTTACTGGTCATTCTCCTCATTGTTCTTTTGGTGAGTGAGCGCAGAAAGGCAAGACGTGAGAAGATGCTTGCAAACCTGCAGCCTTATGCTCCTGAGGAACTGCCAGAGGAAGAAGTGGAAGAAGGCACCGAAGAAGAGGAAGAAGCAGAAAACGGCAACGAAGAGGAGGAATCCGAAGAGGAAGCGGAAGAATCCGAAGAAGCTCCGGCAGAGGAATCTCAGCCGGCAGAGGAACAAGAAGATGAGGATGACATGCAAATCGAATCCATTGAAGCCATCCGCAATGCCGCAAACGGCAAGGAACAGCGCGTCAAGACCGAGCTGCAGGAATTCTCTGACCGCAATCCTGAGATCGCAGCCCAGCTGATCCGCAGCTGGCTAAAGGGGGACGACAAACATGGCTGATCCGAAAACAAAACTCACCGGTGCCCAGAAGGCTGCAGCCGTGATTATCGCCCTTGGCAGTGATACGGCTTCAAAGATTTATAAATATCTTCGCGAAGATGAGCTGGAGCAGATTACTTACGAAATTGCACGCACATCGCACGTTTCGGCCGAGCAAATGGATGAAATCCTCAATGATTTTTACAACCTTTGCCTGACGGAAAAAGTGATTAACGACGGCGGCGTGGAATATGCGCGCAGTGTTCTGGAAAAGGCCTACGGCCCCCAGGAAGCTACCTCTCTGCTTGAGCGCGTTACGAAATCCCTTCGTTCCAGGGCGTTTGAGTTCCTGCGCAAAGCAGACTACAAGAACCTGTTGACAATCATTCAGAATGAGCATCCGCAAACCATCGCACTGATTCTTTCCTACACAAGGCCCGACCAGGCTGCGACGGTAATCAGTGAGCTTCCGCCGGACAAGCAGGTAGACGTTCTCCAGCGCATTGCCACCATGGATCGCACCTCGCCGGAAGTCGTAAAAATTGTCGAAGAAAATCTCGCAAACAAATTCTCCAACATTTTCGATATGGACTTTACCACCTTCGGCGGTGTTGACTACGCAGCCGACGTTATGAATAACATGGACAGAACCGCAGAAAAGAATATCTTCGATGAACTCAATCGGAAAGATGAGAATCTTTCGGAGGAAATCCGCAAGAAGATGTTCGTGTTTGAAGATATCACCGGTCTCGACGATATGTCCATTCAGCGCTTCCTTCGCGAAGTCGATAACAGAGACCTCGTGTTTGCCCTTAAAGGTGCGAACCAGGAAGTTCGGGATGTCATTTTCCGCAATATGTCCAACCGTGCTGCCGATACGGTCAAAACCGACCTCGAATATACGCACAATGTCCGTCTGAAGGATGTTGAAGAAGCGCAGCAAAGAATTGTTGGAGTTATCCGCCGTCTGGAAAGTGAGGGCGAAATCGTAATTACCAAGGGCGGAAAGGATGAGATCATTGAGTAAGGTCATACATCCCGGCCAATACTCACCAATCATTTCCGATTACCACCCCATAGAATACACGGATTTTGCCAACGATACGGTTAAACCATTAGAATTGCAGCCATTTGAGTTAGAATTCAAACAACAACCAGAACCACAGCCGAAACTATCCGAACAGCCACCGCAGCAAACATCAGTAGAGCCGGCAGTAAAAACGGAACAGCAAAGTTCCCAATCAAAAAGGGAACCTGATAATTCCGACGCCTTGGCGCAAGGCCGATTGATTCTGGAGCGTGCTTTTGAAAAAGCACAAGAAATCGTTCAGTCTGCACAGCGCTACCAAGCAGAACAGCTTCGGCAGGCGCATGAAACTATTGCGGCACAAAGTGCGGAAGCTAAACAGCATGGCTATACCGACGGCTACGCCGAAGGCCTGAAAAGAGGCAAACAGGAAGGCTCCGAGCGCGGCTATGAAGAAGGCTACGAAGCCGGCAAAAGGGATGCACAGGCTGAAAACCGAAAGACACTCGATGAGCTCGGAATGATGATTGAGGCAGTTGAGAAATCCAAAACAAAAATTCTCCGCGAATTTCAAGATGATCTCATCGAGCTTTCCACCTCTATGGCACAGGCAATTCTCAAACATGAACTCCACACCGATGAGAAGGCTCTGCACAGTATTATCCTCTCCGCTTTGGAAGAGTACCGGAATCAGGAGTGGATTCGCATTTACGTTCCACAAGACTCCGCAAACATTCTTTTGAAAGCGGACAGCAGCATCGTCGAGGCGCTGAAGGGTATTTCCGACAGCGTCAAAGTGATTGTTGCATCGGATATGGAAGACGGAGGATGCGTTATTGAAATGCCTGACCAAGTAATCGACGCGAGCATCAATAGCCAGCTGACAAAACTGCGGCAGGCAATTTCGGAAGCAGCTCGGAAAAAGCCGAACCACTAAAAAATCATTCACGGAGTGGGTTCTTGATTATGATTGATTTGCGCGCGGCGTGCGAGATCGTTTCCAAAGCTGATCCGCTTTGCTATAAAGGAAAAGTGAAAAACATCAGCGGAATGATGATCGAAGCCTCGGGACTGGAGGGCAAAATCGGCGACATCTGCACCATAGAAGTCGACGACGTGGAAAACGTCACGGCAGAAGTCGTTGGATTCAAAGAAGGCAACCTCTTGCTCATGGCCTACGGCGATGTCAGGGGCGTCGGGCTTGGCAGCATCGTTGTTAACACCGAGCACAAGCTGCGCGTACCGGTCGGTGATTTTCTTATCGGCCGCACGATTGACTCCACCGGCAAACCGATTGACGGGCTTGGCCCGTTTGAGCCTGAGCAGTACTACGATATTGACGCAGGCTATACCAATCCATTGGAACGTCCGCGCATTACCGAGCCGCTCAGCTACGGCATCAAGGCAATCGACGGAATGCTCACCATCGGCAAAGGGCAGAGAATGGGAATCTTCGCCGGAAGCGGCGTCGGCAAAAGCACCCTGATGGGCATGATTGCTAAACACGTCAAAAGCGACGTGAACGTGATTGCCCTCGTCGGCGAGCGCGGCAGAGAAGTCAAGGAATTCATCGAAAAGGACCTCGGCGAGGAAGGCCTCGCCCGTTCCGTTCTCGTGGTCGCGACTTCCGACCAGCCGGCAATGTTTCGGGCAAAATGCCCCTCCGTTGCCACCGCAATTGCCGAATATTTCCGCGACCAAGGCAAAGACGTTCTGCTGATGATGGATTCCCTGACGAGATTTGCCATGGCGCAGCGCGAAATCGGTCTCTTGACCGGCGAACCGCCCATCGCGCGCGGCTATACCCCATCCATTTACGCGGAACTCCCCAAACTTCTGGAGCGAAGCGGAAACTTCAAGACCGGCTCCATTACCGGAATTTACACCGTCCTCGTGGAAGGGGACGACACCAACGAGCCGATTGCCGACACCGTTCGAGGTATTCTGGACGGCCATATCGTTCTTTCCCGCCAGCTCGCCTCGCAGAACCATTATCCGGCAATCGACATCAATGCGAGCATTTCCCGTCTGATGACTGACATTGTTTCTCCGGAACATCGGGCACTGGCAGCGAAGATACGCGATCTCCTTTCTGTCTACTACCAAAACTATGACCTGATTTCGATCGGTGCTTACAAGCCCGGCATGAACCGCAAGCTCGATGAAGCTGTTTCCAAAATCGACAAAATCAATGCTTTTTTGACGCAGCAGGTCGATGAGAGCTTCACCGCTGAAGAAACCGAACAACTGATGAAAGAGATATAACGAGATGAAAAAGTTCGTTTTTTCCCTTGAAAAAGTACTCGGATATAAGCAGCAGCTGCTTGGAATGCTCAAAAACGAGCTTTCCGTATTGCAAGCCCGCCGTCTCGAGATTCTCGAGCAAATCGAGCAGGCGAACCTTGAATTTGACAACACCAATCAAACTCTGATTGTGAAAATGATGGAAGGAATGACGCGCCGCGAAATTGCTTCCTATAAAAATTTCCTTGCAGCGATAAATCGCCGCATCCTATCTCTTAAGGCAGACCTCCGTGCTGTTGAGCAGCAAATCACCGCAAAACAGCAAGAAATCATTAAAATGAACAGTGACATTTCCGGCCTCGAGCGCATAAAAGACCATCAACTTGCGGCGTATCGCTACGAAGCCCAGAAGGAACAGGAACTGTTCATTGAAGAATTTGTCAGCCACACCCACGTTAAGGCAGGCTGACGCACATTCCTTTGATTATCTTTCTTCTTAATAGATAGCATTTGAGCGGAAAGGAGATGAAAAAATGATTCAGCAGCTCAGCGCAAAGCCGCGCACACAGGATATGCAGCAGGCCATGGTTCAGCTGACGGCAGCGAATACGCAACGTTCCGGCAAATTTCGCTCTATGCTTTTGAAGACGGCACAGTCGGCTAAAGCCGCGTCTTCCGGCACAGCATCCGGCAATATTTCCGTTTCTAATCCTAAAGACCGGCCTGACGAAGAATCTCCGCCATCGCTTTCCGGCGACAGTACGCAGACCACGCTTTCGCAGGCCATGCTTTTCGCGGCGCAGCAAACTGCCGCTGGCGAAGTTCCTTCGGGTTCCGTGCCAAACGTAGATGCTCAGGCATTGCAAAGTGCTTTTCCGGCAGTAACCGAAGACTTGCAGGCGCAACGAAGTGCTACGATTGCGGCAACAGCCGAAAACTTACAGGCACAACAAACTGCGGTATCGGCAACCGAAAACCTGCAGACGCAACAAGTGCTTTCTGAAGTCTTTGTGGAAACACCGCAAGCGGTTACGGCTCAAGCTCCGGCACAGACAGTTTCGGCGGCTCAGGCCACTCAGCTGACACAGGCAGTTTCTGAGACCGAAGCGACAGTTCCGTCAGCATCGGCAGAACCGACAGCTCAGACGGTGCAAACGGTTCAGACTCCGCAACAGACCGAGGCAACGGATACGGCAATCCGACAGGACATCACCGGCACGCCAACCGAGGCAGAATTTTCCTCTGCAACGGCCGTACAGACATCGGAGCAAACGTCCACTGCCATGACTGAACCGATTGCGGAAACGGAAAAGGCAGCGTTTGCGGTTTCACAGAAGGCACAGCCGCTTGACACGGATGTTCAGTCCGGCACCGTCGGGGAACCGATTCTCTCACAGAAAGAAGAAAAGGATAAAATTCCTTCCTTGACATCCCGCCAAGCAACCGTTCCATATTCTTCGGAAAAAGTAGTGGTGCAGATTTCCGACACACCAGCAGCTACAAAAACTCCTGTGACCAATCAGGTTGCGAATGCGGTCGTACAGCATCTCAAAACAGGAAAGCGACAGTTCCAGATAGACCTTTATCCGCAGTCGCTCGGCAAAGTTTCCGTGAAGCTCGTTGCGGAAAAAGGTATCCTGACCATTGAGATCGCCGCCGCAAACCCAAAGACGCAAAGCCTTCTCGCGTCCAGCTCCGGTGAGATTCGTTCTCTTCTGCAAACTACCACCGGCCAGACGGTTGAGGTCACGGCGCAGCAGCCCGATGCACAGCAGTACACCGACCAAAACCTTGCAGGGCAGCAACAACAGGAGCAGTCTTCCGCACAGCAGCAACAGCAGCAAGAAGAGGCTGAACGCCGGCGCGCAGCAACCATTTGGTACACAAGCAATACTTCTGGGTTCAGCGCAGCAGATTTCTTAACCTTGCTGCAGACAACAGCAGTTTCGTAAAAGAAAGGAGGAAACCGTCTTGGCAGAAACCATCAGCAATATTCCCGGAACATGGACGTCGGCAATTGATGCTTCTTCTGTCGCTGCGGCAGCCAGCAAAAAGAAATCGAACGGCCTTGATATGCAGGGATTTCTGAAGCTCATGGCGGCCCAGATGCAGAACCAAAGCCTTACGTCAGAAGCTGATGATACCCAATACATCACACAGTTGACGCTTTTCACCGCCATTCAGGCCATCAACAACCAGACGATGCAAGCGACCAAGCAGTATGCCTCATCCCTCGTGGGCAAGAACGTGCACATCCACACTACCGATACGCTTACGGGAATGGCAAAGGATGTTACGGGAACCGTTTCAAAGGCGATTTTCAGTTCCTCATCGGGTGACTGCACCATCCAGGTTGGCGACCAAACCTACGACGTTTCGGATGTTGTGGAGATTCTGGATTCCGAAAACGCCCAGAGCAACAGCGAGCCCACCGAACAGAACATCTGATGGGAGGTGGTTCCATGAACGACATTCAGTTCATGAAAAACTATTCGGCATTGATTTCCCCGGTTTATTCTCCGCAGACGCAGTCCGATTCCGCACAGCAGACTCACAAAAAGGCAGAAGGCACTTCATCCTTCGCCGATATGCTGCAAGAAGCGGTTCGGAACAACCGCGTAAACCTGACCTTCTCAAAGCACGCCATGGAACGCCTCAGCGCAAGGCAAATTGAGGTTTCTCCTCAGCTCATGACCAAAATGAGCGATGCGGTAGACAAAGCCGGCAAAAAGGGTGTTACAGAAGCCCTGATTCTCAACGGAAACACGGCTTTCATCGTGAACATCCCTAACCGAGTTGTCATCACTTCCATGAACGGCAATGAGATGAAGGAAAACATTTTTACAAATATTGACGGAGCCGTCATTCTGTAACCGGACCTTCCAAGGAGGTTACCCGGGTTTTGAACGACAGAGAAACCCGAACGGCTCCCAAACATGAAGGGAGATTATTTATATGCTCAGATGTATGACTTCCGCGATTGCCGGATTAAAAGCCAACATGACCGGCATTGATGTTACAGGTAACAACATTTCTAACGTTAACACCGATGCTTTTAAGAGCAGCAGCGTTTCCTTCCGTGACACCATGTATCAGGAGATTTCCGGCGCCACTGCCAACAGCAACAACGCGGCAGGCACAAACCCTTCTCAGATTGGTTACGGCTCCGCAGCTTCCAGCATCAACGTCGACACAACTGCCGGCGGACAGAACGCCACCGGAAAAGCCAGCGACGTTTACATTAAAGGCGACGGTTATCTCATCGTCGGCGGCAGCAGCAAAAACGACGTAGACGATACCTTTACCGATTACAAATACACACGCCTCGGCACCCTTTCTTGGGACAGTGCAGGCTACCTGACCGCTGGGTCGGGCAACTACGTCGTCGGCTATCAATACGATACTGAGAACAACGTCATGGGAAACACGCCCAAGGCAATCAAGCTTCCCACGGCTACAAACATCTCCAACATCTCAATCGCTTCCGACGGTACCATTACATGCAACAAAGACGGCGAAATCGTTAAGGTCGGTCAGATTGTCCTTGCAACCTTCACCAACCCTGCCGGCCTGTCTCAGCTCGGCAACAGCTTCTACGGCAGAACCGATAACTCCGGTGCGCCGAATATTATCGCTCCGGGCACAAATGGCACGAACACCTTGATTACCGGTTCGCTTGAAGCCTCCAACGTAGACCTAGCAACCGAATTTTCCAACCTGATTATTTACGAGCGCGGATACCAGGCAAACACCAAGGTGATCACCGCAGCGGACGAAATGCTTCAAACCCTTGTAAACATGAAATAATCAGCCGTAATATTCCTGCCCCCTTTCATGGGGGCAGGAAAAACGCTGAAATGAGGGGGACAAAATGATTGAACTAACACAGCTTGACGGCACACAGTTCTCTTTGAACGAACACCTGATTGAGGTTGTTCTAAACATCCCGGAAACAAAAGTTCTCTTGACAAACGGAAAGTATTATCTGGTTCAAGAAAGCCGCAGCGAAGTAGACCGCCGCGTGCTTGAATATGAACGAAAAGTCTACAATTGGCATTCCGCCGGTAAAACTGGAGACAGCCGAAAGCGGTCCTCCCGCGAAGAAGAAACCTCTTGAATTTTCCTTTTGAGCACCGAAGCATGCGCCGGGGCCTGCCGACGGTGCTTCGGCCTAAAATTCGAGTATTATTAGCGTGATGTCTACCGCACGGGACAAAACGTTTTACATAGGCTTTTGCCATTGAATATTAGTGCGGAGAAGGTGGTAACTAATGGCCGAAGTCCTCTCACAGCAGCAAATTGACGAACTCCTAGGCAGTCTGCAAAGTGGAAATACCGACCTTACAAAAATCGAAGAGCAAACCGCTGCACAGAAAATCAAAGATTATGACTTTCTTTCTCCGAAAAAATTCACAAGAGAACAGATTCGCCTGCTTCAAAGTGTTTTTGAGAATTATTCACGTATGCTTTCCCTCTACCTTTCCAGCCAGCTACGAATTTCGTGTCAGACGGAAGTTCTTCAAGTGGAAGAAGAAGAATACCGCGAATTTGAAAATGCACTCAGCGATTCTGTGCTTGTTGCCGTCATGGGATTGCACAGCGATACCTATCATGTAGAGGATAAACAGATTTTAATGGAAATGTCGCGGCCGATTTCCTTCAGTGCGCTGGACAAGCTCCTCGGAGGGAACGGCTCAGGTTACCTCATAAACCGCGATTACACGGAAATCGAGATTTCCTTGCTGACATACCTGTTCAAGCAGTTTGCCAATCTTCTGGGAGATTCTTGGAGCAACTATTTTGACATCAGTTTCAGCATGGATTCCATTGAAACCAACCCTCAAATGGTTCAATCCATTCAGCCGGATGAATCGGTTGCAATCGTTGTTTTAAGCATCACGCTTAATGAACTTCAAGGCAACCTCAATATTTGCCTTCCCGCGAGCTCTTTGGAAGAACTTTTCAAAAGCTACGATGCAAAGTTCGTGAAAGCAAACAAGCATGATGCCCCCCATGAAAAGCAGCTTAAACGAGAAAGCATCTTAAAACAGCTGGAGGGAACTCCTCTTACAGTCTCTGCGATTCTCGGTTCCACCGAGGTTACCCTTGGGGAACTGCTTAACCTTCACCCGGGTGATATTATTCCGCTTGAGTCGAAGGTAGGCCCTGGATCCATTACCATCAACGTAGAGAAGCTGGAATGGTTCAAGGGCACACTAGGTACATTGCGGAAAAACTATGCAGTAAAAGTCGAAAAGGCTCTTTAAGCCGCACTAATTAGAAAAAAGGTGATTTCATTGGGAGTAAATAATGCGGAACTTTTAACGCCGATGGAGATTGATGCAATTGGCGAGATTTTGAACATCAGTTTGGGCTCGTCGGCCACCTCAGTTTCACAGCTGCTTGGCCAACAGGTTAACATTACCACTCCGGAAGTAAAGTTGGTAAAGACCAGTGAATTCGACATTAGACTTTATGAGCCTGCAATCGGTGTCGAAATCAAATATGTGAGTGGTCTTACCGGAAAGAATATTTTGATATTAAAAGAAGAAGACGTCAAGGTTATTGTCGGTCTTCTTCTCCAGACAGATTTTTCAGACCGCGAGTTTGTTCTGGATGAAATGAACATCGGCGCCATCTGTGAGGTCATGAACCAGATGATGGGGGCTTCTGCCACCGCGCTGTCACAGTTCTTGAATCGCTCCATCATTATCTCCCCGCCGACTTCCTTCCCAATCCAGTCTGGGGATGAATTCCGTGAAAAATATTTGAGCGGCAGTGAAGATATTGTTGCAGTATACTTCGACCTCTCCATCGGTAACGTGGTAAAAAGTAAGTTCATTAACTTGATGCGCACCGATCTTGCAAAAGAACTTGTCGCAAACTTCCAACTGGATGGCGGCGAAGAAGAAAACGCCCAGTCTTCGGCAGAATCCGCGCCGGCGGTTGCTCCATCCGCGCCTACAGCAGCGGCTGCGCCTGCTGCACCGGCCACGCCGCCTGTTGCTCCGGCTGCATCAGCGCCTGCTGCACCGACCACGCCGCCTGTTGCTCCGGCTGCACCCGCTGCTCCGACCGCAACGGCAACAGCTCCTGCAACACCAACTCCTCCCGCATCGGCAACTGCTCCCGCTGCACCTGCAAATGCCCCTGCTCCGCAGCCTGTTCCCACGGCGGGTTCTGTTGCTCCGGCTCCTGGCGCGGTATCCTCTGTTCCGCCAGCGGCAACACCGTATCCTGCTGCGCCGATGCAGGCGCCCTATTACGCGCCGCCTGCCAATTACAGCGTGACAAATGCAGTGTACCCGAATTTCGACAACGCAGCGCCATCGCTTACGCAGAATGAAACAAATAATTTGAATATGATTATGTCCGTTCCACTTCAAATCACCGTTGAAATCGGAAGGACAAGCAAGAAGATTAAAGACATCCTTGAGTTCACAACGGGTACAATTGTAGAATTGAACCGTCAGGCCGGTTCTCAGGTGGATGTTCTTGTGAACGGAAAAGCAATCGCAAAAGGGAACGTCGTCGTAGTTGATGACAACTACGGTGTCCGCATTACCGAGGTTATCAACAGCGAATTGATGAAACTGATATAATGACTCAACATTCAATTAGGAGGAACGACACATGGATAAGAAAATAATGCTCGTAGACGATGCTGCCTTTATGAGAATGATGATTAAGGACACCCTGTCCAAAAACGGATATACGAATATCATTGAAGCAAATAACGGGCAAGTAGCTGTTAATACATACGCTGCCGAACATCCGGACCTTGTAATTATGGATATTACCATGCCGGTAATGGACGGATTGGAAGCCTTGAAGCAAATTAAAAGTGTAGATCCGTCTGCCAACATCATTATGTGCTCTGCCATGGGACAGGAAGCAATGGTTGTCGATGCTCTGAAACATGGTGCAAAAGATTTCATTGTAAAACCGTTCAAGGCAGACCGCATTATGAAAACCGTTAGAAGCATTTTAGGTTAATCCCATGAAAATGCCGTATTTACTTTCCTTCGATTCGGCATCTCAGCTTGGGGAGCTTATCCTCTACTTGCTGGCGGTTGTCGGCGTCTTATGGTTGTGCTGGGCGCTGAGCAAGTTTCTTCTGAAGCGCACCGGTGCAATCAGCAGCACAAACAATATCCGAATTCTCGAGCGTGTGAGCATTGCCCAGGACAAGGGCCTTGTGATTGCGGAAATCTGCGGCGGAGTTTACCTTCTTTCGTTCTCAAATGAGCGAGTAGAGATTCTCATGGAACTTGACAGGCACTTATTGAAGCAGCCGAAGCCCATGGCTCAGCAGAGTTTCAAGGATATCTTGAACTCCGCCCTGAAAGGAAGATTGGATGCAACCAGATTTAACGGAAAAAACAACAACGGCAGTGACGACAGCAAAACCTAAAAAATCGGCGAAGCAGAAAACCTTCCGAAAGGTCATGCTTTCCGTGGCTGTGTTTCTCATCGTTCTTCTTCTCCTGCCCATGAGAGCTTCCGCTGCCAGCAGTGTGAATGTGAATGTGAACGGAGAGGGCGTCAACACCCTCGAAATCATCGAGATGATGACGATTCTCGCACTGCTGCCCACAATTCTCATCATGACAAGCTGCTTCACGCGCATCGTGATTGTTCTTTCGTTCTTAAGGAATGCCCTTGGTCTTCAGAACACTCCGCCGAACCAAGTGCTCATCGGCATTTCGCTTTTTCTCACGCTTTTCATCATGTCTCCGATTGTGTCAAAAATCAACACAGAGGCTTACCAGCCTTACAAGGAATCCCGCATCACCCAAGAGGAGTTCATGAAGAAGGCCAGTGAGCCGCTCAAGGAGTTCATGCTGAAAAACACCAAAACGCAGGACCTGAATCTTTTCCGCAGCCTCGGAAAAGTCAGCGACGACGTGGCGGCCAAGGATCTTTCCATTACCGTTGTAATTCCAGCATTCATGACCAGTGAGCTCAAGCGTGCTTTCATTATCGGTTTCCTGCTTTACATACCGTTTTTGATTATCGACATGATTGTTTCAAGCACACTGATGTCCATGGGCATGGTGATGCTTCCGCCGAACATGGTTTCCATGCCGTTCAAGCTCCTGCTCTTCATCATTGTCGATGGTTGGGACTTGCTCTTCAAAACGCTGGCAACTTCATTTAACCTCTAGCGTGAGCCGGAAAGGAATTGACTTATGTCCGTAGCACAGGTAACACAAATCGTTCAGGCAGCTTTGATTGCAATGCTGAAAGTCTCGGCTCCTGTTTTGCTCATCAGTATGGCTGTCGGTCTGGTCGTTTCCATTCTGCAGGCTGCCACGCAGATTCATGAGCAGAGTGTCGCCTTTGTTCCGAAGCTCGTTGCCATCGCTGTCATACTTGTGATTATGGGTGCATGGATGCTCGGAAACCTGAAGGATTTTACGCTATATATATTCGACCAGATTGTGAACTTGTCATAAAGGCGTGGTGCGCTGTTGGAACTTGATTACAACTTTAATTTACTGATGATGCTGTTTCTGCGTATGTCGGGTTGTATTCTTTTTAACCCCATCTTCGGCAGAAAAAACATTCCGAATTTGGCGCGCGCTGCCCTTTGTCTTATGCTTACTCTCTTTACCTATCCGTTTCTTCCGCAGAAGTCGCTGGAAATCTCCAAACCAATCGTGTTTGTCGTCTGCGGCGTGAAGGAACTGCTGATAGGTCTTATCATCGGCTTCCTGATTCAAATGATACAATCGGTTTTCATCATGGCCGGTGAACAGATGGATATGCAAATCGGCATTTCCATGTCGAAGATTTACGACCCGCAAAGCAACATTTCGATGCCGCTCTCCGCTTCGCTGATCAACGCAATGTTTTTTCTGATTTTTTTCCTCACAAACTCGCACCTGACCTTGATGGAGCTTTTTGTGAAGCTCGGCACAGCGATTCCTTACGGAGACACAGCGATTCCGTCCACTATCTTCAAGGATCTTGCCGGTTGCTTCGGGCTTATGCTGATTTACTCCGCAAAGCTCTGTCTGCCTCTCATCGCCGTTGAAATGATTGCGCAGGTCGGCATTGGCATCATGATGAGGGCTGTGCCGCAAATTGATATTTTTACCATCGAGATTCAAATGAAAATCATCATCGGCTTTTTGGCGGTCATTTTCCTGGTGCCGTCGTTCTCATCACTGATTGAAAAACTTATCAACGTTATGTTTGAAAATATCAGCGAAATTTACTCGCTGTTGACATAATTGGATATGGCCTAACGGCAGAGGGGGGATTTCATGGCGTCGGCGTCCGAAAAAACCGAAAAGGCAACGCCGAAAAAGCGCGAAGACGAACGCAAAAAAGGTAATATCTTTCAAAGCGCCGATACCGTCAGCGCATTCTGCGTTCTCATTGTTTTCCTTGCCTTGCGCATCGCCATGCCTTACATCTACCGCTCCCTCTCCAACATTATGAGGGCCAGCATTCAGTCCATCGGTGAGCAGGACACTCTCTCCACTGCTTACGCGCTCAGCCTAAACCGCTCCATGTGGATGCAGATTCTTCTGCTTTCCTCTCCCGTTCTTCTCGCGGCAGCTGGCACCGGAATCCTCGTTACGGGGGTTCAGACAAGGTTCAAATTCTCCGGAGAGAAAATCAAGTTTAAGCTCAACAACATCAGTCCCTTACAGGGAATTAAACGACTTTTTTCGCTACGTTCCGTCATTGAGGTTCTGAAAGCCGCTATTAAAACGGTCATCATCGGCTACATCATCTACCGCAAAATCCTCGACATCCGCGTTCAGTGCACGGCCATGATGCAAACGGACGTCCTGCGGTCCACCGTTGCGGTTCTCAATGATCTGATGGAACTCGTCATTCAGATTTCCGTTGTGCTGCTTGCTCTTGCTGCTGCGGACTATCTCTACCAATGGTGGGAATACGAGCGCAACATCAAGATGACCAAGCAGGAAGTTAAGGAAGAGTTCAAACAGCTGGAAGGCAACCCCGAAATCAAGGGGCGCATCCGCCAGATGCAGCGTGAGATGTCACGCAGGCGCATGATGCAGCAGGTTCCGACCGCAGATGTGGTCATTAGAAACCCTACGCATTACGCCGTTGCCCTGCGCTACAACCCGGATAAAGACAATGCTCCGGTCGTTGTCGCAAAAGGGCAGGACTATGTTGCCCTGCGCATTGTAGAAATCGCAGAGCAGTATGGTATTCCGATGAGGGAGGACAAGCCGCTTGCCCGCGCCTTGTATGCCTCCGTAGAAGTTGGGTCCGAAATTCCAACCGAGTTCTACTCCGCGCTAGCAGTTGTCATGGCGTGGGTTTTTCAGCTTAAAAAGGAGATGAGCCGATAATTGAAGAAACTCTTCAACAATGCAGTTGCATTTTTCGTCATACTCATTATCGCGCTCGTTGTTATCCCTCTGCCGACCCAGCTGCTTGACGTAATGTTCATTCTGAATATTACCCTGTCGCTCATGGTGCTGCTCCTTACCATGTATGTGCACACGGCGCTAGACTTCTCCGTTTTCCCGTCTATTTTGCTGATTGCCACATTGTTCCGTCTGGCGCTGAATATTTCCTCAACGCGTCAAATTCTGACGAACAACGGTTACGGCGGCGAAGTCATCAAGACGTTCGGTAGTTTCGTTTTGCAGGGTAACATAGTCGTCGGCTTTATCGTCTTCCTCATCATTGTGTTGGTGAACTTCCTCGTCATCACCAAAGGCGCCGAACGCGTGTCTGAGGTTGCTGCTAGGTTCCGCTTGGACGCAATGCCCGGCAAACAGATGGCAATTGACGCAGACCTGAACTCCGGCCTCATTGACGAAAAGCAGGCCCGCGAACGCCGCGCGGATGTGCAGCGTGAAGCAGAGTTTTACGGTGCTATGGACGGTGCCAGCAAGTTCGTCAAAGGCGACGCCATCATGGCAATCGTCGTAACCTTCATCAACCTGATTGCCGGCATAATCATCGGCATGGTGCAGGGCGGCAAATCGTTTGACGAAGTCCTCAACATTTACACGATTGCCTCCGTCGGTGACGGTCTTGTCTCGCAGGTTCCCGCACTTTTGATTTCAACCGCGACCGGCATGATTGTTACCCGTGCCGCTTCTAACTCTACCCTCGGAAAAGATGTCGCCGGCCAGTTTGTTTCCCAGCCAATCGTTATTATAATCGCGGGCTTTGCACTTCTTGCCATGTGTCTGATTCCGGGGATGCCGATTTTACAGGTGCTCGTTCTTTCCGGACTGATGCTCGCACTTGGCTTCACCATCTTGCGGAGACACAAGGCCGAGGAACTCCAGCTTGCTCCCGCCGCCGGCGAAGCTGCCGGATCTGCCGCAGAGAATGAAGTGGAATATTACAAGAACATTGACAATATCTACAACCTTCTCCCGCTCGACGCCATTGAAATGGACTTTGGCTACAGCCTCATTCCGCTGGTCGATGAACGGAGCGGCAGCAGCTTCATTGAGCGCCTTGTTATGTTCCGCAAACAGTTTGCCATAGAGATGGGCATGGTTGTCCCTGCCGTGCGTCTGCGCGACAGCGCAAGCCTCAACCCGAACCAGTATGTCATTAAAATCAAGGGCGAAGAAGTCGCCCGCGGCGAAATTTTAATGGATTATTATCTTGCTCTCGACCCCGGTAACCTCACCGGTGAAATCGACGGCATTGACACCATAGAACCTGCCTACGGAATTCCGAGCAAGTGGATTACCCCCGATAAAAAGGATTTGGCAGAAATCTACGGCTACACGGTAATTGACCCGCTCTCCGTGGTCATCACGCATCTCTCCGAGACCGTTCGCAAACACGCATGCGAATTGCTCTCGCGGCAGGATGTCAGCCAGATTCTCGAAAACCTCAAGAAATATAACGAACCGCTTGTCAACGATGTGGTTCCCGGCATTATTTCCCAGGCAAATCTGCAAAAGGTGCTGTGCTGTCTGCTAAAAGAGGGAGTTCCTATTCGGGACATGGAGACGATTCTCGAAACGATTTCCAACCATGCAACGGTGCATGATCCCGAAATGCTCACCGAATATGTGCGGCAGGCACTCCGCCGCACTATCACAAGACAGTGGTCGGAAGGTGGAAAGATTCGCGTCATTACGCTCGACAGCGAGGTGGAAAAGACCATCATCAACTCCATCACCAAGAACGAGCATGGAACCTACCTTGCACTCGATCCACAGATGACGCAAAAGATCATTACCAAACTCTCGGAATGCATCGCCAATGTGAAAGACGTTATCAGCACGCCAATCATTCTGACCTCGCCCGTTGTGCGCCTCTACTTCAGTAAACTGCTTCAGCAGTTCTACCCCAAAGCAGTTGTCCTCTCGTTCAATGAACTGGAAAACAACGTGCAGATTCAAGCTGTTGCCAATATTGCGGTTGACTGATACCGCCCCTTGATTCTATCGGAAAGGAGCACGGCTGAATGACACAGACTGCAGAAACCATTCTTCTGCCCATTCAGGAGCTTTGGCTTCGTTACAAAAAAGACCGGCTACCTGAATTGCGGGACGAACTGATCCGCCATTACAGCTACCTTGTGCGCTGCATTGCGCGCAAAATCGTAGGACACTACGAATACTTCAGCGAATTAGATGACCTTGTAAGCGAAGGTCTCATTGCGCTGATGGATGCCGTGCAGAAATTTGAGCTTGACAAAAACGTGAAATTTGAAACCTACGCATCCATCCGCATCCGCGGTGCCATGATTGATTATATTCGTAGGCAGGACTGTTTTCCGCGCCGCTTGAAACGGCTTTCAAAACAGCTTACCGAGGCGAGCGAAACTCTCTGCTGCACTCTTGGCAGGGAGCCAACTGACGCGGAGCTGGCAAAGTACCTGAACGTCAGCCCTGAGGACTACGAAAAAATGCTTGCAGAAACTTGCTCCATGAATATGCTCTCGTTTGAGGAGCTTATCTACGAGAAGGGCTGCGAAAGTCTTTCTCTTCACACCGGTTCCGATTCCCAGGGTCCGGAACAGGCCATGGCAGAGAAGGAACTAAAAGAGATTTTGGCTGAAAGCATCTCTCGCCTAGATGAAAAAGAAAAAATTGTAATTTCGCTTTATTATAAAGAAGAGTTAAAAATACGCGAGATTTCACAGATTCTCGGCATTAGTGACTCACGCGTTTCACAGATACACTCCAGCGCACTGAAAAAGTTAAAGAACAGCGTTGGCAATTATTTGAAACAGTAGGGAAAGAAGGGTTCAGCTTATGGTGCGAGGCTTTTACACGCTTGCCTCCGGTATGCTGACAAAAAACAGAATTCTGAACACAGTCAGCAACAATGTGGCAAACACAAACACAACCGGCTTCAAGGCGCAGCATCTTACCCAGAAAACATTCGGGGAAATGGTTGCCAGCAGACTTGATAGCGCTTCCACCGAAATCGGCTCTTTGGCACTCGGCACAACGGTTGATGAGGCGGTTACTGACTTCACGCAGGGCTCCCTCAATTCCACCGGACGCGCGCTTGACTTCGCAATTTCCGGCGACGGATTTTTCGCCGTGCAGACCGCGGACGGTGTAGCTTACACACGCAACGGCAGCTTTAATCTGGATGCAGAGGGTTATCTGGTGCTGAACGGTGCCGGGCGCGTTCTTGGGAGAAACGGCCAGCCGATCTACCTTGGTACTGACAATATAACGAGTGATGGGGCTGGCAATCTCTATATCAACGGCGCAGCGGCAGGCAGCATCGGCGTCTTCCGCTTTCCGGATAATGCGCAGCTAACCATTGTAGGGGAAGGATTTTTCCAAGGTGTCGGCGCGACGGCCGATCCGCAGCCGCAGGTGGTGTGGCAGTCGCTGGAAAACTCCAATACGGAAATGGCAGCCGAGCTGACCCGCGGCATGACAGCACAGCGAGGCCTTCAGAGCTGTTCACAAGCCCTCAAGATTTATGATACAGTGCTTGACAAAGCAATCGACCTTGGCAGAGTCTAAAAACAGAAGGGAGTGTAAGATAAGGTATGACCACAGGTTTTCATACTGCAACTGCCGGAATGCTATGGTCTCAGAAAGCGCTTGACGTAACCGCAAACAACATCTCGAACCTAAGCACAAGCGGATACAAAGCAGACAAAGCGTCTTTTGCCGATCTTCTCTATACCGAAGTGAAGCAGCCGGGATCAAACCCCGCATTGAAGGTTGGCCACGGCAGCAAAATCAACAAAACCGACACGGTGTTTTCTGCTGCTTCTTTAACCCAGACCAACAAGCCGCAGGATTATGCTTTACCAGATACGCGGAACTTCTTTGCGGTTCGCACACCGCAGGGGCGAATCATCTACACGCGCGGCGGCAGTTTTCAGCTTTCACGGCACGCAGACGGTTTGAATTATTTGGTGGATTCCGCCGGCAACGAGGTTCTGGATCCGAACGGAAACAGCATTGTGGTAACAAACATCCAAGAAAAGCAAAATCTCGGCGTTTTCACGTTTGCCAATCTGGATGGGCTGAAAAAAACAAGCGGCGGTTTTGAAGCAACCGCTCTTTCCGGAGAAGCGATTCGTGTTCCGGGTGCCGAAGTTCGGCAAGGGGTTCTGGAAGCTTCCTCCGCCGACATGACAACGGAAATCTCCAATATGATTATCCAAGAACGTGCTTATCAACTAAATGCTAAAATGGTGGTCATGACAGATGAAGTGATGCAGGCAGTCAATAATCTGCGCTGAGGAAGTGTAACGTATGAGTACACTCAATAATGGACAATTCTCCAATCCGAATGCCGGCACAGACAGCTCAAAACCGCAGTTATTTGTGCGTATTTCGGAAAACCGGCAGGAAGCCTTCGTTTGGGCGAAAAATGTCACTTTGGGGCAACAAATCCAAGAGGAAGATGTTAAACGCGCTTTAGAAGAAAACGGTGTCGTATTTGGAATTCTGCCCGATGCCATAAAAACCTTCTGTGCAAATCCTACGCGGGAGACTCTCTGTGCACATGGAATCCCCGCACAGAATGAGGGGAACGGAGAAATCGAATATTTTTTCCGTACCGATGAATGCTCCACCCCGAAACAGCTGGAAGACGGCACGGTCGACTACAGTAGTCTGGACATGGTACAAAGCGTGAAAAAAGGCGACCTTCTCTGCCGCATCGTTCCGCCTGAGCCGGGAAAAGACGGTACGGATGTGACAGGTAAGACGGTTCCCTACAAAAAAGGACACTTTCCCTCTCTCCCTTCCGGGCGCAACCTTACCTTCAATGAAGAACGAACGGAAGTACGCGCTGCCATTGATGGGTGCATCGAATACCGCAAAGGCATACTCAATATTAACGATACCTTCTATGTACGCGGCAATGTAGACAGTTCCTCCGGAAACATCTCTTTTGGAGGCACGGTCGTAGTCCAAGGCGATGTGACGGCCGGCTATACGGTGAAAGCGGGCGGCGACATCAAGGTTTACGGCATGGTCATCGGGGCAACGCTTGAAGCCGGCGGCAGCATTACGGTTTCCAAAGGCGTCAACGGAATGCTCGGCGGCTACCTAAAGGCAGGTGGCAATGTTGTTGCACGTTATTTTCAGAGTGCCAAAGTCATCAGCGGCTGCGATGTTTACGCAGACACCTTGATGAACTGCGATGTTGACGCCGGTGGCCGCATCATTATGCGCGGCCCGAACTCGTCAATAATGGGAGGAAAATGCCAGGCTGGGCACCGCATATATGCGAAGATGATTGGCACAACCAGCTATGCGCTTACTGAGCTAATCATTACGTCTCCTGACCTGAAAGACTCGCTTTCCGGCAATTTTTCGCGGGCTAACGAAATTGCTGAACTGAAGCAGAAAATCATGGCTGAAAACTTGGTTCAGCAGGACTGCGCTAGACAGCTAAAGCTGATTAGCAGCACACTCGGTTCGCGGGAACCGAGTGCTCGCACTCAGAACCTGATTAAGTCGATTACGAATCGGCAAAAGGAGTCGGAAAACGATGTGTACCGATACTCCAAACGGATTGAAGAGTTGGAGAATGCCCCAATTGTTCCACTGTCCGAATTTAATGTTGCTGTGCTTCGCACCGCTTATCCTGGAACCAAAATCACAATTGGTACCGTAAGCATGATGCTGAACAATAAGTATGACCACATGAAATTCTATCTGAAAGGCGATCAAATCGTCACCGGACCAATCCTTCCCTCCGACGAAGAAAACTAAGGAGCACTCTTTCGGAGATTTTATCCGGCAATTATTGAAGGTGTGAAAATGTCAATTAAAGATTTCAGTCAGCTCAATGATATGCACATCGATGTTTTGCGCGAAATCGGGAACATCGGTGCCGGCAATGCAGCCACTTCCCTGGCAAATATGCTGAACAGGCAGATTGAAATGAGAACGCCTGTTGTGCGCATAATGGACATTCAAGATGTGGACAAAGCGATGGGTGGGCCGGAAACACCAGTCGTTGCGATCTTGGTGGAATTGTTTGGCGATATTCACGGCATCATGATGTTTGTGGCAGGGCAGAAGTTCACCAAGACGATGCTCGGAAGCCTTTTGGGATGTGAAGACGCAGACTGCATGCATCTGACCGAGATGCAAAGCTCTGCACTTTCCGAAATAGGCAACATCATGATCGGTTCTTATGTTTCCGCCATTTCTTCCCTTGCGAACCTAAAAATCAACATGTCCGTTCCGGGTGTTACAGCCGACATGGTCGGCTCTCTGCTTACGGTGCCCGCAGCGGAAATGGGAGCGGATGCCGACAAAATCATCTTCGTGGAAGATGATTTTGAGAATGAACAGGATGTCATCACCGCGAACATGATGCTGATTCCTAGTCTAGACTCTCTGAGTACTCTGATGAATGGGCTGGGGATAGCATTATGAACAATTTAATTGTAGTAGGTATTGCGGAGATGCAGGTTGCTGAATCTCCTACTTGTTTTGTTACCTATGCACTTGGCTCCTGCGTAGGCATTTGTCTTTATGACCCGGTTCGTAAGGTCGGCGGCCTCGGCCATATTCTCTTGCCAAATTATCCCCATGAACACCCGAACGAAAAGCTCCACCGCTACGCTGACACCTGCATCCCGGAAATGGTGAAAGAAATGGAGAAAATGGGATGCGTGCGCAGTAGGATTACAGCAAAAATCGCCGGCGGTGCAAAAATGTTTAACATTGCAAGCGACAGTGCTTTTGGCAACATCGGTGCCAGAAATGTAGATGCAGTAAAAACTACTCTACAAAATCTTCAGGTCCGTATCGTTGCGCAAGATACGGGCCTGAATTATGGTAGAACTGTTTTCTTCTATACGGAAGACGGCACCATGGTTGTGAAATCCTGCACCATGGGTTCCAAAACCTTTTAATATATTCTGCGGTTGCTTTTGGGCAAAGGCTCTTGAAGTTCCCGCAGCCGGGCTTGAATGCGGTTACATTCCGCCTCAAGCCTGCTTCGGGCTTCACGGTCAAGCGCAAGGATTTTCTGCAGCACTTCGTTTTCTTTCTGAGCAAGCTCGCAAAGCTTCTTTTCCTCTTCTGTGCATTCCGTTTGCGGCAGCTTTCCCGCAACGATTTTTTTCATTCGCTCGCATTGTTCCGGTGGAAATTCACGGCAGACGGCGTCAATCATGGCGTTGCATTTTTTCAGCCGATCAATATAAACCTGACGTTTGTCAACGAGCGTGCCGATGTCAACCATCTGCTGGCGGCTCTGCACCTCAATTTCCTTGGTCAGGTTCAAAATATGGTTGAGCAGAATCAACCTCTGCTCCATACACTCCGGAAGAAATCTTCCGGGGTTTTTTTTGTTCTCTGTCACGTTGTATGCCCCGGAAGCGGATTTGAATTGCTGCCATGTGTGTGCAGAGATTTTTCCGCTTCACTCCATGCTTCCCGCAGTTCTGCCAGCTTAGGAATAATCGCGTCGATTCGGGAAGCATCGCCCGTCGCTTCCGTAATGACGATTTGGCCAATCATGTAAGAATAAATGGCTTTTAACCGCTTGGAAATATCGTACTTTTCATCGAGGACTACAACGAGGTAATTCAGGATGTTCCGGCACTTTTTCATGCATTTCTGAGCTGTTTGGGTGTCTCCCTTGCCTATCAGCATGGAAGCATACTTCAGGTTCTTAATCACCTCATCGTAAAGCACCACAATTTGCTCCCCGCGGGACATTGTGTTGACAGCCTGTTCCTGGTACTTTTGAATCAAACTCCCGTTTCCGTACATTTTCATTTCCTCCGGTCTATCAATTTAATTCAGAGGTCAGCTGGTTCCTAAGCCCATGTTCGAGATATAATCAAACTGAGTAACAAGTCTTGAAAGGATATTCTCCATTCGGGTAAATTCCCTCTGTAAACGGTTCCGCTCATTTGTGAGCTGTGTCTGCAACTCTTTGATATTCTTCTGGTATTGGTTGATTTGACTTGCGAACTGGCTGTTATCCACACCGATCAGCGTGCTGCTGCCGGCCACGTCAACCAGAATGCCGCTGTTGCCGTAAACACCGATATACTTTGTAACGACATCCCTTAGGCGCTGCGCCACGCCGTCTGCATTTGTGGACTCGTCTTTACCGTCTGAATTTGTGAAAAGCTGTTCCACTTGGCTCAAGTTGTTTTTCAGCGCGTCCTTCAGCTTTGTTTCGTCAATGACGAGCTTACCGCCTGAAGTATAGTCATAAGCCTGGGTGGAAATGCCGATATCCGCCAAAGACATCCCCACAGAAGTAACGATGGTTTCCATTGCGTTGCGCAGGTCGTTCTGCAGCTGGCTGAGCTGGGGATCAGCGAACAACAGACCTTGTTTTGCTTTTTTCTGCCACTGCTCGATTTCCGCGTCCGTCATTTCTTTCTTTTGCTCATCGGTCAGCGGCTCGTAGGTTTTTCCGCCGCCGTTGCGCGTGCTATGTGAAGCCGGCATTTCTGTGACGTACGTGTTTATCGTAGTGATAATTTTATTATAGGTCTCCACAAATGTGGAGATTTTTTCGTAGAGATCTTCGGAGTTGTCAGCCGCGGAAAAAGTCACCGCGCTGTCCGTCGTGCCGGTTACGGTCATTGTAACGCCGTCGAGCGTAAAGCTATTGGTTCCGCGTATAATATGGGTAGGCGTTCCACCCAGCGTGACATCCATCTCGAGGTCCTGCCCGCTCGTGAACGAAGGGTTGCTGCCAAACAAAGCTGCCACGAGATTGCCGCCGCCCTCATTGTCATGGATGTCGATGGTTTCCTGTGAGCCGGTATTATCGGAAACAATGCGGAAGCGATTGAGTGTCTGCGAATAACTGATGGTTACATTTACGTCGTTATCGTTGTTGATAGTATTGATAATCGTGTTGAGCTCCGTATCCTCGTTGAACGTAAAGGATTTTCCATTGATCGTAAAGGAATAAACCTTTTTATCATTCTCATCCACAGCTTCGGTGGAGAGGGTAGTTTGAAGTTCTCCTTTAAGCTCACTGAGCTTCTTGTCGAGTTCAAGGCGGTTCGTCTCTCCGGAGCGGATATGAAGCAAGCCATCCGTCCCAAGCACTCCGCTTGAGCTGGCGGATACAAATGTCAGCACGGAAGAACTGTCGTCCACAGAAAATCTGAGTATTCCGCTGTCATCATAGTTCACTTTTACCTTATTCTCGTTGTGAGCATTCACGCCGAAAGCATCGCGAAATTTGCTCTGTAAATACGATGCCAGGGATTCGACATCTTTATATTGCTCCACTTCACTTTGGTTGAAGGAGATTGTTTTGGTAAGGCCATCCAGCTGCACGGTTAAGGAGGTTCCGGCAAGCTGACTGCCGATGTATGCTATACTCTTCTTGACGGGGCCGTTCAGCGTATAGCTGTCGCCTGTTTTCGTCAAGCCGAGTCCGTCGATAAAATTCTGAGAAGCTCCGGTGATTTTGGTAGAATCATCGGTAGCTGTCATGGTAATGCAACCATCGCTCACAGCAAACGAAATCTTTCCTGTAAGGCCGGCTTTCTTCACCTGGTTGTTCAGATTATCTGCGAGCTTCTGAAGGAAGGAGGAGTCGGAAATTATTTCATCGGCGCTGTCGGGAATCGCAAGATTGCTGCCGAGGGAAATGGTATATAAAGTTCCTCCTACTTCCACATTGAGGTAAGAAGAAGAAGCAATGGTGTTTTTCAATGGCGACATCGTATGAATATCCGGCACAGATACATCGGAACCGGTTAAAACTGCGGGTTTTGCAATCTTCGTGATGCTGTTTATCACCACATTTCCAGCATCCGCCGCATCTCCCGTTGCCGTAACGACACTGGAATTCGAGCTGACAAGCTGTTCCGCATCAAAGAACCTCTTGCTCATCAGGTTTGTGGAGGATTTTGTTGAGTAAGACAGGTAATTATCCGAAAAACTCTGCAGCAGGTCTTCAATCTCATGGTACATTTCCTGCTTCCATTCAACCTTCTGCTGGAGCTGCTGCTGTTTTGCAATTTTTTCGGACGTTTTGGCAGTCAGCGCTTTAATCAGATTTTGAGTATCCAGACCCGAAGCAAATTCCGAACCGTTTAAGCGCGTGGTGCCATCCATTGTATAAAAAGAAGGAATCGACGATGAGGTCGATGTTGTTGATGTACTCATGCAGCATCCTCCATTCATATTGAAAAGTTAACTTATCTCAACTCTGTAAAATCTACTTAGTATATCGGCTTTTTTCCTCTTTTGTTTAGCTTCCGCGCAAAAAAGCACCTTCCGAGGATATCCCCGGAAGGTGCCTGTTACATAATTTCATAGATATTAGACGTATTTATCGTCGGTAACTTCAGACGAAACTGCTGCTTTTGCCTGAGGCTCCTTGGTTTCAGGTTTTTCAGCAGGTTTCTCTTTCGCCTCTTCTTTCTGTTTTGTCTCTACCATCTTAATGGAAGCAAGAGCAGTCTTGAGAACCTTAGCCTGCGCTGCAAGCTCTTGGCTTGCGGCCGCGCTCTGTTCTGCCGTAGCCGAGTTCGTTTGAACCACCGCAGAAATCTGCTGCAGACCCTGGGTAATCTGGCCGATAGAAGCAGCCTGCTGGTTTGAAGCGCTGGCGATTTCGTTCACCAGTTTATTGGAAACGTCGGAAGCCTCTTCCACTTCTTTCAGGGTCTTCTCAGCAATCTGTGCAATCTTCTGTCCTTCTTCAACCGCCTGGATTGCCTGTTCAATCAGTTGCGTTGTATCCTTTGCAGCTTCTGCACTCTTGCTTGCAAGGTTACGGACTTCATCGGCAACAACAGCAAAGCCTTTGCCTGCCGCACCGGCGCGTGCCGCTTCTACTGCGGCATTCAAAGCAAGGATGTTGGTCTGGAAGGCGATGTCGTCGATGGTCTTGATGATTTTGCTGATCTTATTGGAAGCATCGCTGATCTCGCCCATTGCCCGAATCATGTCCTGCATGTTCTGGCTTGCTTCGGTAATCTTCTGCTCAGCAAGGGATGAAGCTTGGTCGGCATTTGCCGCGTTGGAGGCATTGTTGCGGGCGTGGGTTGAAATCTCGCTCACGGTCGCAGAAAGCTCCTGAATGGCGCTTGCCTGCTCCGTAGCGCCCTGAGCCAGTGCCTGAGAGGCACTTGCAACCTGTTCCGAACTGCTTGCCGTCTGCTCCGCGGCGGCCTTGATGCGCGTGAACACATCGTTCATGCGAGCCTTCATCGTTTCGACCGCTTCGCCAATGGCCTTCCAGTCGCCGATGAGGTCAGCCTTCAAGCTTACGGTCAAATCGCCCTCTGACATTTTCTTGAACACATTGACAAGATCTGCCGATATGTTATTGAGCTGATTGGAGAAATCAATCAGAGCGTTGATTGTTTCGTCCTCTGAGTTTGTCTCTGTGTCAATAAAATCAAACTGACCCTGCTTGAGTTCCTGAATATCCTCGGCAATTTTCTTTACATAGGTAGATTGCCTTTTAACGAATCTTGCCAGGAAGAAAATTCCCAGTGCTAAAACAACAATTAGATAGACTAAAGACACAATAGACGCATTAGCAAAGAACTTGCCGAGTTGTTCCGGGTTGCCTCCCATTGTAAAAGAACAGACAACCAAAGCTACCAAAGGCAGCAGCATCAGCACAACCAAAAAGATTCCAAAGAATAAAAATTTTTTAATCTCGCGTTTGTTTTTCTTATTGTTCATAATCCTCAATACTCCTCTTCCTGAATTTCAGTTTTCAGAATCATCTTTCTCTTCCTGAAGCGCTGTTTCCGTCACCTGCTTAAATTCACTCTCCGTCAGGATTTTGGAAAGGTCGAGGATCAGGACTACCTTATCGTTCACCTGCCCGATACCAGTCAGATAATGGTTGGTAACTTCTTTCGAGACTCTTGGTGCGGGGGTAATGTCCTCTGGGTCGATGGTAGTAACCTGATCGACCGTGTCAACAATAAACCCCATGTAGGTATCCTGGATGTTTGTTACAATAATGCAGGTATTGTCGGTGTACTCAACTTCCGGCTTCTTGAGACGGATTCTCATGTCAATCACCGGAATGATGTTACCACGCAGATTGATGACTCCCTTTGCATAGTTCGGGAAATCGGGAAGGGGAGTAATCTCCTGCATGCTGATAATCTGAACGACATCGGAGATAGGAATTCCATAAAGCTCGCTGGCCGTCCAGAATGTTAGGTACCTCTGTTCTCCTTCTGCAGATTTCTGCTCTTGGGTTTCTTCTATCATTTCCGGCTGTTCCAATTCTTTTCACCTCATTTGTTATTTCAGCGTCCGCCGGAATCTATGTGATTCTGCGTAGTGTTTCCGGCACGGCGCACTTCTTCCGTGTATTGCTTCATCATATGGATCTGTTCACGTTGACAATCAAATAAGTATTTACAGAGAATATCAAACTGCTTTCCAGAATTATCAAGGTATTCGCACCCATAGCCGTTCATTGTGCCAAGCTCCACAGAACTTTTTCGCACAACCTTGCACAGCAGCGACACCACCGTGTCGTAAATGCTCAGGTTCACAATCAGCTGATCACCAACTGACAACTCCAACCCACTGACAAAGAACAGACCGCTCAGGCTGATGTCTCGTACTACAATGCGCTCAGGTTTACGGGCGGGCTTGGTTTCGTTCTCAGCTTCCGTAACAGGTGGGACGAGAATGGCTTCCGCCACCGTGTCTACCTTGACCCGGAAGAAATTTCGCTTTTCATAGTCCATAGCATTCTGCAGGTCCACCACACGCAGCATGGAATCCGTGGAAAGATACACTTTACCAACTAGGGTCTGAAACCCGAGTCTACTGTTCATCATGCTGATCTTTACTACCGTATTGCAGTGAATAATCGGCATTCGGTCTGTGGATTCGATCTGGATTCCGTCCTCCGTAAAGCTGCTGATGTAACCCATTAAAAACAACGAGTTTTTCATGGAACGGACTTCGCACGGCGAATGCAGATACTGTTCTGAAATTGGAAGCATTTAAGCCTCCCCTCCCCAAAAAAAGTAAGGAGAAAATTAATTTCCTTGAGCCTTTTCCTGGACAGAGGCATCCACTGCGCTGTCGGTCTTTTCAGCGGCTTTTACGCTGTCTCTGGAGTGATGGGTCAAGACCTTTGCAATATCGAGAAGCATAGCGGTCTCATTCTCGCTGAGCGTTACCATGCCGCAAACAAAATTCTTGCTTACTGCATTTTTCCCGATGGCATTTCTTCCGAAGAATTTCGGCGAATCACTGATTTGCGCCGAGGAAACGTCAAGAACATCCCTCACGGAATCCACAATCAAGCCCACCGTCATGTCTTTCTTTTCTACAATGACGATGCTGGTGCGCGTGTCGTAAGGAACTTCTTCCTTTTGAAAACGCAGGCGCATATCAATGACGGGAACCACTTTCCCGCGAAGATTGATGACGCCCTTTACATAGGCAACCGTATTCGGAATGTATGTAATAGGCTGCATTCGGATGATTTCAACCACTTCGGAAGTGGGAATGGTGAAAAGCTGACCGTCTATGAAAAAAGTCAGATATTTCTCGGTATGCAGGTCGGCAGCCACTGCATTTTCTCTACGCATTTCTTTCAACGTCTTCATTCATTTCACCTTTTTCTACTTAGAAATAACGAAAGAAATAACTATGATTTTCGTAACGGGAACGGAAGATGGCCTCACAATATGTTTACTTAAATATATCGGTTCAGGGACGGATTTCTTTAGCATTTTCTGGGAGATTTATTGGATTTTCGTCGACTTTTGTCGAGCCTTCTTCCGGAGGCTTTTCCGCAGGGGATCCACGCACGACTTTACCGTTTTGGTCCACGCGGAAACCGAGGAAATAAACGTAGATATCCACCACGGCGCGGTAAAGCTCGGGCGGAATCTCCGTGTCACACTGAAGCTGGGAAAGAAGCGTCGCAAGCGAACTGTCCCGGAAAACAGGGACACCGTTTTTTTCGGCGATGTCGATAATCGTCTGGGCAATATGCCCCGAACCCGAGGCTACGACAACCGGCGCGGAATCCGTTCCGTTATCGCTGTATTTCAGCGCAGCAGCCTTTTGCAGCCGTTCAAACTGTGACATCGACAGACCTCCTTCTTTCCTTGACTTTCTGAAGGATAATATCCGGAATCTGCGGCTTGCTCTGTGCCGAAGAAACCCGAACTTCTTCGGGTTCCAAGCCGTTCCGCCTCAGAATGGAAGAGATGCTGTTGCGGATTTCTGAGTTGAAGCTACGGAAGGTCGGAGGACATGCGAGCTTCATGTTGACCTGCTTTCCCATCAAGCTCACCGAAGCCTCAAACAGGCCGAGATCCTGAATTTCGAACGAAAGATAGATGTTCTTTGGCCCTGTTACCGCTCTTCTTTGCCCTTTTCCGGCTGTGTCCGGGTCGGTCTTTTCAATCCACATCTGGGCAAACAGGAAACGTCCGTCAATCTGCGCAGGCAGAACCAAATGAACAAACGGCATAAAGACGCTGCTGTCCAGCAAAAGCGACCGCGTAATGTCGTGGAGAACGGTGCGGTCGATTCCCTCCGCCGCCTTTCCCGTCGCGGATAGCAGCGAGGTCAGCTTGCTGAGAAACGCTTCCTTTTTGCTGTCGTTTGTCTCGGAAAGCTCTGCGGCAAAAAAGGCTCGCAACATATTGAGCGTCATCTGCGGCAGGTTCAGTGTGTCCCTGCAGTAGACATACAGCTCGTTGAATTTCGCATTGAGGTTCGCGCGCGTGCTCTCGTTGAGAATTGCCGTGTTGTTCAGCAGCATGGAGATGGTGTCGCGCGGCTTTCCGATCTCGTTCGTCTTTGCGGCGTATTCGCCGAGCAGCGGAATAATCTTTTGTTTCAAAACAGCAAGATCGGCGTCCGTGTCGCCGGTCAGTTCCGCAATTAACGGCACAAGCCGCTTCGCGAACGGAAGCGGAATGGTGTATTTCAGCTGTTCAAGGTTTCTGTGAATGGCTGCGCGGGTTCCAGCGGCATTCTGCACGCCGCTGTATGCCTTCAGAAAATTCGCAACGTGAAGGTCGAACTGCGGGTCGGCTTCCTGTGCGGAAAGCTGGTCAAGGAACCGGAACAAAGGACCGGTGAACAGGGTCGAGTCTTTGCTTTGTGCCCTGACTTCCTCCATCATTCCGTCCGCGTCTGTGGCGAGCGCGGAAACAAGTGCCTTCATCGGTTCGGGAATGTTCTGCTCGAAATCAGATATTCCGGCCTGCGAGGCATACTGCGCCGCTGCTGCGTCACCCAGAAGCCGCATGAGGGTCTGGTCAAGGCCGGGTGTTTGTTCCAACTGGCGAAGGAACTGGTTGAAAACAGAACCACTCAGGAGCAGGTCGGCTGACTGCAAGTTCGGCTCAGTGGTGTTTCCGGTCTTCGGCACCCGGTTCGCCTCTACCGCTTGGTTGGGCCTTGCTATTTCATTCAGAGTATTAACCGGCGTAGTAATCCGCAGGTTATCCGGCATGCGCTTTCCCCCTTCTTTCTTCCCTAAGAATGATATTATGATCCAAAGTGACAGAAACAGACAAAATTTTCTAAAAAATCGACTTCACTCGCCGATATATAATGATATAATAATATTATCACAGATAAACTATAATTGTGTTATCTGCACAAGTCAAGCCGCTAGATGACATAAAATCGAGTGGGAGTGATAGATATGGATAACGGAACAGATTCTATGCTGGATGTCTTCTTATTTGAAAATGACGATCTACTGGAGCATCTGGATGATATTCTGCTTGCATGTGAAAAAAACAAAGCATTTGACCAAGACAGTATCAACGAGATCTTCCGGATCATGCATACCATTAAAGGTTCTTCTGCCATGATGCAGTTCAACAGCCTGACTGTTATCGCTCATAAGATGGAAGATCTTTTTGCCGTCGTCCGCGAAAAGGGTGTGGCAAAAGAGTACATAGAGCCCCTCATCGACATGATGTTCCGCGCCGGAGACTTCCTCAAAAGCGAAATGGACAAGGTTCGCTCCGGCCAGCCTCTTACTACTGATATCGGCAATTTGGAGCAGGAAATTAACGATTTTCTGCAAAAGATTTCAGGCGCTGCGCCTTCTCCGGAAGCCGCACCTACAGCAGCTCCCGCGGCCTCTTCTTCCGCTGTTGCCGCGCCAGCTGCCCCTGCTGACCTCGCTGCTGCGGGCGACCTTCTGAACGCGGAAACGCAAAAAGGATTCCCATACGCCGCGCGTGTGTTTTTGGATGAAGAAGCGCAGATGGACAACCTGCGCGCATTTATGCTCACAGGGGAGCTCCGCGACGTTGTTCCGGAGTTTGACTATTCTCCGAAAGACATCGACACCAACCCGGCAACGGCCGCTGTGATTGTGCGCGACGGATTCTTTCTCTTCTTCCGCACCGAAGCAGACCTCAAGAAGGCTGTTCCGGTCATTGAGAATTTCACCTACACCAAGAGCTACAGCGAGATCATCCCGCCTGCGGCTCAAAAGAAAACAGAGGGGCCGGCTGCTCCCGCCGCCAATGCGACACGGACTGAGCAGCAGCATACCCCTGTCAAGCAAAGCCTCATTAACGTGAACCTCTCAAAGCTCGACACTCTCATGGACCTCATGGGCGAGATTGTTATTACCGAGTCGATGGTTACTTCCAACCCTGCCCTGCAGGCTGCGGGACTTGACAACAACTTTGCAAAAGCCACTCGGCAGCTGCGCAAGCTGACCGATGAGCTTCAGGAAATTGTCATGTCCATCCGCATGGTTCCGATTTCCACGGTGTTCCAGAAGATGAACCGCGTCGTGCGCGACATGAACAAAAAGCTCGGTAAGAACGCCAAACTCGTGCTTGTGGGCGAGGAAACTGAAGTGGACAAAACCATCGTCGACAGCATTTCTGACCCAATCATGCACTTGGTCCGCAACTCCATGGACCACGGCATCGAAACCCCAGAGGAGCGTCGGCGCGCCGGCAAGCCGGAAGAAGGCACGGTTACGCTCACGGCGCAGAACACGGGCGGCGATATTCTCATCAGCGTGGAAGACGACGGCCAAGGCATCGACTGCGCCAAGGTGCTCAGCAAAGCTGAGAAAAAAGGCCTTCTTACTAAGCCGGCCAGTGAATACTCCGAACAGGAAATCTTCCAGTTCCTGCTTATGCCGGGCTTCTCAACGAACGACGTTGTTACGGAATTCTCCGGCCGCGGCGTAGGCATGGACGTCGTTAAGGATAATGTTGAAAAAATTGGCGGCGAAGTGACAATCACCAGCACCCCCGGAAAGGGCACAAAGACGACTTTCAAGATTCCGCTGACGCTCGCTATTATCAACGGCATGAAGGTTTCTGTCGGTGACACCATGTTCACGATTCCAATTAAGAACATTCTGCAGTCTTTCAAAGCAACGAAAGAAAGCATTATGTATGACACCGACATGCGCGAGATTATCAAAGTACGCGAGAAATATTATCCGCTCATCCGCCTGCACAAGGCTTACAATCTCGACACAAAAGTTACCGATATTGAAGACGGCATCGTCATCCTCGTGGGTGCGCACGACACTTCGTTCTGCATTTTCGCCGATGCGCTGCTCGGGGAACATCAGGTCGTTGTCAAGAGCCTGCCTACTTACCTGCAGCAGTTCCGTGCCCGCAAATCCGGCATTGACGGCTGCGCAATTCTCGGTGACGGCAGCATCAGCCTGATTCTCAATGTACAAAACCTTTACAGAAATTGATAAATCCAGAAATAATTAAACCGTTTTTTCGGGAATCGAAAGGTCGACTTTCACAGCATGATCCAGCTTACCGATGACGAATTTTCTTGGCTTGTCACCTATATCCGTAATAATTACGGAATCGACCTGAGCAAAAAAAGACTGTTGATTGAGGCAAGGATGTATTCCGTCCTTGTAAAGCATGATTTCACGAGTTTTTCCCAGTATTTTTCGTACCTAAAGCAAAACGAAAATGAACTCAACACACTTCTGAACAAACTGACAACCAACCACACCTACTTTATGCGTGAGCCGAGGCATTTCGACTTCCTGCGCGAGGTCATTCTTCCTCAGCAGCTCAAAGAAAACCGTGAGCACTCCCTGCGCATTTGGAGTGCCGGCTGCTCCACGGGTGAAGAAGCCTACACGGCCGTTATGACCATGAAGGACTTCTTCCGGCAGTCTCCCGGGTGGGACACCCGCATTTTGGCAACGGACATTTCAACAAAGGTCCTCGCCGAAGCCCAGCAAAGGGTTTACTCCGCAGAGGACCTTCAAAATCTGCCGGAAAGCTGGAAGCGCCTTTACTTTACTCAGTCCGATGACGTCTTTCTGCTGAAGGATGAAATCCGCCGCGAAGTAATCTTCCGCAGGCTAAACCTGATGGAGGATTTCCATTTTCAGCGGCCGTTCGACCTCATTTTCTGCAGGAACGTCATGATCTATTTCACCAAAGAAGCGAAAGACAGTCTAATCCGCAAATTCTGCAACATGCTCAAACCAGGCGGCTACCTCTTTATCGGCCATTCGGAAAATATTCAAAACGAAGTTCCAGACCTCCACTACGTTGAACCGTCTATTTACCAGAAAGGACGGCTTGATGCGAAGAGATGATCCACAAGAGTACAAGAATTCTCGTTTTGAGTGATTCCGTAATATTTCGGGACATCATCCGGCAAGTGGTAAAAGATGATAGCTCCCTTGAAATTTTGCCAGACAACTTCATGCAGGAATCTCCTGAGCAAATTGCGTCGAAAACCCGTCCTGATGTCATCGTCCTCAGTGAGAACCCGGGAATGAATTGGAAACTTGCAGACCTTCTGGACCGCTTGCAGCCGTGCGAAGAGACGAATTTTGCACCATGCATCGTCATCGGCGAAGGCTCCCCTGAAACCGTGCAGACCGTGGGAATCCACGATGCGGAATTCATTCGTCTGCCGACGTATCCGAATTCCGCGGCCTTAAATGCGTTTTCCAAGGAATTTTGCACGATTGTGAAGCTGGCTGCCGCTGCTGCGGTCAGCATGCGTATTACGTCCACGAAAGTGACTGCCGCACAGCCTGCCGCAGCGACTGCGACTTCAAACGGAAAATTTAAATACAACGTCATTGCCATCGGAGCTTCCACAGGAGGAACCGAGGCTACGGCGTCGATTCTGGAAAAGTTGCCCGCCACGATGCCGGGAATCGTAATTACCCAGCACATGCCGCAGGATTTCACGAAAATGTATGCCGAGCGCCTGAACCGCATTTCAAAACTCAGAATTTCGGAGGCAAAAGACGGCGACCGAGTTCTTCCCGGAACTGCGCTTGTTGCCCCCGGCGGCATGCAGATGTCCCTCAAAAAAGACGCGAACGGGTATTATGTGCGCTGTGCGCCGGGCGAAAAAGTTAACGGGCACTGCCCTTCCGTCGGCGTTCTGTTCGATTCCGCCGCAAAATGCGCCGGGAAGGATGCCATCGGCGTTATCCTTACGGGCATGGGGCAGGATGGAGCACATGAGCTTCTACACATGCGCGAAGCGGGAGCATTTACCATCGGGCAGGACCGCGATTCCTGCGTCGTCTACGGCATGCCGATGGTTGCATACAATATAGGAGCCGTCATGCAGCAGCTTCCTCTCGACCGAATTGCCGAGACGCTGATTCGGCGGATTTCTGAGAAATAATTGTGAGACCAAACCCGTAAAAACGGATATTCAACAAAAATACCTCCTGATGTGGAAAACTGAACGATACTCCACAAACGAGCAGTGAAAAAACCTCCTGTTGTAGTATGGGAACTGCAACAGGAGGTACTTTTATGCCAAAAAATGGATACCTGCATTATTTGTCACGGATACCAGCCGAGATGCTTTGTCGATTCAACAAGAATCCAATCGAAATCCCCCTAATTCAGAATTACTGCATTAGGGGGATTTTGTTGTTTGTTTTTTCTATTTGATGAAGCGACAAAATCTTTGCAAAATCAGTTTGCCTTTTTCTGTGCTTTGCGCACAATCACGAGCACCGCGCATGCGGAACCGGAAATCAGCAGGCAAAGAAGGAACGGGAACATGTCGGAAGTATCTCCGGTCTTGGGGCTGTTCTGCGAGCTGCCCGAAGAGGCGGCTGCGGAAGAAGCACTTGCGCTGCTTGAGCCGGAGTTGGCACTCGAGCTAGCACCGGAACTTGAGCTTGAGCTGGACTCGGGCCCTGAACTCGAGGGTTCTTCTGCCTTGACAAGGACCAAGTTGCCGAAGCCAGAGGTATCCATGTAAGAAGAACCGGAGGGGTCACACCAAGTAACAACACCTGTGCGAGTACCGGATTCGTCGCCGTCGTTCACCTGAGCGTCGAAGCCGATGAGTGTACCGGCTTTCGGGACAAGTTCTGTCCACGGAATCGCCATCTCTACCAGATAACCGCCCGAAATGACCGTTGCCGCGGATTTGAAGCCGGCCTGCGGCGTGCTGCTGCCGAAGCTCTGCAGGTTCTTGAAGTTCACGCGGTACTGGCCGTCGTCGGTTTCATACGAAGAAGTCTTGTGGTTGTTCTGGTCCACAAAGATCTCGACGGAATCCTGCTCCCACTCGTTCGCGCTCTTGTCGCTCAGAACCGGGTCGGTCACAGTGGCAAGAATGTAGAGGTTCTTTTCGTCCCACATGGTCTTAACCTTTGCGGTTGCGCCGGAAGTTCCGGTGACCCATGTGCCGGTGGTGATTTCTTTTGCGTTCGCCCAAATGTCGTCTACGGTACCGTCAATGCTCGGAGTTCCGTAAACGCAGTCGGCGGTCATCGGTTCGCCCGCAAGGCTGAGGCTTCCGAGATTCGTGGCGTCGGAGCCAAGCAGATAGTCGTTCCAGACGGAAACAGACTCTACGGTGCCGCTGCCGCGGTCGTCATTTACCCGTACATCAAACCCGATGCTGTTGCCCTTCTGCGGTTTCAGCGAGGCAATCGGAATCGCGGCCTGAACGGTGTAGCCCTTGCTCGTGGAAGAGACATAAAGCGTCAAGTCTTTTCCGCTCTGAGCATCTTTCCTTGCCACACGATAGGTCTTGACCGTGCCGTTGTTGTCCACGAGGAATTCCACGCTGTCATTCTGAGCGACCGTGGAGTCTGCGACATCCGCGAAGAGATAGAGGTTCTGGTCGTCCCACATCGCTTTGACGGAAGCAGAAGCGCCGTCTACCCCTTTTGCGTAGGTGGAGGTGCTCAGTCCCTTGATGATGGACCAGGTGGAATCAACCGTGCTGCCGAGCTTCGGCGAGCCTTTATACGCCTTGCAGACCTGCGTGTCAAGCTGAGTCAGCTTCGAGGGGTCAACAATGGCCCAGTAGGCGGGTTTTGCCTGGTAGTTGTTGTCGAACAGAAGCGGGTAGGTGGTTTGGCGCCAAGAGGAAATGTCGGCGCTGCCCCAGATGGTAACAGCCTTAAGGATGCCTTTTTTACTTTCCAGTTCAAACAGATCGAAGAGTTCTTTGTAGCGCCTTGCCTGCAGCAGGCGGTTTGCCGCCGTGTTGGAGTCGATGCCCATGTCAAGCTCGGTAATCTGAATCGGCAGGCCGAGAGAACCGAGTTTTTCAATGGCGGCCTTGATGTTTTCGATGGACGGGCTGGTCGCGGTGATGTGCATTTGAATACCGATGCCGTCAATCGGAACGCCCTTTGCGAGCATGCGTTTCACAAGGTCATACATACCCTGCGTTTTCGCGTTGTTGTTCTCAAGGTTGTAGTCGTTGATGAACAGCTTCATGCTCGGGTCCGCTTCGTGTGCATAGCGGAACGCGTCTTCAATGTATTCCTCCCCGAGAATGGCGCCCCACATGTTGTAGTTGGCGGTGTCGTTCTTGTCGGCGGAAGCTTTGAGCCGGCCGTCTTCGGTGATCGGCTCATTCACAACGTCCCAGCAGTAGATGGGGTTATTTTTACCATATTTTGTCTTAAAGTGCTCCAGAACGGTTGTGATGTGCTTTTTCATCAAAGCACGAAGCTGTTCCTTCGTTGCGGTTTTCGTGCTGTCCGTCGGGTCCTGGAAGAACCAGTCCGGCGTCTGGTTGGCCCAGCAGAACGTGTGGCCGCGCATAATCATATTGTGGGCGATTGCGAAATCAACCAGCTGGTCTTGCTTTGTGAAATCCATTTTGTGGCTCGCATCATTCGGATCATAATAATAATCCGGCTTGAATTCGTTGCCAGGCGTGATGCTGTTGAAATGCTTCACAATCAGGTCCCCGTCGACCGTGCCGATTTGGTCGGTCTGCAGGCATGTGCCGATTGGGTACGATTTAATCACGTCTTTCAGCGACGGGATGTCCGTCTGAATCGACTTCGGTGACGCATTCTGGTCGATGATGGAGATGTCGTCAACATAGAAATTGGTCTCTTGCTTTGTTGCTTCTATGTAGAATGCCAATTCGTCCAGAGAGTTGGTGTCCGTCAGTGTGTAGGTGCCGGTAATGTTGGTCCATTTCGAGGCGGAAATCGGCTGCTGGTAAATAATGGAGTCGTACTGCTCAGATCCACCGGAATCCTTCCGCTTAATCGTGAGGCTTGCCGTGTCGCTTCCCGATTGCGCACGAATCCACACGGAAACTTCGTACGTGTGTCCGACTTCCATTTTGCCGAGAACATCCAGCTGAGGACCAGCCCAGTTTCCGGCCCGGTCGGTGACGAGCAAGCTATAGTTCCCTCCATGGGCTTGTTCGGTGGTAGGGGTGAGGGTGCAACTCCACATGTCGCTCCACCCTTCAGCGGTACCGTTTTCAAAGGTTCCGTTTGTTACGAGGTCGACGGCAGCAGTAGTAGCAGCTTTTGTACTGCAGTTGCCGAGTCCCATGGTACTCATGCACACAACGGCCGAAACAAACACGCTCAGTGCACGGGTACCGCACCGTTTGAATGGTGCCATTTTTTCATCCTCCTTCCAAATTACACAAAAAACGCAGGCTAGCGAAGATATTTTAGTGATGATTCTATGAAATGGCAATCGTGTAAAATATTGGATTTATGGGGGAAGATTATAGGATGATGTGCCTAATAATTACAAATATAACCATGTATAAACAAAATTGGACAGGCTGCGGACAAAATTTGACAAGCTCGGTATATTGGTGCAGCACAAGAAACCTAGGCCTCATCGCGGAACGGGCGATTTTACTTTGAGAGATTTTTCCGCTATAATGGGAGTACTTATGAAAAGGAGGATTGCCGCTTTTGCCTACAATTAATCTCGCTGCGCTTTCTTCTGGCGCTGTTTCGGTTTTGCTTTATGTGCTCCGCGTTGCCGTTGCGGTTCTTTGCATCTTAACGGCCGTGCGGTGCTTTACCTCCATGCGCCTTGGCAAGCGGCGCAAAACCCCCATTATGGTTCTGGAGGATATGACAACGCACCAACTTTTCCCCGTTTTTTACTGGGAAAACTCCATCGGGCGCAGCCGGAGTTGTGACATTGTGCTGCGTGACCAAACGGTAAGCCGCGCCCACGCTGTCCTCATGCGCCGAGAAAGCGGTTGGTTTCTTGTCGACACCAATTCAAAATCCGGCACTTATGTGGGCGGAAAACGGATTAAAGAACGCACGCCGGTTTTTCCGGGCGATGTTTTTGCTATGGGCTCCACAGTGGTGATGTTCAAGCGAGCCGACGATGTGGGCGTGGCCCCGCCTGCGCCCAGACGTCCGGCGGCTTCTCCGTTTTCACTGATGACAGCCGTGCTGATGACGCAGATTATGCTGATGCTTCAGGTTGGGTTTTCCGCCGGCAAACTCCAGCTGAAGCCGATGATTCCGCTAGCTGTTCTGATGCTATGTGAACTGATTTTCTATTTTTATTCCATTAAAATCATGGGGCACATCAGCTTTGAACTGGAAACCTTGGCGTTTCTCCTCTGCGGTGTGGGATTGGCGCTGCAGTCTGCCGCCGACCTGAAAAGCTCGATTACGCAGCTTGCAGCGATTGTGCTCGGCCTTGTCTTTTTCCGCTTTCTCATCTGGTTCCTCGGCGACATGGACCGCGTAACACGGTGGCGCTTGCAAATTGCTGCGCTTGCCATTTTGCTGTTTGCGGCAAACCTGCTGCTGGCGAAAAGCAGAAACGGCGCTCGGAACTGGATATCCATCGGCCCGGTTACGGTGCAGCCCTCCGAGTTTATCAAGGTTGCGTTTATCATTGTGGGTACTTCTACTTTGGACAGGCTGCAGACAACCAAGAACCTGACGGGGTTCATCGCCTTCTCTGGCGTTTGCATGGGCTCGCTTTTCCTCATGCGCGATTTCGGCACGGCCTGCATTTTCTTCGTCGGCTTCCTGATTATTGCATTCATGCGCTCCGGGAGCCTAAGAACCATTGCGCTTGCGTGCTCCGTCGCGGCATTCGGCGTGTTCCTGATTCTAAAATTCAAGCCGTATGTCGCGCAGCGATTTGAGGTCTGGCGCCATGTTTGGGAACACACGGGCGACGCGGGCTTTCAGCAGACGCGCGTGCTCAGCTATTCCGCCTCGGGCGGGCTGTTCGGCGTCGGCCTCGGGCGGGGGTGCCTCAAAGACGTCTTTGCCTCAACGAGCGACCTTGTCTTTGGCATGGTCTGTGAAGAGATGGGCCTTGTGATGGCGCTCACGGTTACTTTTGTGCTTGTGTTTCTCGCGCTTTACGCGCGCGGAGAAGCGACACGTAGCCGCTCGGCGCTGTATTCAATTGCGGCGTGTACGGCCGGCGGGCTGCTGCTGTTCCAAGCGTGCCTGAATGTATTCGGCGCAACGGACGTTCTGCCTCTGACCGGCGTGACGCTTCCGTTCATCAGCCTCGGCGGTTCGAGCATGGTAGCCTCATGGGGTATGCTTGCGTTTATAAAGGCGTGCGATGAACGAACTTATGCGGCAAGGAGGAGAAGAAGATGAAAACAACTGGAGCACGCTCCTTGATCCTTTTTCTGCTGGCCGCGGGTTTCTTCTTCGGGATGGGCGTCTTTCTCTACGGCCTTGTAACCGAAGGAGGCAAATGGGCGGTTCAGCCGTTCAATGGGCACATCTCCGGGAACTCGGTCTCCTCGAGCGAAGGGAGCATCTATGACCGCGATGGCAACGTCATTGCCCAGACGAAAGGTGGCAAGCGCGTTTACAGCAGCGATGTAAGCACCCGCCGTGCCTTGCTCCATGTTGTGGGCGACACCGATGGAAACATCTCTACCGGCGTGCAGTACTGCTATCGCTCGGAGCTTTCCGGCTACAATTTCATCACCGGCCTTGTTTCCCCGACCGGCAAAACCAACGGGTGCAGCATCCACCTTACCATAGACAGCGACCTGTGCCGCCTTGCCCGTGAAAAGCTGAACGGAAGAAACGGTGCCGCCGCACTTTACAACTACAAAACAGGCGAGCTTCTTTGCATGGTCAGCACGCCGGACTTTGACCCTGAAAACCCGCCGAAGGATATTGCCACAAACGAGAGTTACAGCGGCGCTTATCTCAACAAAGTACTCTCCTCAACCTTTACGCCGGGCTCTGTGTTCAAGCTCGTTACGTCCGCCGCCGCAATCGAGAATTTTCCGGATTTGGATTCCCGCACATGGGCCTGCAACGGCAGCGTTATCATCAACGGCAACAAAATCACCGATATGGGCTCCTACGGGACGCTGAATTTCAAGAAGGCGCTTGCGAAATCTTCCAACGTTGCGTTTGCGCAGATTGCCGTGGAGCTTGGCGCTTCTAAAATGACGGCGGCAGCGAACAAGATGGGCTTCAACAGCTCATTCTCTCTGGACGGAATTCCGACAGCGGCAGGCAGTTACGACGTCAGCGGCGCTTCGGCGGACGAACTCGGCTGGTCCGGCGTCGGGCAGTATACCGACCTTGCAAACCCGTTCCATTTGCTGGTGCTTATGGGTGCCATTGCGAACGGAGGTACGCCCGTTATGCCCTACATGGTGCAAAGCGTTGTCTCACCGGTCGGCATCCCGGTGAAGGTCGGCACGGCTCAAACCGGAAATGAAATGGTTAGCCCTACCACAGCGGCGCGTCTGCGCGAATATATGCGCTACAACGTTACCGATTCTTACGGCGACGATTTGTTCCCCGGTATGAACGTCTGCGCAAAGACGGGCACGGCCGAAGTCGGTGGCGGAAAAAAACCGAACTGCTGGATGGTCGGCTATTCGACGAACAACAGCACCCCCTATGCTTTTGTTGTGCTTGTAGAAGATTCTTCACAGACCAGTGTTGCCTCCGCAGGACGCATCGCCTCTGCACTGATGAAAAAGGCCGCATCAATCAAGTAAGCCAACTTCTATGCCCAGAAGGGGTGAAAATTAGGTTGCTTTCACTCTTTTCGGTATGGAATCAATGTGGTAAAATGAATAATACTGTAAGCCAATTTCATGAGACGAAGTGCTGTTAACACGGCGGAACGGGGGAAACACATGTCTGAAGTTATCCGGATATTTGTGGAAAAGAAACCTGGATTTAACGTGGAAGCGCGCCAAATCAGAACGGATTTGGTAGAAAATCTCGGTCTTGGTTCTGTGGAAGATGTCCGCATTGTCAACCGTTACGACATCGCGGGGCTGTCACGCAGTGAATTTGAAGCAGCCAAAGGCACCATTTTTTCTGAGCCGAATGTGGACAACGTCTATGAGGAAACATACCCGCTGCCGGAGGGTTATTCCGCCTTCGTGATGGAATACCTCCCCGGGCAGTATGATCAGCGCGCGGATTCTGCCGCTCAGTGCGTGCAGCTTCTTACGCGCGGAGAGCGCCCGCAAGTGCGCACCGCAAAGCTCGTGGCGATAAAGGGCAACCTGAAAGCAGGCAAGCTGGAAAAAATTGAAAACTACATAATCAACCCGGTGGAAAGCCGGCTTGCATCGTTTGAAAAGCCCGAAACGCTGACCGCACAGGCGGATGTGCCGCCCGATGTGCCAACTGTTTCGGGTTTTCTGACTCTTGAAGGGGAAGCACTTGCAAAGTACCATGACTCCATGGGCTTTGCCATGAGCCTTGAGGACCTTGCATTCTGCCGCGACTATTTCCGGGACACCGAGCACCGTGAGCCGACCGTGACGGAACTGCGTGTCATCGACACCTACTGGAGCGACCACTGCCGCCACACCACCTTTTTGACGCAGCTCGAAAAAATCACCGTGGAGAAATCGGCTGTGAGCGCCGCCATTGAGGACGCCCTCAAGGCATATTACAGCGCGCGCGAGGAAGTCTACGGCAAAAACACCGAGCGGCCGGTGTCGCTCATGGATATGGCGACCATCGGCGCAAAGCTGCTCCGCCGGCGCGGTAAAATACCGGATTTGGACGAAAGCAAGGAAATCAACGCCTGTTCTGTGGAAGTGCCGGTTACCGTAGACGGTGAAACGCAGACATGGCTCGTGCAGTTTAAGAACGAAACCCACAACCACCCGACGGAAATCGAACCGTTCGGCGGCGCTGCTACCTGCCTCGGCGGTGCCATCCGCGACCCCCTTTCCGGAAGGGCTTACGTTTACCAGGCAATGCGCGTCACCGGTTCCGGCGACCCGCGCGTGCCGCTGGAAAAGACGCTCAAGGGCAAACTGCCGACCCGCAAGATTACAACCGGCGCGGCACAGGGTTACAGCTCCTACGGCAACCAGATCGGCCTTGCGACCGGCCAGGTGACGGAAATCTATGACCCGGGCTATGTGGCGAAGCGCATGGAAATCGGCGCAGTCATCGGAGCGGTGCCGAAGAAGAACGTGGTGCGTGAAGATCCTCAGCCTGGCGACGTGGTCGTCCTTCTGGGCGGCGCTACGGGACGCGACGGCTGCGGCGGAGCGACCGGTTCCTCCAAGGCCCACACCACACAATCCATTGAAGTCTGCGGCGCAGAAGTGCAGAAGGGCAATCCGCCCACGGAACGCAAGATTCAGCGCCTGTTCCGCAATCCGGAGGCGGTAAGGCTCATCAAGCGCTGCAACGACTTCGGCGCGGGCGGTGTAAGCGTCGCCATCGGCGAGCTGGCCGACGGACTGGACATCAACCTCGACGCCGTACCGAAAAAATATGAAGGCCTTGACGGCACGGAGCTTGCCATCTCCGAATCGCAGGAGCGCATGGCCGTTGTGCTTGCGCCCGGCGACGTGGAAAAGTTTATCCGTGCGGCGCGGGAAGAAAACCTCGACGCGACGGTGGTAGCCGTTGTCACCGAGGAACCCCGCCTGAAAATGAGATGGCGCGGAAAGACCATTGTAAACATCACACGCGCGTTTCTGAACACAAACGGCGTGACGCAGCACGCGGAAGCCGTCATTTCCGCCGTGGATCCGGAGAAAAATTACCGCGAGCACGCGCCGGAATGCCTGCGCGGCCTACCGCTCGGCGAGGCGTTCCGCAAAAACCTCGCCCGTCTCGAGGTTTGCGGTCAGCGCGGCCTTGCGGAACGCTTTGACTCGACCATCGGTGCTGCAACCGTTCTGATGCCGTTTGCGGGAAAATACCAGCTCACGCCGGAAGAGGCGATGGTTGCTAAACTGCCGGTCGGCACGGGAGAAACAGACGATGCAACTGCCATGAGCTACGGCTTTATTCCCGGAATTTCGCGTTTTTCGCCGTTCCACGGTGCTGCCTACGCAGTTGTGGAAAGCCTTTCAAAGCTCGCCGCCGTCGGTGCGGACCCGCTGACGAGCCGTCTGACTTTCCAAGAGTACTTTGAGCGCATGACAGACGACCCCAAACGCTGGGGCAAGCCGGCCGCTGCCCTGCTGGGTGCGCTTTCGGCACAGCTCGGCCTCGGTGTTCCGTCAATCGGCGGAAAAGACAGCATGAGCGGCACATTTGAAAACCTCGATGTTCCGCCGACGCTCGTGAGCTTTGCCGTCGCCATGACAAAGGCGAGCCGTACGATTTCGGCTGCGTTCCGCGCACCGGGGCGCAGGGTGGTTCTTTTCCCGATTCCGGAGGATTCCTCCACAAAAATGCCGAACTGGCCTGCTTTGGAGCAGTATTACCGCTGCTTCGTCAACATGACGCAGAGCGGCCACGTTACGGCGGCTTCCGTCGTGCGGGAAGGCGGCGTTGCGGCTGCCGTGGCGCGCATGACGTTCGGCAACCGCATCGGATTCCGGTTCAACCCGGCGGTTTTGAATGAAGATTTCCTTTTTGCCCCCGCTTCCGGCGCAATCATCGCCGCTTTGGACGACAGCGCCGTGGACGGAGGACTGGCTTATATTTCCCTCGGCGAAACGATTGCGGAGCCGCAGATTGAGCTTGGCAGAGAGACTCTGCCGCTTGACGAGCTGATTGCCGCTTGGGACGGAACGCTGGAGAAGATTTTCCCAACCAAGGCGGAAAGCATTCCGGTGGAAGATGTTCCGCTCTATACCCAGCGCAGCTCCAAAGCCCCTTCCATTAAAACCGCAAAGCCGCGGGTGTTTATTCCGGCCTTCCCCGGAACAAACTGCGAGGACGACTCAGCGCGCGCGTTTGAACGCGCCGGCGCCGAGACGGATGTCCTTGTGGTGAAGAACCTTTCCCCGGCGGATATTGAGGAAACCATTGAGCGCATGGCAAAGGCAATTGCAAAAGCGCAAATTATCATGCTGCCGGGCGGATTTTCCGGCGGCGATGAGCCGGATGGCTCCGGCAAATTCATCGCCACGACCTTCCGCAGCCCCAAAGTAGCCGAGCAGGTTGCGAAACTACTCGAAGAACGGGACGGCTTGATTCTCGGTATCTGCAACGGCTTCCAAGCACTCATCAAGCTCGGACTTCTTCCTTACGGAACAATCATGCCGCTGAGTGAAAATGCACCGACGCTGACATTCAACACGCTGGGCCGCCATGTTTCGCGCATGGTCTATACCCGCGTCACCTCGGTCAAATCGCCGTGGCTGGCGGGCGTCGGGGCCGGCGACGTGTTTGCGGTGCCGGTGTCTCATGGTGAAGGCCGCTTCGTTGCGGATGACAAGACGCTGAATCTCCTTGCCGCAAACGGCCAAATCGCCACGCAGTACTGCACGCCGGAAGGCGAGCCGAGCGGCGACATTGCTTGGAATCCGAACGGTTCCGTCTGGGCGATTGAGGGCATCACAAGCCCGGATGGGCGCATCTTCGGTAAGATGGGACATTCGGAACGCCGTGGGAACAATATCTGTAAAAACGTGCCCGGAGCAAAAGACCAAAAGATCTTTGAATCCGGAGTAAAATATTTTCTGTAAAAAAGCGGGAGTGTATATGAATTATCTCAGGCGCACCTGGGCAGAAATCGACCTGGACGCTGTGGAAAGCAATTATCGTGCAATTCGTTCATGCCTTCTCCCCGGGACGAAGGTATGCTGTGTGGTTAAAGCGGACGCCTACGGCCACGGAGCGGAACAGATTGCCGTTCTTTATGAAAAACTCGGTGCAGACTGGCTTGCCGTCTCAAATCTTGACGAGGCGGAACAGGTGCGCCGTGTCGGAGTACAGCTGCCGATTTTGATTCTCGGCTACACACAGCCCGACCGTGCAAAGGAGCTTGCGGAAAACCGCATTTCCCAAGCGGTCGTCGGCCCTGAGTTCGCGGCGGCACTTTCTGAGGAAGCGGTGAAAGCCGGCGTTACCGTAAACGTGCATATTCAGGTGGATACCGGAATGTCGCGCGTCGGCTTCTTTTACCAAAACCCCGCCCGTGACGTCGGTGCAATTGATGAGATGGAGCGGGCATGCCGTCTTCCGGGGCTGAATCCGGAGGGCATCTTCACACATTTCGCTTCGGCGGATGAGGGCGAAGCCGGCGCAGATTACACAAGGCGGCAGTTTGCTTGCTTTACCGGCGCCATTGAGCGTTTGGCGGAGCGCGGCGTGCGGTTTTCTTTGCGCCACTGCGCAAACTCCGCGGCTGTGTTTGATTACCCGGAAATGCAGCTTGACATGGTTCGCCCCGGCATTATTCTTTATGGAATGATGCCTTCAGGGAAGATTCAGAACAAGGTTCCGCTTACGCCGGTTATGTCGCTGAAAAGCACGGTGGCGTTGGTGAAATCCGTGCCTGCCGGAACGTGCGTGAGCTACGGCAGAAGGTTTACCTCCAGCCGTGAAACGCTTGTGGCGACGGTGCCCATCGGCTACGCAGACGGCTACCTGCGCCGGTACGGCGAGAACGCCTGCGCGCTTGTGCGCGGAAAGCGTGCCCCCGTCATCGGTCGCGTCTGCATGGACCAGCTGATGCTCGACGTTACGGATGTCCCCGATGTTCAGACCGGCGACACTGTGACCCTGATGGGCCGCGACGGAGAACAGGCTGTAACAGCCGATGAAATTGCGGAGCGCACCGGAACGATTAATTATGAAATTGTCTGCGGTGTTGCAACGCGTGTGCCGCGCGTGTTCAAAAAAGGCGGCAACGTTGTGGGCTGCCTCGATTACCTTCAGCGCGCCTGAATCCATACGTGTGCGAATTGACTTCTTCCGCGCGGTTGTTTTAAAATAAAAGGGATTATGGCAACTTTGTTGCAGGAGGGACTTGAAGTCATGCTGATTCGCAGGCCGGAGCCCAGCGACAAGCGGGTGATGACCGCCATGATGAAAGAGTTTTATAATACCGACGCCGTGCTGCATCCAGTGCCGGAAAGCAATTTTGATAAAACCTTTGACCTGCTGTTTATGGGCAGGCATTATGCCGATGCATTTTTGGCAGAAGAAAACGGGATGGCCGCTGGATATGCCTTACTTTCGCTCACATGGTCCAATGAAGCGGGCGGGCTGACGGTTTGGCTCGAGGAGATTTATGTTCGCCCCGAGTACCGCGGCATGGGAATCGGCAAAAGCCTGATTACCCGTGTGTTCCGGGAATATAAGGACAAGGCGGTACGCTTCCGTTTGGAGACGGAACCACTCAATAACGCGGCCCGGCGGCTTTACAAAAGCCTCGGCTTTCAGGAATTCCCCTACTACCAAATGGCCCTCGATATGTCCGCAAACAGGATATGAAATTACCGGAATTCTCAACCGAGTCACAAACGAATAAGCAAAAAACACCCCTGATGTAGTGGTCAAAGCACTACATCAGGGGTATTGCTATGCCAAAGTAAGATTCGGCGCGGAAATCATGCATTTGTAATTTGATGTCTTCTGAAAACGCGAATGGTAAGCAATAAAACAATGACAGATATTATAGCAAAAACAAAAATTTCCACAGGCAAATACAGTACCGGATACCCGAAGATGTTGTAGCTCTTATACTCCGTGAACAAGTCGCAAACACGAATCAATGTGCTGTAGTTAAAATCCTTAATCCATGCAAAAGGTGAGATTTGCCTCCTCACCAAAATGGTATAAGTAATAATCCTCCAGTCCGGGGTTTACCGGTACCGCTCCGCTAACGGGCATCTCATCGGAAACGATGCGAACCTCAAGGCCGTCACTTTGCCGCATAATGTTGCTAATAGTATAATGCTGCTTCATTTCCAAAAGGTCGGATTCCTGTATGCGCGCGCACCATACTTTCCCTTCAATCTCTTTTACTAACGCATCGGGTGGGGCTGCATCAAGCAGCGTACCCTTCTTCATTACAATTACTTCTTTTGCGATATACTCGATATCGGAAACAATGTGCGTGGAAAGCAGAACGATTCGGTCGGACGAAATCTCGGAAATCAGATTGCGGAAGCGGATGCGCTCGTTTGGGTCAAGCCCAGCAGTCGGTTCGTCAAGAACCAGAATATGCGGGTCATTCAGCAAAGACTGGGCAATGCCGAGGCGCTGCTTCATTCCTCCGGAAAATGTTTTTATTTTATTGTTTTTCATTTCTTTCAGATTGACGAATTCAAGAAGCTCATCAATTTTGCGTTCCGCCGTTTTCCGGTCAAGGCCTTTGAGCGCCGCAATATATAGGAGAAACCGGTGCGCCGTAAAGTTTTTATAGACGCCGAAATTCTGCGGAAGATAACCGAGCTTGTCCCGGTATTCCTCTCCCATGGTGCTTATGTCGTGCCCGTCGAACAAAATCCGGCCTTCCGTAGGTTGCAGCACGTCTACCAACATCCGCATCAAGGTGGATTTTCCGGAACCGTTCGGCCCAAGGAGGCCATAGACCCCCGGCCGAATGTCAATCGAAAAATCTCGCACGGCCCATTTGTCCTGATAGCGTTTTGATAGTCTCTCTAATGTCAATTCCATACTATAGCCTCCCGCTCAATTCCATACTGTTTTTTCAGAATGACTATTTCTCTGACAAACAGAGCAATTCCAAGGAGCAAAAGCATAACCCAAACCCATGCTTTCATGAACAGAAGTTTTTCAAATGTCTGCTTCTCCAGCGAAACAACAGCGGCGCATACAAACCAAAAAGACAGCGTTGCCGGCACAGCGTAAATGCTTTTGATTCTGGAGCAAAGCCAGAGCGCGGCACCGCCGGTTAAAAGCATTGGCAGCAGCCAAAAAAACGTGATTTTTCCGAATATCACGGCTGGCCTTAGGGACAAAATAGCCAAAGACAACCCGATGTTCAAGATGGTATTGTAGGCTCCTGCGACCCAAATTCGGGAAACCACGATTTCCTGCGGGGAAATCCGGCAGGAAAGCTCCAGTTCCAAAACACCTTCCTCACGCCCGCGGAAAACCTCCAGCAGGCTGAAAACAAACGGCAGCGGGGCAAGAATGAAAACGGTTTTATAGGCTTCTATCGGTGTGTTTACCGTGAGGATCAATCCAATTGCATAAATCACAGCGGAAATAACCCAAAAGGAAACGCTGGTAAAATTCATGCATACTGCCGTGCGATACAATAGGTTTTTTAGATTGGCAAAATGAGCTGCACGCTTTTTTGAGGGTACATACGGCCTTAAAGCCTCTATTGTTCGGTTTATTTCACTTTCATCGGGATAGAGAACATGATACTGCTGAAGTATGTAGTCGAGATCATCATCAAAAAATGGATTATTTTCGTATTTCCTCATAGCATTCACCTCCGAAAAGTGATTTCTTCAATTTCCCCACAGCCTGATGGATTCGAGATTTCACCGTAGCTTCGCACGTATCGGTGATTTCCGATATCTCGCGTATTTTGTACCCGTTGTAGTAAAAGAGGAGAATCGCTTCACGCTGTTCTTCCGGCAAATTCAATATGGCGTCGCGCACCTCGCGATATTCCAAGGAACGTTCAAAAACTCGGCGATTAATTCTTCATCCGTGGGCACTTTTTCACCTCCTCTAATCAATACAACGAGCGAAACAGCAAAAAGGTTTTATTCTGCTTATTTTCTTTGTTCCTCTAAGTCAATTTAAATGAAAAGAGAAAGTCACCGCAGACAGTTCTGCAGTGACCGAGGCTTTTGGAATATTTTTCAAGTACGCTTAACACAAAGATACGGCACTATGCCAATAATGTCAAGTTCAAGAAAAGGGGTACATTCCGGGCAAAAGAAAAACTGGCACCGCAAAAATTTGCAGTGCCAGCTTTTACTGATTTTTCAGGATACATTTTCGAGCTTTATAATGAAGGCCCGCGTAGTGTCGGTTCCGTTGATTATGCCGGTGTAAGTGACCTTGATTCTGTCGCCGATCTTCAAACTGGACAGCTTTGTGGTGTCGATGCCGAGACGGCGCACGGTAATGTCTCCGTTCGAGGTTGTCAGCGTAACGCTCATCATGGCCCCGTCTTTCACGGTGCCGATGATGGAATGAGGCGTCTTATCAAAAGCTTTGTCCTTGGCAATCGGAACCGGCGAAGTGTCGTTCGGCGCCCAAGTGTAAATGTCTTTGGTCCCCTGGTCTACTAGGATTCTGGGGCCGACGATATAATCCTCGTCCCAAATATCGAAAGTGCTGTACGTCTTGCCTTGCAATACTTTGGCCGGCGAAGCCTTCAGGGCATATCGGTTCCAGTCTAGATCAACGGCTGCCTTAATGCGGTCGACATCGCTCTGCTCTTTGCTGATTCCCTCGCTCATAACCCCGGAATAGAGTATTTCGGCATCGTCAGAACTTGCAGTTTCGGTTTCCACCTCTGTGCTTTCCGATGGCTCAGCAGAGGAAGTAATATCTGCAGAAGCCGCCGGCTGAGAAACAGCAGCAGCAGTGCTTCTTTGAATGACGTTTGGGTGTGCGTATCGATATGCAAAAATACCTGCCGCAGTACAAAATACAACAATAATCGCGGCGGAAAGTAGCTTTCTCAATTAGCTTCCTCCTTTCGGGAAGGATATTACATACTATATCGCATAACGGTCAAAATGACAAGTGGTAGAATTATAGTAAAATTGCCAACGGGTAGATCATTGCATAGAGTACAGCTGTCAGGTATAATGAGGACGCATCGTTTTTTTATATTAGGAGATTTTGTATGAAACAAACACGTATTTTCCCAAAAATTACCGTGACGCCCAAAGCGGAACACAGCATCCTTGCCGGGCATCCGTGGATTTATTATACAGAAATCACCGCGGCGGAGCCGTATGAAAACGGCGCCCTTGTTGACGTAATCAACCAAAAGGGCAGTTACCTCGGAACGGGGTTTATCAGTGAGCACTCCAAAATCCGCGTAAGGCTCATTTCACGCAACGCGAACGATACTTTCGACGAGGCATTCTGGGAGCGCAGGCTGCGCTATGCTTGGGAGTACCGAAAAACCGTCATGGGCGAGGATATTTCCTGCTGCCGCGTGATTTTCGGGGAAGCCGATTCGTTCCCGGGCCTCACGGTGGACCTTTTCGAGAATATTCTTGTAACGCAGACGCTCTCGCTCGGCATGGAGAAAATGAAGCCGGTGCTGTTTCCGCTTCTTGCCCGCATCCTGACGGAGGACGGGAGGAAAATCGACGGCATCTATGAGCGCAACGATGTTGCCATCCGTGCGCTGGAGGGACTCGAGCAGAACAAGGGCTTTTTCCCGCTTGCCGGCGTACCGCTTCCGCAGACAACGAAAACGGAAATTACCGAGAACGGCGTGCGCTATATAGTAGACTATGAAAACGGCCAGAAAACTGGGTTTTTCCTAGACCAGAAATACAACCGCCGCGCCGCCGCGAAGATTTGCCGCGGCAAGCGCGTGCTTGACTGTTTTACCGACACGGGCTCCTTTGCGCTGAACGCTGCGCTCGGCGGTGCCGAGCACGTCCATGCCGTGGACATTTCCGCTGATGCCATCCACGCGGCGGAGGAGAATGCAAGGCTCAACGGCCTTGAGGACCGCGTGGACTTTGAAACCGCCAATGTATTTGACCTTCTGCCGCAGCTCGTAGAAAACGCGCGCGGGCAGTATGACGTTGTCATTCTTGACCCGCCGGCGTTTACGAAATCGCGCAAAACGGTGAACAGCGCCGAACGCGGATACAAAGAGATTAACTACCGCGCCATGAAGCTCCTGCCCCGCGGCGGATACCTCATAACCTGCTCCTGCTCGCACTTTATGACGGATGAGCTGTTCCGAAAAATGCTTCATTCCGCGGCGGCGGACGCGCAGGTGGCGCTCCGCCAGGTGGAGGCGCGCCAGCAGGCGCCGGACCACCCGATTCTGTGGAACGTGCCGGAAACAAATTACCTGAAATTCTATATTTTTCAGGTCGTTTGACCGTTTGGTTGTATTTTCGCTTTTACAGAAGTATAATCAGATGTAGGATGACGTTGAAAAGGAGTATCGTTTTGAAAAAAACCACAGCGGCACTTGCCATAACACTGTGCCTTGTGTTTATGGCCGGGTGCTCGAAAGACAAAACCGCAGCAAGTTCCGCCCTATCGTCCGACTCTTCCAATCCGTTGCCTTCCGCTTCTGCAATCCCGGCGTCTCCCGTTGTGGATTCGTCTTCAGCGATTTCTTCCGGCGCAGAATCTCCGGAGATTCCTTCCAACGAGGAACTTTCCGAAACAGTGAAGTCCGATACGCAAACTTCCGGCGCAAAGGCTGGCGAAGCGCAGGCAAAAAATCCTTCACCCGGCACCGCCAAAGCGACACCTCAGGAGGATGTTCCCAACGAACCCGAGAAAGCCGAGACTGTGACCGTCACCATACCCGAAGGATATACGCTGGCGCGTATTGCTTCCAAGCTGGAGGCAAAAGGCATCTGCAAGGAAGCGGATTTTATTAAAGCCGCGCAGACGCAGAGCTTTTCCTCCTACCCGCTTGTGGCCGCAATGCCCAAAAGCTCGCATCGCGCCTATAAGCTCGAAGGGTACCTCTACCCCGATACTTATGAGTTTTACAAGGATATGAATCCAAAACTTGTGATTCAGAAATTCCTTGCCAACGCAGAGAGGAAAATTAACGGAAAATACCGTTACTCCGGCATGACGATCGACCAGATTGTTACGCTTGCCTCCATCATTGAGAAGGAAGCGGACACCGTTTCGGATATGAAAATGGTTTCGGCCATCTTCCACAACCGGCTGAAAAAGGGAATTCAACTTCAGGCCGACGCCACCATCACCTACTGCACTTACTGCCTGCTGCCGCCCAATGGACCGTTCGCCGATGAATTTAAATACTATTATAATACATACCGCTGCAAAGCCCTGCCCGCGGGGCCAATCTGCAACCCGGGCGCAAATGCGCTGAACGCCGCTGCGAATCCAACAAAAACCGACTATCTTTACTTCATCACGAAAGACGGCAAGTACTATTACCAGAAAACACTGGATGAACACAAGGCAAAACTCAAAGAACTCGGCATGAAAGTTTATGAGTAGCCTGCGAGAAGGGGAGGGATCGAATTGCCTTTGAGCCAAAGCGCACAGGATTTCCTTCGGGAGACACTCCCGTTCTGGGGGAAGCTGACGCCCAGCCAGCAAAAAGCAGTGCTGGATGGCGCCGTGGAGCGCACCTTTCTCCCCGGCGAAATGCTTCACCGCGGCGAGATGGACTGCGCCGGGCTTTATGTGCTGAGAAGCGGCCAAGTGCGCGCGTACAGCGTTTCGGAAACAGGGCGCGAAATCACGCTGTTCCGCCTATTCGAACGGGACGTGTGCATTTTTTCCGCCTCCTGCATGATGAAGGATATCCGCTTCAGCATCTCGATGCAGGCGGCCGAAAAAACCGACACGATTTTGATTCCGACCCCAGTTTTCCGCCAGCTGAACCAGGAATCCGCCGAAGCCGCAAATTATACAAATAGTATTTTATCTTCAAGATTTTCCGACGTAATGTGGCTGCTGGAACAGATTCTTTTCATCAGCCTCGATAAACGGCTCGCGGAGTATTTATTAAAGCACTTTGCGGAAGAAGGCGGAACGCTGAAAACGACCCATGAAGAAATCGCGCGTGACCTCGGCACGGCGCGTGAGGTTGTTTCGCGTATGCTGAAATATTTCCAGACAGAGGGGACCGTAAAGCTGTCGCGCGGCGAAATCACGCTTGTAGACCGCAAAAAGCTCGAGGCGATTGCTTCTTCCAAATAGGATACATATTCGATATATCGGACATTTCTTTGGAGCGTCAATCGTTGAAAGAATTGTGGAGCTGTCCATGAAACATCAGATACATAAGAAAAAGCCCCAGAAAATTCTGGGGCTTCTTTTTGTTGTCTTTTGTTGTTATGTAACGATTCGCAGCGTGCTGCCGGTCATGCCGCGGTCCACGATGATGCGGCGGTCTATCTGTTCTTTCAGTTCGGCAACGTGCGAGATGATTCCCACAAGCCTGCCGCCGCCCGCGAGCTTTGCGAGGGTCGAAATCGCCTGCCTGCGCGATTCGTCGTCTAGCGTGCCGAAGCCCTCGTCTATGAACATGGTTTCGATGCACACGCCGCCCGAATTGGCCTGCACCACGTCGGAGAGGCCGAGCGCAAGCGCGAGCGAGGCTTTGAACGATTCGCCGCCCGAAAGCGACTTTACGTCCCGCAGGACGCCGTTGTAGTAATCCATCACTTCAATGTCGAGACCGGAGCGGGTACGCAGGTCTGCGGTTTCTTCCCGGCGGCGCAGCTCGTAGCGCCCGTTCGTCATCTCGGAAAGGCGAAGGTTGGCCTGTTCCAAGATTCGGTCAAAGTAGGACGCCTGAACAAACTGCTCAAAATTGAGCTTGTTCTGCCCGGGAATCATTCCGTTCGCGGTGCGGTCGAGGTCGAGGACAATCTCGTAGGTCTGCGTCAGTTTTTCCCGCGCGGCAAGGGCTTCTTTCATCCGTTCGGCGCAGCGCTTGTTTCCGGCAAGCCTCAGCGAAATGTCGTGTAAAGCTTCGTCTGCCGCGGCTTCCGTTTCTTTCATCCGTTCCAATGCTTCGCTCAAAGCCGTGGTGTCCTCCGGCTTAAGCCCTTCGGTCTGTTTCTCCAGCTGGCTCACCGTCTGGCGCACGCGCAGACAGTCCTCGCGGTAAGAATCGAGCTGCCTGCGGAGAAGGTCCGTCTGTTCCTTCGGCAGTAAAGCGGAGGTAAAATCATTTTCCGAAGCGAAACCGGCTTTTTCAAGGCTGCGGAGGTAGGTTTCCCGCGCTTTCGCTTCGCGCGCGGTCTGCTCTGCCAGCTCCGCTTTGCTTCTCTCCGAAACGGCAATCTGCGCGGCAATTTCCTTTTCGCAATTCTGACAGGCTTCTTCGGCTTTCCGCAGGGCATCCTGCAGAGAAAGCAGTTCCGCCTTCCGCTGCGCAAGCACATTCTGAGCTTTATCCGCAGAGGCAAACTCAAGCGTACTGCGTAGGGTCGCTTCTTCCGACTGCTTCGCCCGCACTTTTGCGCTGAGCTCGTTTCGCCGTGCTTCCGCTTCCTGTAACGCGGCTGTGGTTTGTTCCAAAGCCGCCTCGTTGGCTTTTTTCTGCGTTTCAAAGGTTTCTTTGCGGCGGCACTGCGCTTCCAGCTCCAAACGGCGCTTTTCGAGTTTGGCGCAATTCTCGTGTGCCATCCTTCCCGATTGCTCCGCGAGCAGTTTCAGCTTCTGGATAGTGTCGCAACCGTCCAGATTGCCGAGTGCTGCTTCCGCCGCGGCGCGGAGGTTTGCAGAATCCGCTTCATATTTCGCCTTTACCTCTTGAACGCGCAGGCCCACCTGTTTCAGCGCTTCGCGGAGGCGTTCGCTTTCGGCTTTCAGTCGGCGCACTTCCGCCTCGTCGGGTGCACCCTTCGTCAAGGAAGCGGGGTGAGGGTGCACGGTGGAGCCGCACACGGGGCAGGGCATACCGTCGGTGAGCTTTGCAGCCATCAGCCCGGCCTGCTCGCGAAGAAGCACGGCGTCGGCTTCTTCGGCGGCGCGGCTCGCCTCTAAAAACTGCGATTCGGCTTTGTCGTATTCTTCCTTCAGCTTTTTCCATTCCGCATGGTCGGCGAGAATCTCTTTGGCCCTCTTTGCAATTGCTTCAATTGCTTCCACCTTTTGCGCGGCGGCTTTTTCCTCCGCACGGCAAGAGGCAAGCTCCGTTTCTGCGTTCCGAAGGGATTCAAGCTCCTGTGTGAGGCGCTCCAAAGACGTTTTCAGCGTGGTATTCCGTTCAACAAAGCTGCGGCATTGCGCGTCTACCTTTGCAAACTCCGCCTGCAAACTAGCGATTTGCCGCTCGGCTTCCTGTGCTTTTTCATACTGCGGAAGGGCGGCGTTCAGCGCAGCAATACCTGCCTCCAGCTCTTTGCGCTTAGACTCTTTGTCTTGCTCGGCTTTCAGCGCTTCCCGCAGCGCAGCCTGCTCTTTACCGAGCGCCGCGGCTTTCTCCTCCGCCTCTTGAATCGTACGGAGCGCACGATGGGTACCCTCCTGCTCACGCAGAAACGCCTGCTGTGCGGGAAGGACAAGATTTCCCGCACTCTCCGCGCGCTTGAGGCGTTTTTCGTCATTCTCCGCCTGCGCCTTCTGCTTTTCCAGTTCAGCAAGGCGGGCGCGCGCCTGCGCCAAATCGGAAAACAGGCGTGCACGCTGATTGGCTTCCGCAAGCATTGCGGTGAGCTTTGCGGCGTTCTCGTTTGCAGTCTTTTTGCGTTTGAGCGCATCAGCGGCAAGCTTTTCGTCGGCGGCGACCGACAAATCCAGCTTTTTCAGAAGTTCGCCCGCAAGGTTTACGTTTTCGGCATCATGAAACGCAGCAAGGTCGTCCTGCGTCAAATTTGTTCCGTCGGGGACAATCGACGCGGCGTCCTGAAAAATAGAACGGGCGTTTTCCTGCATCTGTGCGGCAACGCTCGCGGCTTCCGCTTTGAGGTTGTCTTGTATGCGACGGTAAAGGCCGGTGTCAAACACGCGGCGGAATATCTTGGCTCGGTCGTCACTCTTTGCGAGCAGAAGTTCGAGAAATTCTCCCTGGGCAATCATCGAAGTCTGGCGGAACTGCGAACAGTCAATGCCCATCAGTGTTTCGATTTCTTTCGTCACGGCGGTTACGCCGGTAACAACCCTGCCGTCAGGGAATGTCAGCTCTGCGTCGGCGTTTTCCGTCGTGAGGCCTCCGCCTCGCTTCGGCCGCTGGTACCTCGGGTTGCGGCGGACCTTGTAAAGCGCACCCTTGTGCAGGAAAGTCAGCTCCACATAAGTCTTTTCCGTGGGGGCGGCAAAGTTGCTCCGCAGGGATTCCGGCGTGCGGATCGGCCCGCTTGCTTCGCCGTAGAGTGCAAAGGTTACGGCGTCAAAGATGGTTGTTTTGCCTGCGCCCGTACTGCCACAGATGAGGAACAATCCCTCTGTGCCGAACTTTTCAAACGGAACCTCCACACGCCCGGCGTAGGGGCCGAAGGCGTTCATCACAAGAAGTACCGGTTTCATGCTTCCACCTCCCCGCGCGCCGCTTCCACGGCTTTGTCAAGAACCGGACGTTCGTTTTCCGGCAGTTCACGGCCGTTCTGGTTTTGGTAAAACTCCGCAAACAAATCCTGCGGGGTACGGATTGTAACATTTCCGGAGGCCGCCGTGCGGGAAGGGCCGACCTGCCCGCTTCTGGGTCCTTCAAACGAAATGCACATCAGGTTCGGGTAGACAGCGCGCAGACGCTCCGCCGCTTCGGCAACGGCATGGTCGTCTGTCAGCACGGCCCGTATGTAATCATTCTTTCGGCCGGGCAGAATGTTTTCCTCTTTCGTCAGTTCCGCAATCGGCCCGCGGATTTCACGCATCTCCCGCAGAGGAACAAGCGGAACGGTAGAAATCTCAACACAGCCTTTTTCCTTCAGTTCGACGAAGGTGACAGATTTCTTCTGCCGCATCTCGGAGAACGAATATTTCAGCGGCGAACCCGCATAGCGGACTTCGGGTCGCCCAATGCGCTGCGGGCCGTGTAGGTGACCGAGCGCAACATAATCGAACGAATCGAATACCGAGGCGTCGACTTGGTCGGCACCGCCGACGGAAAGTGTTTCCGATTCGCAGGTCTCCGGCTGTGAGCCGAATGCCGTGATGAACTGGTGCGCCACAAGCACGTTGCGCTCGCTCGGGTCAATTCCCGCGGCAGCAATGGCGTGGCGAACTGCCTCTTCGTAGGAGCTTATCTGCTCTTCGGGGAAGAACGGCGAAACGATTGCCGGCTTCAAAAACGGAAGAAGCCAGATGTTCACAGGGCCGTAAGCGTCCAAAAGCACAGACTTCTGCGGCCTGCCGCGGAAGCTGCCCGCAATGGTAACGCCGTGCTTCTGCATAATGCGCGTACCGAAATCAAGCCGCTCGGGGGAATCGTGGTTGCCGCTGACGGCAAACACCGGCAGGCTCCGCTCGGCAAGCCGGGTCAGAAATTCATCGAGAAGCTCCACCGCTTCCCCCGGCGGAACGCAGCGGTCATACAGATCCCCGGCTAGAAGGACGGCGTCCGGCTTCTGCTCCGCCGCAATGTCGAGAATCTCTCTCAAAATATATTCCTGATCTTCCAGCATGCTGAACTCGTTGACGCGCTTGCCGATGTGAAGATCGGAAAGATGCATGAATTTCATTCTTCAACGTCCTTCCCGAAGAATTTCTCGTTTCATCGATTATGGCTCCCGGGAGTTTCCAAAAACACTCCCGCCAAGCATGGCCCATTTTTTCCTCGCCGCTAAATGGCGGGGCGTGCATGCAAACTCAGTTTGCCGGGGCGTGCGTGCAGGCTCAGCCTGCCTCGGGAGTTTCCCAATACTCTCCCGCCAAACTTAGCCCATTTTTCCCTTGCCGCTAAACGGCGGGGCGTGAAAACAGACTCAGTCTGCTGCGAGGATTTCGATCCAGTAGCCGTCGGGGTCGTTGATGAAATAGAGGTCCATGTCGTGGTTCTCGTAGCAGATGCACCCCATGCGCTTATGAAGCTCGTACGCCGCCTTCTTGTCCGGCACGCGGAACGCAATGTGAAATTCGTTGTCGCCGAGATTATAAGGCTCCTTGCGGTCGCGCAGCCAAGTCAGCTCAAGATTATAGTCCGTCTGCCCGTCGCCGAGAAAGACAATGATAAACGAGCCGTCCGGCGCTTCAATGCGGCGCACTTCTTTAAGGCCGAGCGCCTCATGGTAGAATTTGATGCTCTTTTCGATGTCGAGTACGTTGAAATTTGTGTGAAGAAAACGTGATTGCATAGAAATCCTCCCTTTTCATGCGAAAAAAAATCCCGCTCTCTGCTTGCATCGGTAGTGACTCCATTATACCATGCGTGCAGAGAACGGGAACAATTTGCGAAAAGATATTTTATTCAGGCCGTTTCCAGCCTATGATGTCCTTGATGACCTCGCCGGCGATAATCATTCCGGCAACGGACGGAACGAACGGAACGCTTCCGGGAGTCGCCCGGCGCGCGAATGCTTGCGCTTCCTTCGGCTGACCGGAGGTCTCCTCTTGCCGCGGCCGAAGCGGCGGTTCTTTGGAATAAACAACCTTTAGGTGTTCAACGCCGCGTGCGCGCAGTTCCCGGCGCATCACCCGCGCAAGCGGGCAGACGCTGGTTTCGGAAATATCGGCAACCTCAAATTTCGTTGGATCCATTTTGTTGCCGGCACCCATACTGCTGATAATCGGCACTCCGGCTTTGGATGCGCGAACCGCAAGCTCCAGCTTTGCCGTCACCATGTCAACCGCGTCGACAATGTAATCGTAGCGCGAGAGATCAAACTCATCGGCGTTTTCCGGGGTGTAAAAGCAAAGATGCTTCTCCACCTTGCAGTTCGGGTTGATGTCGTGAATCCGCGCCTCCACGGCGTCAGCCTTCTGCATTCCGAGAGTCGAGTGCAGGGCGATAAGCTGGCGGTTGATGTTGGAAGGAGCGATTTTGTCATTGTCGCAGATGGAGAGCGTACCCACGCCCGCACGGGCGAGCGCTTCCACGACAAACGAACCTACGCCGCCGAGGCCGAATACGGCCACAGCGGCGTTCTGAAGTTTATGGATTCCTTCACAGCCGATGAGAAGCTGTGTGCGTGAAAATTCCAGTGGGATGTTTTGCATGCTGTTTCGTCACACGAGATAATCCGGGGTGGAAAGGTAGCGCATGCCGGTATCCGGCAGAAGCACAACGATGAGTTTCCCGGCGTTCTCAGGCCTTTCTGCAAGTATTTTTGCCGCATGCACCGCTGCGCCGGAGGAAATACCGACCATCAGGCCCTCTGTGCGGGCAAGCTCTCTGCCTTCCGCGTAAGCGTCGTCGTTCTCAATCGGGATAATTTCATCGAGAAGCGAGGTGTCGAGCGTGTCGGGAACAAATCCTGCGCCGATGCCCTGCAGCTTGTGTGGACCCGGCTTGCCGCCGGAAAGCACTGGCGAAGAAGCAGGCTCCACGGCCACTATTTTAACATCCGGCTTCTTTTCTTTCAAGTACTGCGCAACACCGGTGATGGTTCCGCCTGTGCCGACGCCCGCGACAAAGATGTCGACTTTGCCCTCGGTGTCTTCCCAAATCTCCGGTCCGGTGGTCTCCCTGTGGGCTTTCGGGTTCGCCGGGTTGACGAACTGGCCCGGAATGAACGAGTTCGGCGTCTCCTTCGCGAGTTCTTCCGCCTTCTCAATTGCGCCCTTCATGCCCTTGGCGCCCTCGGTCAGAACAACTTCCGCACCGTAGGCTTTTAGCAGATTGCGGCGTTCAATGCTCATGGTCTCCGGCATGGTCAGAATCATGCGGTAGCCCTTCGCAGCCGCCACCGCGGCAAGGCCGATGCCCGTGTTGCCGCTCGTCGGCTCAATGATAACGGCGCCCGGTTTCAAAATCCCGCGCTGCTCGGCGTCTTCAATCATGTACTTGCTGATGCGGTCCTTTACGCTTCCCGCCGGGTTGAAATATTCGAGCTTTGCTGCAATGGTCGCCTTTAAGTCATGGTTCTTTTCGTAGTTCGTCAGCTCCATCAGCGGCGTTTTGCCAATCAGGTCCAGTATGCTTTTTGCAATTGCCATAAGTAACCCTCCGTTAATATTATTAAACATACAATACTTATATATTTTATCTGGTTCTATTATATGTCTCGGAAATGCTTTTGTCAACAACAAATTTTTAATTTCATATATGTTTAGTAGGATTATTATTTTCTTGACTTGCCATTTTATTTTCATTAAGATTAAACTGATAGGTTAACGATGAAAGAAGGATGTATATGCGGATCTCGTCAAAGGGCCGTTATGGCCTTGCCGCTTCCATCGTGCTGGCGCAGAACTACGCAAGCGGGGCCTACCTCACGGTAGTGAACCTCTCGGAGCGGCTCGGGATTTCCAAGATATATTTGGAGCAGGTTTTCTCGCTGTTGAAAAAAGCGGAAATCGTTCACTCCGTCAAAGGTGCGCAGGGAGGATATCGGCTTGCGCGCCCCCCGCAGGATATCAGCGTAAAGGAAGTGCTCACGGCGCTCGAGCAGTCGCTGTTTGAAAAGACGGAGAAATCGGTGGAGACGAAAGCGCCGGAAATTGAAAACGCCATGCAGGACGCGGTCTTTTCGGAAATTGACAAAGTGGTTCTGCAGACGCTTTCCGGCATCTCGCTTTACTCGCTGATGTCAAAGGCCGAGGAATACCACGAAAACGACGGCTATATGTTCTATATCTAAAAGAATTGTGAAACCGGGAGGGAACCGCGGATGAAAGCCGAAATCACGTATCTTTATCACAGTGCGTTCGCGGTGAAAACGCCTTCGCATTTTCTTGTATTCGATTATTATTACGACAGGCCGAACGGCGGCCATCTTGCACAGGGAGTCATCAACCCGGAGGAAATCAAGGACGAAAACGTTGTGGTTTTCGCATCGCACCGCCATCCCGACCATTACAGCCCGCGCATTCTGAGCTGGCGCAGTCAAATCCCGAACATCCGCTATGTTTTGTCTGAAGGAATCCGTACGCACGGGGTTGGTCTGACAGCGGCCCCGGGGCGGAACTACGACCTCGGCGATGTCAGAATCCGCACGCTGAAATCGACGGATGAAGGTGTTGCGTTTCTCGTGGAGGTTGACGGCATGAAGATTTACCACGCCGGAGACCTGAACTGGTGGAAATGGGACGGTGATTCCACGGAGGAGGCAGTCTACATGGAGCGGGCGTTCAAAGCGCAGGTAGACCTTCTTCGGGGCGAAACCGTTGACGTGGCATTCCTTCCGTGCGACCCGCGGCAGGGCAAAGACGCCGTTCTCGGATTCGACTATTTTATGAAAACAGTTAGTCCGCGTCATGCCGTGCCCATGCACTCCTTCGGCAACACCGACTTCTTTGAAATACTGGATACCGACCCCCGCACCGAGCCGTACCGCAAAAAGATTCTGCAGTACCGTTCCCGCGGGGAAACGATGCTTGTAACAGATTAAATATTATGTTTACAATGAAAAACCTCCTGTTGCAGAATGGAAACTGCAACAGGAGGTAATTTTTATAATGCTTTGACGAGAGTCAAGACTGTCATTTAATAATCCGCAAGGACAACGGAGCCTGTTTTTCTCGTGGCGTTCATGTCAATTATCCGCTGGTTGCGGCTTCCGCGGAAACGGAGGGAAAGATCTTTTTCCGCGAGCACAAACGGCCCGTCGATGAGCAGGTCGGTCTGCGCCAAGAGGTCATCTACGTCCGGGTCATGCTTTGCGAGCAGCTGCTCGTAGAGGTAACCTGTAAACGTAACAACATCGAGGCCGCGGCTGTGCGCCATGCGCGCCAGCTCCGCAAGCGGGGCAGGCTGGCAGAACGGTTCGCCGCCGCTTAAAGTAATACCCTTAAGGAGCGGGTTTTGGCAGATTTCCTCAAACAGCTTGCGGATATCCACAACCTTGCCGCCGTCAAACGGGTGCGTCTGCGGATTGTGGCACCCGGGGCAGTTGTGCGGACACCCTTGGGTAAAAACGGTGTACCGGAAACCGGGTCCGTCGACAATAGACTCCGGTTCCACACCGCTGATGCGCAGTTTATACTCCATGCTTCACCCGGTCTCTCTCCTCGGCCCTTTTCGCGTCATTCCAGCGGTCCATGGTACCCACGAGGTAGCCGGTAATACGGCGGATGCGCTCAAACTTCGGTCCTTCTTCCTCATGGCGGTGGCACTTCGGGCACTCGTTGTCGATGATGCCGTTGTAGCCGCACACCGGGTCGCGGTCGACCGGATGGTTGACGGCGCCGTAGCCGATGCCGTTCTCCTTCATGCAGCGCACCACAGCCTCAAATGCTTCAAGGTTCTTCGTGGTGTCGCCGTCGAGTTCCACATAGGTGATATGTCCGGCATTCGTTAAAGCGTGATAAGGCGCTTCAATCTGAATCTTGCGGAATGCCGAAATGGGGTAATAAACCGGCACATGGAACGAGTTGGTGTAATACTCGCGGTCGGTAATGCCCGGAATCTTGCCGTACTTCTTCTGGTCGATGCGTACGAAGCGGCCGGAAAGCCCCTCAGCCGGCGTTGCCAGCAGCGTGAAATTCAGGCCTGTTTTCTCCGACTGTTCGTCACAGCGTTTCCGCATGTGAGTGACTATTTCAAGCCCGAGTTTCTGGCTTTCTTCGCTTTCACCGTGGTGTTTGCCTGTAAGGGCCACAAGCGTCTCCGCAAGGCCGATAAAGCCAACGCTTAAGGTACCGTGCTTCAGCACCTCCGCCACGCTGTCGGTCCATGCCAGCTTCTCGCTGTCAATCCACACCCCCTGTCCCATCAGGAACGGGTAGTTGTAGACCTTCTTGGAGCACTGAATCTTGAAGCGGTGAAGCAGCTGACGGAACACGAGATCAATGCGTTCGTCGAGCATTTGATAGAACTTTTTAATGTCCCCGTGTGCTTCAATGCCGAGGCGAGGCAGATTGATGGAAGTAAAGCTCAGATTTCCGCGTCCGCAGGTAACCTGGCGGTTCTTGTCATAAACATTGCCGATTACGCGGGTGCGGCAGCCCATGTATGCCACCTCGGAGTTATAATCGCCCGGGCGGTAATACTGCAGGTTAAACGGCGCGTCCAGGAAGCTGAAGTTCGGGAACAGACGCTTTGCGCTGACGCGAATGGCGAGCTTGAACAGGTCATAGTTCGGGTCGCCGGGGTTGTAGTTGATGCCCTCTTTGACCTTGAAAATCTGGACTGGGAAAATCGGCGTTTCGCCGCAGCCGAGTCCCGCCTCCGTTGCAAGAAGCAAGTTGCGGATTGCCATGCGTCCCTCGGGGGTGGTGTCGGTTCCGTAGTTCAGCGAGCTGAACGGAACCTGCGCGCCTGCGCGGGAATTCATGGTGTTGAGGTTGTGGACAAGCGCCTCCATCGCCTGGTAAGTCTTGCGGTCGGTGATTGCCGTTGCGCTGCGCACGGCAAATGCGTGTGCTTTTTCGGTTTCTTCGGCTGTAATCTCTTCCAAGCCGCAGGTGCGCTGATGCTCCGGAAGAAATTCTTTGAGCTTCTTGCCGTAGTCATCGGTGGTTGCCAGCGTAATATCCGAACCGACCTTTTCCTTCACAGCATCCACGAGCGCGTTTGCGTCTTCTATGCTCATGTTGCGCGAAACCTGGAAGAACTTTGAAAGCTCATCGAAATAGCTGCGGCAGAACGTCTTTGCGACGCCCGGCGCCATGCAGTAATCGAAGTTCGGGATGCTCTGGCCGCCGTGCATTTCGTTCTGGTTCGCCTGAATGGCAATGCAGGCGAGGGCGGCGTAAGAAATGATGTCCTGCGGCTCGCGGAGCGTGCCATGGCCGGTACAGAAACCGTTGTGGAACAGTTTCAGCAGATCAATCTGGCAGCAGGTCTCGGTGAGCATATAGAAATCTTCGTCGTGAATATGAATGTCGCCGTTCAAGTGCGCCGCGGCAATATCCTTGGGAAGAATGTAGTTGTTGATGAAGTATTTGGAACCTTCGGAACCGTATTTCAACATCGTGCCCATGGAAGTGTCGGCATCAATGTTGGCGTTTTCACGCTTGAGGTCAACGTCTTTGGAATCACGGAAGGTCAACTGATTGTAAATATCCATCAAGTCGCCCGCGGCCTGGCGAATCTTCGCGTGCTCTGCACGGTAAAGAATATACGCTTTGGCAGTCTTGGCAAAATCGTGCGAAATCAAGCGCTCCTCTACGGCGTCCTGCACCTGCTCAACGGTCGGCACGCCAATGCCTGCCACCGCATCTACGACTTCGCGTGTGAGACATGCGAGCTGTTCCTCGGTAATCGTCTCATCTTTTACAGCGTTGTTGGCGCGCCGGATGGCACTGCTGATTTTTTCCGGGTTAAACGGCACAACAACGCCGCTGCGCTTGCGAATCTTCTCCACTTTCGCAGTGATTTCTTTTGTTTTCACTGTCATTGTCTCCGAAGGCATCTTCGGCATACTTCCTTTCTCCTGTTTGGCAGCATCCTTTTGGGGACCGCGATAAAAAAGTGCGCACAAAAAGCAGCGCGGCTTGTTTGTCTTCGATGCTGTGTTTCTTTCGTTTCTGTTTGTTGCAGAAACGATTATACCGCGCTGCCCTCTTTGTGTCAATATTTTGTTTCCTTTTTTTATTTATCCTCTACATATTGTGTTTTACACAGTTCCAACAATACTGTCGATTTCGCTTAGCTCCTCGGCGGAAAAATCGAGCTTCGCAAGGCACTTCACATCTTCGTCGATCTGCTCGGGGCGGCTGGCGCCGATGAGCACGCTCGCCATGGTCTTCTCACGGAGAATCCAGCTCAGGGCGAACTGTGTCATGGTCTGGCCGCGCCGCTCGGCGATTTTTTCGAGACGGGAAACCTTCTCAATCATCTCGGGCTTAATCGAGTTTTTGTTCAGAAAGACAGATTTTCCGTCTGCGCGAGAACCTGCGGGTATGCCGTGGTTATATTTGCCGGTCAGCACGCCCTGTGCAAGCGGACTGTAAGCCGTCATGCCGAAGCCGCATTTTTCCGCTGTGGGGAACAGTTTTTCCGTGTGGCGGTCCAGCAGATTATACCGCGACTGGCAGATAAGGCAGTGCACGCCCATGGAGTCCAGAATCTGAGCGGCACGTTCCGCCTCTTCCGGGCTGTAATTGGAAATGCCTACATAGAGTGCCTTGCCGCTCTTCACCGCTGTTGCCAGGGCGCCCATGGTCTCTTCCAGCGGCGTTTCCGGGTCGGAGCGGTGATGGTAGAAAATATCCACATAGTCTAGGCCCATGCGCTGCAGGCTCCTGTCGAGGCTCGAAAGGAGGTATTTTCGGGAGCCCCAGTCTCCGTAAGGGCCGGGGTGCATGTAGAAGCCCGCCTTTGTGGTGATGACCATTTCGTCGCGGTAGGGGTGCATGTCTTCCTTCATCAGGCGGCCGAAGGTTTCCTCGGCGCTGCCGACGGGCGGTCCGTAGTTGTTTGCGAGGTCAAAAACTGTAATGCCTTTGTCAAAAGCACGGCGCACAATGGCGCGGCAGTTCTCGTAGCTGTCGTATCCGCCGAAGTTGTGCCAAAAGCCCAGCGAGACAGCACTCATTTTCAGTCCGCTTTTGCCCACCCTGCGGTACAGCATCGTGTCATATCTTGTTTCGTCGGCTACATAGGGGGTAATGTCATTTTTCCTTTCCATTTTTATCTCCTCCTTGCTTATTTTGCTTTCGGGACCCTTGCTCCCGCAAGCTGCTATCTGAAAAGACGTCAGCCACTCTGACGCTTTGAAAAAACACATCCGCAGTAATTCTGGCGGTAAAGGTTATATTGCCGGGAAAGCTCAATCGAGCGCTTATAACCCCCGCGCTTCTTGAAATCCGAATGAAGATACTTCACGCCGTACTTTTTTTCGAGTTCCGCGCCAATGGCGTTTAGGCGTTCCGCATCCTTGTACGGAGAAAGCGAAAGCGTTGTGGTAAACCACTCAAAGCCGTTTTCCTTTGCATACTTGGCGGCCTCCTCTAAGCGCATGCGGTAGCAGATGGTGCACCGCTTTCCGCGCTCGGGGTCGGCTTCGTGGCCTTTGACTAGCTCAAAGAAGCGCTGCGGGTCATAGTTTCCGGCGGCAAAGCGTACCGGATTCTGCGTCGGCAGTTCCGCAAGCAGCCGCTGTACCTCCTCCACGCGCTTCTCATACTCCTGCTGCGGAGAGATATTTGGGTTGTAGTAGTACAGCGTAATATTGAAAAAACGCGAAAGGTACTCCAGCACATAGCTGCTGCACGGCGCGCAGCACGCGTGAAGCAGAAGGGAAGGCGTGCGCCCGCCCAAACCCTCGATGGTTTCATCGAGCCACTTCTGGTAATTCACTTTTTGCATGAAGCACCTCCTGCAGGCTCATGCCTGCTTCTGGGGAAGGACGGCAATGCCAAGCTCTTTCAGCTGTTGCTCATCCACGCTTCCGGGTGCGCCGCTCATCAGCTCGGCAGACGAAGCCACCTTCGGGAACGCAATCACGTCACGCATATCCTCGACATCCAGCAGCACCATCATCAAGCGTTCCAGGCCCCATGCCATGCCGCCGTGCGGCGGAGCTCCATATTTGAGGGCTTCCAGCAGGAAGCCGAAGCGCTCTTGCGCCGTTTCGTCCGGAATTCCGAGAACTTTCAGCATGCGCTGCTGAAGCTGGGAGTCGTGGATACGGATACTTCCGCCGCCCGCCTCATAGCCGTTGATGACCATGTCGTAAGCTACGGAGCGCACAGAACCGGGGTCGCTCTCGAGCTTGTCGAGGTCCTCCGGATTCGGCATCGTGAACGGATGGTGCATTGCCACCCAGCGGCCCTCTTCCTTGCTGTACTCAAACATGGGGAAGTCGGTAATCCAGAGGATTTTCGGGCTGGATTTATCAATCAGGTTAAACCTGCGCGCGAGGTTGCAGCGCAATGCGCCGAGGGAATCGTACACAACCTTGTTTTCGCCGCTTGCAACGAGGAACAGCACGTCGCCCGGCTCTGCGCCGAGTGCGCTGCGCACCGCCTTCGCCTCGTCCGGCGAGAGGAACTTCTCGTAGGAGGACGTTTCTCCCGTCGAAGCGAGCCGTGTCCAAGCAAGGCCCTTTGCGCCGTAAGTTTTAATCCATTCGCCGAGCTTGTCAATCTCTTTGCGGCTGAGGTTGTCGGCCTGTCCCTTGAGGTTGATGCCGCGGACGCTGCCGCCCTCTGCGAGGGCACCCGCAAACACGCGGAATTCCGTACCCTTTACGGCCTCGCTCACATCGGTAAGCTCCATTCCGAAGCGGAGGTCCGGCTTATCGGAGCCAAAGCGGTCCATGGCCTCCTGCCATGTCATGCGCGGAAGCGGGAGCGGAATCTCAATGCCGAGCAGTTTCTTGTATGCCTCATGGATAAAGCCTTCGCCGATCTGCATTACATCTTCCTGCGTGACGAAGGACATTTCAAAGTCAATCTGCGTGAATTCCGGCTGACGGTCAGCTCGCAGGTCCTCGTCGCGGAAGCAGCGGGCAATCTGCATATAGCGGTCAAAGCCCGAGACCATGAGCAGCTGCTTGTAAAGCTGCGGAGACTGGGGAAGGGCGAAAAATTTCCCGGGGAAAATGCGGCTCGGTACCAAATAGTCGCGCGCGCCCTCCGGTGTGGACTTCATCAGGTCCGGTGTTTCAATTTCTAAGAAACCGTTCTCGTCAAAATAATCGTGGGCAATCTTCGTCAGGCGGTGCCGCGCCATCAAAATGCGCTGCATATCGGGGCGACGCAGGTCAAGGTAGCGGTAGTGCAGGCGCGTTTCCTTCTGCACGGCCGAGTTTTCTTCAATGGCAAACGGCGGCGTTTCGCTCTTTGAGAGAATACGCAGCTCCGTGACGGCGATTTCAATATCGCCCGTCGGAAGCTCCGGATTTTTCGAGGAACGTTCGCGCACGATGCCTTTTGCGGCAAGCACGAACTCTGAGCGCACCGTGAACGCCTTGTCGAATATTGCACGGTCGGTTTTATCGTCAAACGCAAGCTGCACAATGCCCGTGCGGTCGCGCAGGTCAATGAAAATCAGTCCGCCGAGGTCGCGCTGGCGCTGTACCCAGCCGCAGACCGATACTTCTTTTCCCGCATCGGTGCTGCGCAGGACGCCGCAGTAATGGGTTCGTTTGAACCCGTCCATGAATTCTGCCATTGTTAAGAATTCCTCCAACTGTATGATTTAGAAAGATTAGATCCAGAAAGGCGGCTAAAAAATCGCCGCAAGGAAAGATTTCACGAGTATCTGGCAAAGGAAAATCGCCCAAACCGCTTTTTCGCGCTTGGGGACTGCCTTCGGAGCGGTTTTGTCCGCAGGCGCGGGTTTCTCGCCGGAAAGCGCTGCCTTGCTCAGCGGCAGGAACAGCAGATACCCCGCCATGCCGCCGAGCGTGTTGGTGAGCACATCGGTGATGTCCGCGATGCGGGAATCGCCGGAAAAGAGTTGGAGAAATTCAATCCCCAAGCTCAAAGCCAGCGTCAATCCAGCCGTGCTGAAAAATCTCTTCCGGTAAATCAGCGGCAGGAACACGCCGAACGGAACCGTCATGATGAAATTCAGAACGATTTGCTTCTGTGCCCCTCGGTACCCGTTCATCACATCACGGAACGGTATCCAATTGATGTGCAAGGACGGTACCCGAGTGGGCAGCAAAAGAGGCAACAAGGTAAAATGCAAAACGAAACAAAGGTAAACATAAAACGCCGTTCGGAAAAGCAAGCCCTTCCTGTCGCCGCGCCACCGCGGCAGCAGGACAGCAAAATAGACAAGTATGAGGCAGATAAAATCCGGAAGTTCCAGAAGGCACCTTCTCATGATCCTTTTCCTTTCCGTCTATTGGGACGGACAGATTTTCAAGGTGTTCGGAATGTCTCTTCGTGTTTCGTGCCGAACCTTAAAATTTCAGGTCGCCGAAGTCCTCTGCCTCCGAACTGATGGCAGCGAACTGCTCCTCAAAGTTATCGTTCAGGTCGATATCCTTTTTTTCGCCCGTCTTCATGTTCTTGATGACGCCTTTGCCGGAAGCAAGTTCATCGTCGCCGAGCACAAGAGTGAACTTGGCTCCGATTTTGCCGGCGTACTTCATCTGCGCGTTCAGGCTGCGGTCCATTTCATCGCAGGCAGCCTCCACCGCACATTCCCGCAGCCGCTGAACGAGCTGGAACGCCTTTTTGCGCGCTGCGTTGCCGATGGACGCAATATACAGCTCACAGGGTTCTTCCTCGGGGAACTGCACTTTCTGTGCCTCCATGACGAGCAGCAGACGCTCAATGCCAAGGGCAAAGCCGAGCGCCGGCGTCTTTGCGCCGCCCATCTCTTCCACGAGGCCGTCGTAGCGTCCGCCGCCGCAGACGGTGCTCTGCGCACCGAGGTCGTTGGAGACAAATTCAAACACGGTGCGGGTGTAATAATCGAGCCCGCGAACGATGGTGGGGTCGACCTCATACTCGATGCCAATGGAATCCAGCAAGTCCTTTACTTCCTCGAAGTGGCTGCGGCAGTCGTCGCAGAGATAGTCGAGGATATGCGGAGCGTCCTTCGCGACCTCAGCGCACTCGGGCGATTTGCAGTCCAGAATGCGCATCGGGTTGCGATCGAGGCGGGAAAGGCAGGTCTCGCAGAGTCTATCCTTGTTTTGGGTGAAATAAGCCTTCAGCGCCTCGGCGTACTGCTTGCGGCAGCTGGGGCACCCGATAGAGTTGATTTTTAGCGTGAGGTTCTTCACGCAAAGCCGCTCAAACAGGCTGTGCGCAAACGCAATCAGGCCGGCGTCGGCAACCGGCAGGGCAGAGCCGAACATCTCCACGCCGAACTGGTGGAATTCGCGCAGTCTGCCGGCCTGCGCGCGCTCGTAGCGATAGCATGGGGTGATATAGTAAACCTTCACGGGCATAGGCTCGTTGAACAGGCCGTGCTCCAGGTAAGCGCGCACGGCGCCCGCCGTTCCCTCCGGCTTGAGCGTGATGGAGCGGCCGCCCTTGTCCTCAAACGTATACATTTCTTTCTGCACAACGTCGGTTGTTTCGCCGACGGAGCGCTGAAACAGCCTAGTGTCTTCAAAAACCGGCGTGCGAATCTCGCGGAACCCGCTGATCTCCGCTTCGCTGCGCATTACACTCTCCACGGCCTGCCATTTTCCGGCCTGTGAAGGGAGCATGTCCTGTGTGCCTCTTTGTGCTTTGATCAGTTCCATAATTTTCTCCTTTTTATTCGACAGTTTCTTTTCTAAAGATAACAATGCCCCCGCCCCGATAAAGGGACGAGGGAATCTTCCGCTCGTGGTGCCACCCTTTTTCAGGGGACAAAGCCCCCCTCAAAACGCCCCGTCTGCGCGCGGGACAAGCGCGGCTCGCGGATGTCTTCCCCAAGCGGGCACTGCTGGCAAAAGCGCTCTCAGCCGCGGCGCTTTCTCTCTTTGCCGGTCCACCGGGTACTCCTTCCGTTCATCGCCGGAATTCTTATGATTTTTTCGGGTTCAGAATATCGCGCCATTCAAGGTCTCCGCGTTCCAGACCATGGATGAGCACTTCTGCCGTGGCAATATTTGTCGCAACGGGGATGTTGTGCATGTCGCACAGACGCAGCAGGTTCATGTCGTTCGGCTCATGGGGCTTCGGGTTCAGCGGGTCGCGGAAAAACAGCAGCAAGTCCACTTCATTGCAAGCAATGCGCGCGGCAATCTGCTGGTCGCCACCTTGTGAGCCTCCCAAAAAGCGCTGTATCGTCAGTCCCGTTGCCTCTGCAACCATTTTGCCCGTGGTGCCTGTTGCGCATAGCGTGTGACGGCTCAGGATGCCGCAGTAGGCAATACAGAACTGAACCATCAGCTCTTTTTTCGCGTCATGGGCGATCAATGCGATATTCATAAACTCCCTCCAGTTGATTATGTATCTTTCGGCATTTATTCTAGAATTTATGTAGTGGCGGAAGCGGCACTTTCACGCCTTCCAGTCTTGCAGCAAGGCGGGCCAATGCCATGCCTCCGGGCGATTTTTCCGGTGCGGGTCTTGCGTTTGCCCCTGCCGCAGCAAGCTGCGGGTCATCCGGGATAACGCCGATTAACCGGACTCCGGCGGCGTCGATCACGGCGTCTAAATCCGGGTAATAGCCCTGCGCGCGGAACGTAGCGCAGTGGAACCGGTTCACAATCAGTCTTTGCTGGGTGATGCCTGCTTCCAAAAGGCGCAGGTGCGTCTGCATGGTGTCACGCAGGCAGACCGGGTCCGGCGTTGCAACGAGCAGCGCGCGTTTTGCGGGAGCACAGGCACTTAAAAATCCCTGCCCAACCCCCGCCGGACTGTCAATCAGCACATGGTCGTAATACTTAGAAAGGATGCCGACCAGCTCGCGCATAATGTCAGGGCTGATAACATCTTCTTCCGTTTCCGGTGCTGGAAGAAGAAATAGGTTCGGAGAAAATGCGGAAACGTAAACGGCTTTATCCGGGTCCGCCGTGCCGGAAACAACGTCGGCAATGTCAAACACGCGGCGCTCCGCTATGCCAAGCATGTGGTCAAGGCTTCCGAGGCCCGCGTCTCCGTCAATCAAGAGCACGCGTTTTCCGCGCGCCGCCAGCGCGGCGCCGAGGCCCGCTGTGATGGTGGATTTTCCCGCTCCGCCTTTTCCAGATGTAATTACCGTTATTTTTTCCATGCAATAAACCTCATTATCATGTTACCACAGTTGTTTGTGGCAGTAAAGAACTTTTTTCGTCTAAATGCATAATTTTACCTGTTTGCCGAAGCAGGCGAAGCCGCTTCGGACGATGCAGAAGAAGCCGCAGAAGATGTCTGCTGCGAAGGCATGACGATGTTGCCGTTCGCGTCCACGGTTTTGCCGTAGAAATAAGCGTCAAAGATATCCTTTGCAACGCCAAGCGAGTAGGTGCTTGTTCCGCCGTGCGGCAGTATCACCGCAATGGCGATTTCCGGATTGTCATACGGCGCGAAACCGATGAAAACTTCGTTATCCGAGTGGCCGGTACCGGTCTCTGCAGTGCCGGTCTTGCCGGCGACGGCGATGCCGTAATTGGCAAATGTGCCGGCGGCTGTTCCGCCTGGCTGTGTGCAGGCACGCATACCCGCTTTGACATAATTGAGATTCTGCTGGGAAACACCTAACTCGGCGACCTTTGTAACCGGTGTTGTATAGACGGTTTTGGTCCGAGAATAATCCAGAATTTTTTCGACAATATGCGTCTTGAGGCGCACGCCGTTGTTGGCGATGGTTGCACAGTAAGTCGCCAGCTGAAGCGGAGTGAGCTGATTGTCGCTTTGGCCGATGGACGCCTGAACGGTGTCGCCGGCATTCCAAGCCGTACCGCCGGCAGCCCTGCGTTCTTCCGGCCCGGCAAGCGTGCCTTGGCTTTCCCCGACCTCAACGCCGGTCGCAACACCGAGTCCTAGGCGTTTGGCATAAAGATTCATGGCCGTAATGCCGGTGCGGTAACCCACGTTGCAGAAATAGACGTTGCACGATTTAGCGAGCGCGCCCTCAAGCGAAAGGTGGCCATGGCCCGAGAGTTTCCAGCAGTGCAGGTGCAGGTCGCTAAAAATATACACACCGGTGCAGTCAAACACCGTTGAATTCGTAATGGTGCCTTCCTGAAGCGCTGCCAAAGCTACCGACGGCTTAAAACTGGAACCCGGGGTAAACACGCCGTTGAAGGCACGGTTCAGCAGCGGCCTTGTTTTATCATTCAGGAGCTGAGTCATGTATTTTGAATCGCTGGCAGCCTTGTTCTGGTCATAAGAGGGGTAGGTGGAAGCGGCAAGAACCGCAAAGTCCTTCACGCGAAGAACAACGGCGGCACCTTCGGTGCAGTCTGCGCCCATCGGGTTCTCCGCCGTACCGTGCTTCTTTCCGTATTCCTGTGCGCCCTTGACATTCTTTGCGAGGGAAGCGTTGATAACCTTTTGCAGGTTGCTGTCGATGGAAAGCTGAACCGTATTGCCGGCAATTGGCTGTTTTGTGACGGTTTCGGAGACAAAGTTGCCGTTTGCGTCAAGCTCAACGGTTTTCTCTCCGGCTTTACCACAAAGCCAGTTTTCAAAGACCTTTTCAACGCCGCTCGTGCCAACGCGTGCATTCATCGCGTAGCCCTTCTTGAGATAGCTGTCCAGCTCGTCGGCGGAGATGGCTCCTACGGTTCCGAGAATCTGCGGCATGAGGGAACCGTCCGGATATTTCCGGATGGTTGTAACCTTGGCTTCCACGCCCGGCAGCTCGGAGGAATTCTCGCTGATGATGGCAACCGTATCCTGGCTGACGTCCTCGGCGAAAATATAAGGCGTTGAAATGGAAAAGCCCGTCTTTGTCATATTGTAGCGCACGGAAACAATGTTTCTTGTATCCTGTGGGGAATATCCCTTGCAGTCGTATTTTTCAATCAGGGCATCCATGCACTGCTCGGCCGTGGCGTAAGTCTGAAGGCCCAAAAAGCCCTTGGACTTGAGGTAGGCGATGTCTTTGTCACGGCCGGAGATAAACTCATATTTTCCCTGAGAGTTTACGGTAATAGGAAGCTCGTCCTCCCATTTCTCGTTGCGCGAATTCAGAAGCTTGATGAGCTTGAGAATGGTGGCGTTCTTTGTTTTGGTCGTCATGGTGGCGGCGTTGAACGTGATGGCATACCCTGTCTGGTTCACCGCAAGGCCGTTTCCTTTCGTGTCGATAATCTCGCCGCGCGCGGCCTCCATGGTTACTTTGTCGTCACTGGAAGAGTTGGCTGTCTGAAGCCATTTGTCGCCTTCCAATAGCTGCCAGCGCGTGAGCCGAGCGCCGAAAACGAGTCCCACCGCGACCATGAATATCACTAAAAACGCGACGCGTCCTTTGCTGACCGACTTTTTCTCTTCTTCGTCCAAAGCCTTATTCCTCCTTGGAGCGGATCTGCAGCGCAAGAGCCCGATTGAAATAGTAGGTAATCGGCATGACCGCAGAGGTGTACAGATAAATGAACAGGTAATGGGCTGTCAGAGAATAAAGAGGATCGCTGTAGCCCGGCATGACATAGAAGCACGCCCAGTCAAGCAGCGTGAGCGCTGCCGCGGAAATCAACACAACGAGCATGGCGGAAAGAAGATTCGTGCGAATCAGATTGGCCGCGACGAGCGAAATAATAAAGCACAGCGCGGCAAGCAGCATCGCGTGGGACCCCAGCAGGGTCCCCATGCCGAAATCAACGAGAAGGCCGCCAAACAGTCCGAACAGCATGGCGGGAATCTCCGTTTCAAACATCGCGATTGCCAGCACAACCGGAATCACCAAAACCGGACGCGCCCCGAAAAGCTGCGGGATGAGGCGCGGTGTCTCCTGCAGCACAAAGCAGACAAGAATCTCGATGGCATAGGCAAGCCACCGGATAAACCGATATTTTGACATCTTATTTTCCCCCGGATGAAGCAGGCAAAGAGGATGACGCAGAGCTATTCGCCGCTTTCATCGCCTCGCCCTGCCCTGCAAACGAAGTAATGACGAGAACGTCACGCACTTCCTTCACATTCACCGCCGGCTCCACTTCTGCGTAGAGTGAAACGTCGACATCGCTCCTCTTGACCGACTTCACTGTGCCAATCACAAGGTTGCGTGGATACACTCCGCCAATGCCGCTGGTGACAACAATATCGCCCGCAGCCACTTTCGTGTCGCTGCTGAGGTAGCGCAGCTTCAGGATATTTGCATCTGCTGATTTTATATCGCACCCGATGACGCCGGTCTCCCGCGTGACCTTATCCATCGCGCTGATCTGCGTGCTCGGGGAAAGGAACGTCGTCACCCTGCTGTAAGAATTGCTTACCGCCGAGACCCACCCAACAACGCCTGCGTCTGTCACCACAGGGTCATTGAGCGACACGCCGCTGCGTGTTCCCTGGTCAATGGTGAACTCCCCGAACAGATTGTTCGGGTCACGCCCTACGACTGCCGCCGTAATCGGCTTAAAATCCGGATTTTCATTTTTAAGCTCCAGAAATTTGCGCAGCTGTGAGTTTTCCTGCTGGTAAGTGTAATAATTCACGAGCTTTTTCCGGAGCGCATCTACTTCGGCGCGCAGTTGCTCGTTCTCCGCCTCTAGCTGCTCTTTCGTCTTTCCGCTCCCTGTTACGGCCGCCGCATTATTGGTCACAATGGTGCTGATGCGTTGCATGGGTGTGGCAACGCTTCCGAAAAGATTGGCCGTAAGGGAGTTTGGTGTGTTGGATGTAGCGAGCATCAGGCAGAACATGACAAAGATGAGCGCCACAAGAAGTTTGAACCCCGTGGAACGAAAAACGTCTTTCACGAACGTTTCCTCCTGTTTGAAAAAAGCCGAATCATCGCCGACAGAACAAAATTTTGACCGGGCTGACTGGTAGATAGAATGATTATAACATGCTTTTCCACAGCGTGCAATGTTCCCACTTTGGATGAATTTATTGCAAGTTCTTTCCAAAACCCTCTTGACAAATGAAAGCCTGTGTTATATGGTTAGTTACACAAGTAATTAACCGGTTAACTTGAAAGGAACAGTCTATGACGAATCCGTTTGTTGAGGAAAAACCGATATTCCTCCAAATTGCAGAACGCTTGGAAGACGCGATTCTCTCCGGCGCATTTCCGGAAGAAAGCCGCCTGCCCTCTACCACGGAGATTTCGGCCGCCTACCGCATCAATCCCGCAACGGCGCTCAAAGGCGTCACCCTTCTGGTGGAGGAAGGCATTGCCTACAAGCAGCGCGGCATCGGGATGTTTGTCCGCAAAGGTGCCCGCAGTCTCATTGCAGAGAAGCGCCGGAACGCATTTTACAGCGATTTTGTGCTTCCTCTTGTCTCCGAAGCCAAAAAGCTCGGGATTTCGGAGCAGGAACTGACCGCCATGTTGGAAAGAGGTTTTCGGAATGATACTTGAAATCAAGAATGTTTCCAAATACTTTCAGGGGAAGCCTGCGGTTGACCGCGTAAACATTACCTTGGAAGGGCCGCTCATCTGCGGTTTGCTCGGCCGCAACGGGGCGGGCAAGACGACGCTGATGAACATGATTTCTGGAAAGCTTTTCCCCACAATTGGGAGCATCTTTCTGGACGGCGAGCCGCTACAGGAAAATGACCTTATGCTCGGCAAAGTGATAAGCATGGGGGAAATTAACTACCTGCCGGAAGGCATGAAAATCTGCGAGGTTTTTCGCTTCATGGAAATGCTTTACCCGGGCTTTGACCGGGACTACGCAGACAGCCTCAGCAAAAAGTTTGAACTTGACACGCTCAAGAAAAACAACAAACTTTCAACCGGCCAAAGCACAATGATGAAGCTGATTCTCTGCCTTGCCAGCAGTGCCTCGGTTCTTCTTCTCGACGAACCCGTCCTCGGCCTAGACGCATACAACCGCGATCTGTTCTACCGCCTGCTTGCCGAAGATTACGAGAGAAATCCCCGCCTTGTGATACTCTCCACTCACCTGATTGAGGAAGTCGCCGGTCTTATCGAACGGGCCATCATCATCCGCTCAGGGCGCATCATTCTCGATGAGAATGTGGATTCTCTAATCAGCGGTTCTTATTCCGTGAGCGGGCCGAGCCAAGCTGTTGACAGCTACGCCTCCGGAAAAGATATTCTGGGGGCGGATACGCTCGGCGGCTTAAAGACCGTCTACCTGCGGGGCAAACCGGCACACGAAGCCTTATCTGCTGGGCTGGAAGTCGGGCCAATTAGTTTGCAGAAGCTCTTTATTGAGCTTACAAACCGTTGAAAGGAGAACTTGCTATGAATCTCAAACCGATTCTGCGCTATCAGTGTCTGGAAGTCAGCAAAGCTTTTTTCCCTTTTTATTTTTTCATTTTCCTCCAAAATTTCTTCCAAATTCTGATTGATCCATCACCTGACACCCCAAGTACTTTTCGTGGCAATGAAATCGCCACCATGATAGTATGCTTCGTCATCGGAATTTTGATTTTCAAGAATAACTTTCGGTTTTTCACTTCCTTCAGTGTTTCACGCAAACGTCTCTTTTTTGGTTTTCTGAGCGGATTGGGCCTTACTTCGCTTGCGGTTTCCCTGATTGACACCTTCAACTTTGCAGTATTCTCAAAATTTATGAAATCTCGCACCCTTTACTTGATTATGGCGCAAAATTTTTTCGGAAAAAGCCCAGATGCTCCAATCACGCCGTCTCTGATCTTTGCAAACTGGCTCTGGTGTTTCCTCGAGTACCTTTGCGTTGCATTATTCGGTTTGCTTATCGGCGCTCTCTACTATCGCATGAGCAAGCCGGTTAAAATTATTGTCTCCGTTGGAGTTCCCTCCATTCTCTTCTTGATTCTTCCTCTGATTGACAGTAATCTTGCGAAGGGGAGAATTCTCCATTTTTTAGTAGACACCTTTGTCTGGTGGGTGAACCTATCGTTGAAAACGGGTTCCGATCTTTTTTCTCGCCTTGCCATGGCCGCAACTTTTTTGGGCCTTTTTTGGCTTCTGCTCCGCAAGGCGGAAGTGAAGGCATAACGAAAGGAGCTGCTGCAAAAGGAAAGTACTGCAGCAGCTCCTTTCTTAAGGAAAAAGCAGCACAAACGCCGTTTTTCCGTGTATGCCAATCCAACAAGAACTGAATCTGGTTTCAGTCAGCCCGTAAAAATAGCAGTCAAAAACAAAAAGCCTCCTGTTGTAGTATGGAAACTACAACAGGAGGTTATTTCATGGCATGAAAATATACATAAGTAGAAGGGCTGAGCGAAGAGATTTCCTCTTAAAAAGCAGAAGGCAATTACAGGTACCGCTCGTCGTAGTGGGCGCGCTCTCCGCCGATGAACTTCGGTCTGGTGCGGGCGCACACAAGGTTCGCTTCGCCGATTTTCCGAATCGAAACGCGGACGGGCACCGCCACGGGCTGCAGGTGCATGCCGATGAGCGTGTCGCCGATGTCGATGCCGGCCTGCGCCTGAATCCTTTCGACGGCAACCGGCTCTCGGAACGCGTGATAGGCCGCTGTGGCAAACGAACCGCCCGCCTTCGGCTGCGGCACGACGTTCACAATGGGCAACCGGTAATACTCCGCCGCCTCACGCTCAACAATCAGCGCACGGTTCAGGTGTTCGCAGCATTGGGCGGCTAGGAAAATCTTCTTTTCCTTCAGTACGGCGTAAATCGCTTCAAACAGCGCGTCGGCTATTTCCGTGTTGGAAAAAGTACCGATCTTATGTCCGGCAACTTCGCTGGACGAGCAACCCACGACAAAAAGCCCGTTTTCCTTCATTCGCGCAGTTTCAAGCAGCTCACGCACGGCAGTTTCGGCCGCTTTTGCAAGATCTTCATACATCCGCAATTCCTCCATTCAAAAACGGGTTTCCGAAACGCCCGCCGATTATCCTTAAATATATTAGTAGTTAGTGGCTTAGTGGCGCGGGTTCGCGCGCACTTTAATGACAGCTTGAATCATCGCCGCTATGACCTGCGCATTGATCTGCGGGGTGATATCCGGCTCCGGTTCGCCTTCCGCCAGAACCATATATTTCGGCGGCAGCTTGTTGAGCGCAAGCGCCACGATATCCTTGCGGCAGCGGTCACACCGGCAGCAGGAAAAGCGCTCCAGCACATCATTGAGCTTGCCGAGAACATAATTTTCCATGATATTTACCACCGTAGTCTGGCGGTTGTCAAATGACGGGAGCGTGATGTGGTGCGGCTTCATCTCTTTTTGAGGCGTCGCCGGAATGGCGGCTGGCTTCTTCGCAGCCTCGTTCACAGGCTCCGCCGCGGAAACCGGTTCGATTTTCGGTTCTTGGGCAAGTGCAGAGCGCACAGACGAGGGCATCAGTTTTTTATACATCTGCTCCTTGTCAATCTCATTCTTCGTCCGAGACAAAACTTATACCCCCTTCGCAAGCAATTCGTCGATGAATTTCTCGTAATCGCGCGTCACGGTTGCGTGCGGGGCATAATCAAAGAGACTTTTCTGCACCGACTGCGCTTCGCCCGCAACAACGCTGCTGCGGATGAACGCGTCAAACACGCGGATATGCAGATCCTCCGCAATCAACTCCGCGGTGCCGCGCACCTCGCGCCCGAGATGGGTCTTGGGGTTGTATTTTGTCAGAAGAATTCCCGCGATGGAAAGCGTGTTGTTGCAGTATTTCTGCACGCGCACCACGGTTTCGTAAAGCTGCGCGATGCCCTGCAGACTGAAAATATCCGGAAGCATCGGCACAATGATGTAATCCGACGCGGTAAACGCATTAATGGTAAGAATGCCCAGCGCCGGCGGCGTATCAATTAATATGTAATCGTAGAAATCCTGCACCGGAGCGAGCGCTTCCCGAAGCAGATATTCACGGCCTGTGCTGGTATACTCCAAATCAATGCCGCTCAGCAGGATGCTGGAAATGATAACATCCATCGCCTTAAGGCGCTGAATGGCATATTGAATTTTCACTTCTCCTTTGAGCACATCATAAATCGACGCGCTGATCGTCGTATCAGCTCCCACGCTGAAGCCGAGGTTTCCCTGTGGGTCAAGGTCAATCGCCAAAACCCGGAAACCTCTCTTCTTGAGGCCCGCCGCAACAGAACAGGTGGTGGTCGTCTTCCCGACGCCGCCCTTTTGGTTTGAAACGGCTATTACCCTTGCCATGCGAAATCCTCCATTTTCCCTACGCGCCGCATCGCTTTTTTCTGCAGCATCTAAATGTTATTATAGCGAAAGCCTGCTGCTTTTACAATATAAGTTATCCTCTAGCAGAACGGCCTTGCATTTTAACGCTTTAACAGTTAAAATGAATAAAGAATCTATTGCCGATTGGGGATACTGGTCATGATTATCGTAATGAAAAACAACTGCACAAAGCAGGATGTGGAAAACGTCATCGCCGTGCTGAAAGAGCACGGGCTGGGCGCGAACCTTTCCACAGGCTCTCAAAAGACGATTGTCGGCGTGCTCGGCGACAAAACAAAACTCTCTGACGTTAATCTGGAACTGATGGACGGCGTGGAAAAATGCGTGCCCATCATGTCTTCTTATAAACTCGCAAGCCGTGATATGGTCCCCGAAGGCCGTACGGTGAACGTCGGCGGCGAGATTATCGGGGCAAACCAGCTCTGCATGATTGCCGGCCCGTGTGCGGTGGAAAGCGAAGAACAGATGATGCAGGCCGCCGCGGGAGTAAAGGCCGCGGGGGCAAAATTCCTGCGCGGCGGAGCCTACAAGCCCCGCACTTCGCCGTATTCGTTTCAAGGCATTGAAGAAGACGGTTTGAAAATTCTGCGCAAAGCCGCCGATGCCTATGGCCTCAAAGCGGTCACGGAGATCACCGACCACGACCTCATCCCCGTTGCGGAGCCCTACTGCGATATGTTCCAAATCGGCGCGAGGAATATGCAGAACTTCCGCCTGCTGCGAGAAGTGGGACGCACGAAAAAACCTGTCCTTTTGAAACGCGGAATCGCAAACACCATCGAAGAATGGCTTGACGCCGCCGAATACATCATGAGCGAAGGCAACTACAACGTGGTCCTGTGCGAGCGCGGAATCCGCACTTTTGAAACCGCCACGCGCAACACGCTGGACGTCTCTGCTATTCCCGTCGTTCGGGAACGCAGTTGCCTGCCTATTATCGTGGACCCGTCTCACGCCGCGGGCAAAGCTGCCTACATCGAATCGCTTTCGCTTGCAGCCGTTGCCGCCGGAGCGGACGGCCTGATTATCGAAGTACACCCGAACCCGAAGAAAGCGCTCAGCGACGCTGCCCAGCAGCTCACGCCGAAAGCCTACGCGGAGCTGTTCGGCAAAGTCCGTGCCGTTGCCGAAGCCATCGGCAGAACCATATAAAAATTTTGCCTATATCCTATATAATGATAGGAAAAACTCAACCTCATTTTGGCGGAATCAAACGGCATCCAAAAGCAAGCTGGGGTGCCGTTTTTTATGTCTTTTTTACGCATTCGCAGGCGACAGGATTTCTCCTGCTTTTATCTATTAATAGAAAGAGTGTCCGAAACCTTTTTGGCTGGCACTTTTGTACTGTAACCGAACCCATTTTTCACCGGGTTGGATGCAAAAGTGGATTCTTTTGTTGGAAAAGTTGAAAAGTATTGCACATTTTCCGCGCAGGCGGTGAAAACTTTCCGTCTTCTGAGTTTTCCACAGTAAGACTGAAGCTTGAAAAAGCACTTTTGTGCAACAAAGCACGGGTGTCTTGGAACGAGCGATAAACTTAAATTTTCGCTGTATTTCGTCGATTTCTGCTGATATTTCGGAGAAATCAGCCGTTTTTCAAATCATGATTCGACAGATTCCGTACCCTAAAACAGGTCCATGCTTTTGTGGAAAACTCTTTGTCAACAACAAGATGTTGAAAAGTCAGTTGAAAATGTTAAAAACCATAAAAATATTACTTGGAGGAATGATTTTCGTTCCAGATTTTCGTTCCAAAACAGACTTTTAAGGCTTCCACAACCCGGGATCTTCACGCAGGCAGAAACACACGTCCCAATTTATGAAATGAAGGGAAAGAACGGGCCAGAAATGACGCAGAAATGCGAGAAAACGAGAGATACTACGAAATAAATTAAAAAATCGGGTATTGACCCTTGACACGGTGCCAAGCGGGTGGTAGAATCGTAGAGTGTTATTTTAGTTTCTAACGTATGTTCAAAAATCATCAGGAGGGAATTTTAATGTCTACCTATATGCCGAAAGCCGGCGACATCCAGCGCAAATGGTATGTAATCGACGCAGCCGGAAAGCCGCTCGGCCGTGTTGCGGCACAGGCTGCTATTCTTCTCCGCGGTAAGCACAAGGTTACTTTCACACCGAATGCAGACTGCGGTGACCACGTTGTCATCATCAACTGCAAAGACGCAGCCCTAACTGGCAAAAAACTCGAAAACAAGATTTGGTACCACCCCACGCTTTACATTGGCCACATGAAGAAGGTCAATTATAAAACGTTGATGGCCCAAAAGCCGTGCAAAGCTATGGAGCTTGCCGTAAAAGGCATGATTCCGAACAACACGCTCGGCCGCGCTGCCATGACAAGACTGCACCTGTTTGAAGGCGCCGAGCATATCCACGCTGCTCAGAAGCCTCAGACCTGGGAACTGTAAGGGAGGATCTATACGATGTACGAGAAAGCACCATATTTTTACGGCACAGGCAGAAGAAAAAGCAGCGTTGCACGCGTAAGGATCTACCAGGGTTCCGGAAAGATCACCGTGAACGACCGCAGCCTTGACGATTATTTTGGCCTCGATACACTCAAAGCGATTGTCCGTCAGCCGCTCGAGCTGACCGGCACCAGTGAGAAGTTTGACATTGTCTGCCGCGTTGCCGGCGGCGGCGTCACCGGCCAGGCCGGCGCTATCCGTCACGGCATTGCAAGAGCTCTTCTGCAGTATGACTCCGAAAATCTCCGTCCCACCCTCAAGAAGGCGGGCCTGCTGACCCGTGACCCGAGGATGAAGGAACGCAAGAAGTACGGTCTCAAAGCTGCACGCCGTGCTCCGCAGTTCAGCAAGCGCTGATTTTTCCATATCAGACTTATTTCAAACCGCTTCGCCGTTTTGGCTGAGCGGTTTTTCTATTTTTCCGGCTCACTTTTCGTATTCCAATTTTCGGAATCTTTCGACAGGCGCCTCCGCAGCCCTCTCAAAACGGTGAAAAGCCGGTCTGCAAGCCGATTTTCCGGCTTTTTTCCGCGAGAAAAAAGGGTCGTTTTTCTTCTGAATTTAAAATAAAACAACATTGAAATATTTGTAACAAGTTTGTAACCGTTCATTTTGTTGCAACATGCACAGAATTCATCGGTGGACAAGGGACAGAAAAGAGGCGTTTTTCGCGGTTTAATGTCTTTTAATGAATATTACAATTTTGTAATTTGTGCAAGTTATACAAAACTCAAATCATTTTTCATTTGACAACCGGCGAATCGTCGAATATAATAGCACGCAATACAACGTCGCTTGCTACATGGAAGGCATTTCCAGTGGGAAAAACCTTCTGGAATCAGCCTTTCCGATGCAGAAATCAGGTGATAAATTTTGCAGATTTTCAGGCATTTTGGTTTTCATATGCGTCGCAGACCCGGCCGCCGAAAATGGACGACGGTTAGCAGGGCCCGCCAAATAGAAAAAGCGCGCAGAGAGAAGTTCACGCGCCTCGGCGTATCGCTTGCGCTGATGTGCGGAATCACTGCAGCCTCCGTTGCTTCGGTTGCAGCTTCCACATGGCACGCATCCATTCAGGTCGACGGTTCGACTCAGCCGGAAATCGTAATTGAATCCACAGATTCCGATTCGATTCTGCGCAAAGCTTCCGTTCCGGTGAGCACCGATGACCTCGTCTCCAGCACGATCGAAGACGGCAAGGTATTCATAACCGTCCGCAAGGCAAAGCACGTTACGGTTGCGGCAGATGAAAAGACCACGCCTGTCACACTTCATTACGGAGACACGGTCGCGGAGGCACTTTCACAGGCCGGCGTTACGGTCGGCTCCAACGACATTCTCTCTGCCCCGAAGACGATGCCGGTTACAGACGGTATGGAGATTACCGTCACACGCCGCGTCACGGTGAAAATCACGGCAGACGGCACAACGAAGGATTACCTCGTTGTGAAGGGCACCGTCGCAGACGCACTGAGCGAGGCAGGCATTACCCTCGGCTCAGAAGACATTACAGACAAGGCCCTGACCGATCAAGTTACCGACGGCATGCAAATCCGAATCGGGCGAGTCAGTTACAAGGACGTAACCTCGACCCAAGAGATTCCGTATCAAACGGTAACAAAGAAAGACAGTTCCATGAACGCCGGCACAAAGGTCGTAAAGACAAAGGGTCAAAAAGGCGTAAAGACAATCGTCATCCGGCAGAAGCTCTGCGACGGCAAGGTTGTGGAAAGCACCGTAACATCTTCCACCGTCACAAAGCAGCCGGTCAATGAGGTTGTGGTTGTCGGAACAAGGTCGCTTGGCAAGGCGTATGCCTCTGTCGGCACGGACGGAACCCTTATCGACCATAACGGTAAGCGCATTTCTTACCGGAAGGTCTACACCGGCAGGTGCACCGCTTACAGCGGCGGATGGGGAACGGCCTCCGGCATGAAACCCGCTTACGGGCGCGTAGCGGTCAACCCGAAGATTATCCCTTACGGTACAAGGCTTTATATCTGCTCCCCGAACGGGAAATACGTCTACGGATATGCGGTAGCAGCCGACACCGGCACGGCCGCCATGAGCGGATCCATCGTTGCGGACCTGTATTTTAACACTTACGCGGAATGCTGCAGGTTCGGCGCGCGTACCATGAATGTCTATGTCCTCGACTGACGAACGCCAAGCATAACTGAGAGTCAATTGGGCGGGAAAAGCGAAGCGCTTTTCCCGTTTTTCTATGCGCTTTTTTCGGGCGCAAATCGTACCCAAACCGCATACTATGGCACTGCGGGGCGATTTGTTAAACCGCTTTATCATAGATGGGCCGTCGGAGAAATTTTCTTCGGCGGCCTTTTCTGACGCGTGGTTGAAATGGCACCGCGTTTGGTTTACAATAGGCTGAGGAGGATTGATTTTGGATGATCGTTGCGCCTTCGATGCTAGCGTCTGATTTCTCGCACCTGAGCGATGAAATCAGACGAATTGATATAGCCGGAGCAGATTGGGTTCACCTTGACGCTATGGACGGCCATTTTGTTCCGAACTTGACCTTCGGCCCGCCAGTGATTTCCTCAATGCGTCCCTACACGGACAAGCCATTTGATGTTCATTTGATGATCGACGAGCCGATTCAATATATCCCTCAGTTTCGGAAAGCGGGAGCGGATATCATCACGTTCCACCTGGAGGCCGCCTCTGATCCGGACGCGGTGATTCAAGCAATTTCCGACGGCGGGGCAAAGCCCTCTGTGGCAATTAAGCCCGGCACGCCCGTAGACGCAGTGCTTCCGTACCTTGACCGTCTTTACATGGTTCTTGTCATGACGGTGGAACCCGGTTTCGGCGGGCAGAAATTTATGCCGAATATGCTGTCGAAGGTGCGCGTTATCAAGCAGAAACGTCCCGACGTGCTCGTGGAAGTTGACGGCGGCATCAACGACGTAACGGCAAAGGAAGCTGCTCGTGCCGGTGTGAATGTCCTTGTGGCTGGAACCTCCGTTTTCGGCGCAAAAGACGCCGCTGCGGCAATCAGCAGCCTGAAAAATTCAGATCGCACACTTTAACTGTTTTACTTGGGAGGTTCCGCCGAATGACCGGACACGGCGTAAAGCTGGGACAGGAGAATAACGAGATTCTGAAGCGCGGCATTTTGACAATGCCCGCGCCGAAAGGCCTTCCCGAGCCTTCCCGCCTCACAGTCGGAAGGGGGGAGCCGGGGCCAAGGCGTATTCTCCGCGCCGCGGAGGAAGCCGGCATCTGCGACGAGTTCCGCGGCATGCCGCTTCGCGAGCTGCTGGAGTCTCTGGCCGAATCGAAGCCGCAGGTTCTGGTTGCCCGCTGCTTTGACGACGACCCTTTTGCCTGTGCCTCACAAGCCGTTCTGCGTGAAATGCCCGATAAGGTGGCTGACGGCCTCGCCCTTGCGGCGAAGGCCTGCGGTGTGCCCAAAACGCGGATTGCAGCCGCTTCGCGCAAAGAATTGCGCATCTACAAATCCCATGGAATTCCGCAGCCTGCCGTCGCGGCGGGAGACAGCACGCCGGCAGACTTTTTCCTTTTGCGTCGGCTGTCCCGGGGTGGGGAAACAGCCGCGTTTATCGGCGCACAAGCCTGCGCCGCGCTTTCCGATGCCATTCGGCTCGGGGAGCCTCAATCGCATACTGTGGTAACGGTCTCCGGAGACGCCGTGGGAAAACGCGCAAATGTGCGGGTTCGCATCGGAACCCACCTTTCTGCCCTGCTGGAGTTCTGCCAAGCTCCGTCGCGCGCAGGATTTATCTGCATCGGTCCCGCTCTCACCGGACGCGCCGTCCGTAGCCGCGGAATACCGATCTCCGCTACAACACGCTGCGTTACCGTGATGAAAAAAGCGCCGAAGCAGTCCACGTTCGCTTGCGTGCGGTGCGGACGCTGCGAAAAGGTCTGCCCGGTAGGCATCATTCCGTGGCTGGTTCACCGTGAGCTTGAGGCAAACACGCCGGAACCGCTTTTGCTTTTTCACGTAGATAACTGTATCGGCTGCCGCGTCTGCTCCGCTGTTTGCCCATCCGGCATCCATCTGGAGGAAGAAGTTCGCAGCGCAGCTCGGATGAAAGGAGGGCACGACGCATGACGTCTCATAAATTAACCCCGCCGTTCGTGCGGGAAGGGCCCTCTGTACACTCCATGCTCGGGTGGACGCTGTTTGCCCTTTTTACGCTGCTCATTGTTCCTGTGGTGCGCTATGGAACACGTCCGATTACCATGGCATGCCTCACGATGCTCACTTGCCTCGTGTGTGAGTTATTCGCAAACCTGCTCGCGGTGGGAAGGCTGGGTCTGACGGACCCCTCCTCACTTGTTACGGGCATGGTCTGCACCATGCTTATGCCGCTCAACGCCCCGCTGTGGCTTCCCTGCGCCGCCGGTGCGTTTGCCATTTTAATCGCCAAGGCGCCATTCGGGCCGTTTGGACGTACTCCGTTCAATCCGGCCGCAGCCGGCACCGCATTTGCCGCTCTTTGCTGGCCGAGTCTTATGTATACTTACTTTGACCCCGCACAGCCCTATTCGCTTCCCGCGTTTGGAACCTGCACATTTCTTTCCGGGCAGTCCGCCGCGGCTGTTTTGAAGGAAGGGCTGAAGCCCGACATTCTTCCGCTCAATATGCTTTGGGGAGAATCTGCCGGCCCGCTTACCACAGGCATCGCGCTTGTGATTGCCGCAGGCGGGATTCTTCTTGTGCTGACCCGTTCCGCCCATTGGGAACCGATGGTCTTTTTCCTCGGGACTGCTGCCTTGCTTGCCTCCTTGTTCCCGCGCATCGCCTGCAGCCCGCTGACTTCCGTCAAATATGAACTGCTCTCCGGTTCCGTTTTCTTCTGTGCCGTCTTTATGGCGTCGAACCCCGTAAGCGCACCGCGCACCCGAGCTGGCAGATGCATTTACGGCGCTCTTGCCGGGGCTTTTGTGATGCTGTTCCGGTACTTCGGGCAGTTTGAGCAGGGTGCGCCCTTTGCGATTCTTGCCGCAGACGCCGCATCTCCGCTGATATCGGCGGCAATTACCCGTCTGCGCGGTTGGGAGGGACCTGTCCATGAATAATCGCCTCTCGTCGCTTCACAACACCGGCGTGATTTTCAAAAGCGGCCTTCTCTTCCGCAACCCCGTGCTGGTGGGCGCGCTCGGTCTTTTCCCGATTGTTTCGGCCGCCACGGGCCTGAAAAACGGCGTTGCGCTGTCTGTGCTGTTTCTCATGATTTCGGTTCCGTCCGAGCTGCTGTTCTGCGCCATCGGCCTGCTGATTCCAAAATGGATTCGTCCGGCAGCGATTCTGCTTGTTTCCGCCGTCTTTTATATCCCAGCGTTCTGGGTTTTGCAGCAATGGATGCCCAGCACGGCTAACAACCTCGGTCTCGCCGCTGCGCTGATGACCTGCAACTCGATTCTCTATTCCCGCACCGAGGAATATGCGCCTGAGCATATTTTTCCGGCGGTTCTGGCAGATGCTTTCGGGTGCTCATTCGGCTTTGCGGCGGTGGTCTGCCTTGTAGGCTCCGTTCGGGAGCTTTGGCTGACAAGGGACCTTTGGGGACACGGTTCTTTTTATGACGGAATCGGCAGCGGCTTAAACCTTCCGTTCGCCGGCTTCCTGTTCCTTGGTCTCCTTTCCGCCGTGGTGCAAAAAATCAACCTGCGGCGTGAAAATGTCGGAGCGTAAGGAGGGAATGAATGATGTTCGCAAAAATGCTGACGGCGGCGCTCCTTGCGCTCACGGTAGAAAACGTCCTGTTCGCAGGCGGCGCGGGATTCAGCCGCGCGCTTCGTGCGGCTCGGCGTCCTGCCAGTGCCGGCTTTTACGCATTGTTTGTCACGGTTTTTTCTCTCTGCTCCGGTTTGACGGGGTATCTGCTTTCTCCGCTGTTTTCCAGCAGATATCAGATTTACCCGGCTGCGATTGCCGCCGCTGCTGCGGTACTGTATCTCCTTGCTGCGGCTTTGCTGCGCACAGCTGTGCCTTCGTTCTTTGAAAAATACTCGTCGATTCTTGCACAGGCGGCTGTGAATACGGTTGTTCTTGCAGTTCCGTTCCTCCGCGAGATGTGCTCGTTCGGTCTTGCCGAAACCATCGGTTTTTCGCTCGGTACGGGTGCTGCGTTCTTCCTCGCGGTACTCCTTTTGGAGCAGGCGCTGCGCATTTGCTCCAATCCGGATATGCCCCGCGCGTTTTCCGGTTTGCCGGGGGTGCTTATCTACATTGGTATTCTCTCTATGGTATTCGCCGGACTGTCCGGTTCTGTTTTTTGATTCTGGAGTTGTATTGGGGAGTGTAGTATATGCAAGAAGTGAAGTTCTATGAAAGCGTGAGTGATGACCATCTGACGTTTGCCGTTGTCGTTTCACGCTATCGGGGCAAGTGGGTCTTCTGCAAGAAGAAGGGCGGGGAAACCTACGAAGTGCCGGGCGGCCGCCGAAAACCCGGCGAAAACATTGAGGAAACCGCCCGCCGGGAACTGTATGAGGAAACCGGTGCGGCAAGATTCCGCCTCTCTCCGGTGTGCGTTTACAGCTTTGAGGGCGCCGACGGGGAAGTGTTCGGCATGCTGTATTTTGCGGAAATTCAGGAATTCTTCGCATTGCCCGACTTTGAAATGGAACGTATTGATTTCTTAGAGAACATCCCCGAAAATCTGGCCTATCCGGAAATCGAACCTCAGCTCATTCATAAGGTGGAAGAAATCCTCTGAGATGCCGCTGTGAGATGGGAAAAATTCCGTTTGCATTAAGGCGTAAAATCCTTTCAGCGCAAATGAGCTTCGACTGAACGGTGAACATGAAAAAGCCCGAAACGTTTTTCAGCGTTTCGGGCTTTTTGTTCGCATATTCTTAATACTTAATGGTATTCAGGAACGAATCAACTTCACCGGCTTTGGAAGCGACCGCTTTGCAGAGTACTGCTGTTTTGTCTACGCGGACCAGCACATAGTTGATTTCACCGTTTGTAACCGTGTATTTGTTGTAATTGTCACTATCGACAACTGTCTTGGTCGTTCCGGTCTTCATGGAGTTTTTCTGGGTGCTGTACCAGTTCTGGGCAGAATAAGCGCTGGAGAACAAGTGATAATCAATTTCTACGTCGGAACCGTCTTTGGTGGCAACATAGCTCTTCGTGGCGCCGGAACTGTCATCTTTAGGCTCCGTTACCGTGTACCCGGCACTCTTTGCCTGCTTCTGGAACTCCTCGGCCGTAATTGCCTTGCGGGCGGAACATCCTGCAAAAATCGTAAGAACCGATGCCAAAAGAACGACGGCACAGATTTTCCATATTTTTTTCATGGAAAACACCCCAATATTCATGATTTTTGTGTGATTCATTTTATTATAGCGTTCCCATTTTGAATTGACAAGCCCGGATTTTACAGCCAGCTGTTCCGACTGCTTTTTTACTCGCGCATCAAAAGTTGGTGGTATAGGGCATAGTTTCCTGCGGATAATATGGATGTTAAAACTTTTCGCGCAGGAGGGAAAGAACATGAAAGCAACAGGCATCGTACGTAGAATCGACGACCTGGGTCGCATCGTTATCCCAAAAGAAATCCGCAGAACCCTGCGGATCCGCGAGGGCGACGCTCTGGAAATTTTTACGGATTCACAGGGCGATGTGATCTTTAAAAAATATTCTCCCGTTGGGGAGCTTTCCGCATTTGCCGCGGAGTATGCCGATGTTCTCAATCGGGTAGCCGGGCTGCCCGTCATTGTTTGTGACCGTGACCATGTGGTGGCAGCCGCCGGCGTACCGCGCAAAGAATATCTCGAGCGGCGCACTACGCCGGAGCTTGACGAATATGTGCAGTCCCGCCGCACGTTTGTGGATGAAAGCGGCGGCGAACGTCTCTTCCCCGTGGAGGGCATCGACCGCGTGGCGGAAATCGTCTGCCCGATTCTCGCTTCCAGCGACGTAACCGGTTCCGTCATTGTTCTGAAGCCGGAAGAAGGCGAAACGCTTCCTCCGCAGGAGCTCGCCACAAAGATGGCGCAGGTTGCGGCGGCTTTTCTGGGCAGGCACATGGAAGAATAATTGTGGCGCCCCAGACGGAGGCGAGAGGGATATTATTTTGTCTTGCTTTTTTCGTTGGGGCGTGGTAAAATGATTCCAGTATTTTAAAGTGAGGATGAAAGAGTGGGGCGACCCGCTCTTTTGTTTGTCTTAGAGGTGAATTCATTGGCAGGGTCAAAAAAGGGCGGCGTCGCTGAAACCGTCCGCAAGCTTGTTCTTCCTTATGCCGAAACCCTCGGGCTTTCGGTCTGGGACGTTCGCTATGTGCGCGAAGGCGGCGCATGGTACCTGAGAATATTCATTGACAAAGAGGGCGGCGTCGGCATTGAGGACTGTGAAAAGTTAAGCCGAGCTATTGATAAGCCGCTCGATGAGCTGGATCCTATCAAGGAATCCTACTGCCTTGAGGTTTCGTCGCCGGGCATCAACCGGGAACTAACGCGCCCCGAACATTTTGAAGCCTGCCTCGGTTCCCGTATTCATGTGCAGCTGATCCGCCCGCTGGAGGACGGACGTCGCCTGCTGACCGGAACGCTCAGCGCTTTTTCCGGTGCGGAATTCACCCTTGTGCCCGAATCCGGTGAACCGCTGCAAATCGCGCGGAAGGACACCGCCTCAGTCAAACTTTGTGACGATGATGTGTTGGAGGAGATTGAAGGATCATGAGAAGCAGAAAAAAGACGGAAACCCCTGCAGGCAGCAGTGAAATTTTTGAAGCCCTCGCCACGCTCGAACAAGCGCATGGCATTTCTATGGATTTTATGCTGGACCGCATCAAGAAGGCCATTGTTACAGCTTGCAAAAGCAGTTACGGCAACGATGACTGTATTGTTTCCATAGATCCGGCCAGGGGACTTTTTCTTGTGTTTCTCAACAAGACTGTTGTAGCGGACGTAACCGAACCGGGAAAAGAAATCAGCGTAGAAGATGCCAGAAACATTGACCCCACCGCGGTGGAAGGCGAAGTTGTTTCCGTTCCGATTGACACAAAGCAGTTCGGCCGCATCGCCGCCATGACGGCGCGCAACATCATCCGCCAAGGCATCCGCGACGGAGAGCGCAGCCGCATGCTGCAGGAATTTGAAAGCAAACAGCAGGAAGTTGTTTCCGCTTTAGTTGACCAGATTGACCCGCGCACCGGTGCGGCAACCCTCATCATCGGCAAGTCTGAGGCCGTGCTTCCGAAATCGGAGCAGGTTCCCGGTGAGACACTGCGGGTGGGCGACCATATTAAAGTTTATATCGCCGATGTCAAAGAAACCGAGCGCGGCCCGCGCGCCATCATCAGCCGCATTCACCCGAACCTCGTTCGCCGTCTGTTTGAAGCGGAGGTTCCCGAAATCTACGACGGCACCGTGGAAATCAAGTCCGTTTCGCGCGAAGCCGGCTCACGCACAAAAATCGCGGTTGTCAGCCATAACCCCAATGTTGACGCCGTCGGCTCCTGCATCGGCGCAAAGGGGATGCGCGTAAACCGCATTGTGGAAGAACTCGGCGGAGAAAAAATTGATATTGTGGAGTACAGCGACGACCCATGCAAATTCATTGCTTCGGCGCTTTCGCCCGCAACCGTTGTTGAGGTCGTTCCCGCGAAAGACGGTTCCCACGCCTGCCGCGTGAGCGTGCCGGATGAACAGCTTTCTCTCGCCATCGGCAACAAGGGCCAGAACGCCCGCCTTGCCGCGCGCCTGACCGGCTGGAAGATTGACATTAAGCCGCAGAGCGGTTTCTTCGGCGAAACGGATGAAACCGAAATGGACGAGGAGTCTGAGTCGGAACAAGAAGAATAATTTTCGTTGAATCACCACAGGGCAGAGGAGGGACCGCACTATGATTCGCAAAAAGAAAACGCCGCTACGCATGTGCACGGGCTGCGGCGAAATGAAACCAAAACAGGAACTCGTGCGCGTCGTCAAGTCACCCGAAGGAGAGATATCCCTTGATTTGACCGGCAAAAAGCCGGGCCGCGGCGCGTATGTATGCAAAAACATTGATTGCCTGAAGGCCGCTCGAAAAGCGCGCCGCTTTGAAAAAGCCTTCTCGTGCAAAATTCCGGATGAAATCTACGACCGCATGGAGGAGGAAATGCTTGGAAAAGAATGATCGACTGATGAACCTGCTGGGCCTTGCCAGAAAAGCCGGAAAACTTGAGCTTGGCAGCGAAGCAGTAAAACAGACTGTGCGCCGGCGCCGGGCGGCGTTGGTTCTCCTTTGTGCGGACCTTTCGCCGAAAAGTGCACAGTCCATAAGGGAAGAAGCCGAAAAAGCCGGCGTAAAAGCCATGGAACTTCCCGCAGGGATGGATACGGTACAGGCTGCTCTCGGGCAGAGGGCAGGTGTCTTGGCGGTAAAAGACAGCGGGTTCGCAGAAGCATTGCTTAAGCTTTGTGCGGAGGATCGAGGAGGAACGATACTATGATGGTGAAATACAGAGTCCGCGACGTTGCGAAGGATCTCAACGTCACCAATAAAGAAGTGCTCGAAACGTTAGAGAAATACACGAGCAAGCCTCACAAATACATGACTGCCCTCGAAGAGGACGAATTAGACATCGTATTTGAGGCTTTTACCCAAAAAAACAGCATGGAGAGTTTGGACAGCTACTTTGCGGAGGCTGCAAAGCAGAAGCCCGTTGTGGTTGAGGAAGCGCCCGATGTTGCGATTACTCCTGAAAAGTCTACCGCACAGCAGACGGAAAAACCGGCTCCCGCGGCGGAACAGCCTCGTCGTCAGGCAAAGCAGCAGGCGGCTGCTCAGGCTTCCCGCAAGGACGGACTTCCGGCCGCACAGCAGACTTCCCAGAAAGCCCAAAAAATGCAGCAGACGAAGCCCCAGCAGCAGTCTGCTCAAAAACAGCAGTCTGCACAGAAACAGCAGCCCGCTCAGAAACCTGCGCAAAAGCGTCCTCAGCAGCAGACTGTCCATATCGAGACCTCCGGCACAATCACTCGTCCGGCCGGCCGCATCATAGACACCCATGCGTCCCATGTCGAGCTGGACCGCTACGATGAAAAATATGACCGCCTCGCCTCCGAAAAGCTGAAATCCACCGATAATACGGTTAAGAAGCAAAAACTCGTTCAGAAGAGTTCCCGCTACCGCGGCAAACCGCACTCGTCCCGCAAGGAAACAGAGGCCGAACGTCTCCGCCGCATCGCGCTTGAGCGGAAAAACAAACCGATTACCGTGCAGATTCCGGATGAAATTACGGTCGGTGAGCTCGCCACGCGCCTGAAGGCGACGGCAGCCGAAGTCATCAAGAAGCTGATGAGCCTCGGCGTGTTCGCAACCGTCAACGACGTGATTGATTTTGACACTGCCTCCCTTGTCGCCATGGAATTCCACGCGAAGGTAAAGAAGGAAGTTGTCGTCACCATTGAGGAACGCATCATCGACGACAGTGAGGATGAAGACGACAATCTCGTTCCGCGCGCGCCGGTTGTTGTCGTTATGGGCCACGTTGACCACGGCAAGACCTCGCTCCTTGACGCAATCCGCCACACCAACGTCACCAGCATGGAAGCCGGCGGTATTACGCAGCACATCGGTGCTTACCGCGTCAAAGTCGACGGACGCGACGTTACCTTCCTCGACACCCCGGGCCATGAGGCATTCACCACCATGCGCGCCCGCGGCGCTCAGGTAACGGATGTCGCGATTCTCGTTGTTGCTGCCGACGACGGCGTCATGCCGCAGACGGTTGAAGCGATCAACCACGCGAAGGCGGCAAATATTCCCATTGTTGTCGCCATAAACAAGATGGATAAACCGGGTGCAAACCCCGAAGCTGTCATGGAGGAGCTGACGAAGTACGACATCGTTCCGGAAGCATGGGGCGGCGACGTTCCTTGCGTTCCGATTTCCGCGGTGAAAGGGACCGGCATTAAGGAACTTCTTGAAAACGTGCTCCTCGTTGCCGATTTGAAAGAACTGAAAGCAAATCCGGACCGCGCTGCAAAGGGTACTGTCATTGAAGCAAGGCTCGACAAGGGCCGCGGCCCGATTGCCACCGTTCTGGTCCAAAACGGCACCCTGCATGTAGGCGATATTATCGTAGCGGGCACAACCGTCGGCCGCGTACGCGCAATGACGGACGAAAACGGCAAACCGGTCAAAGCCGCAGAACCCAGCGTCCCAGTTGAAATTACCGGTCTCGACGATGTTCCAATGGGCGGCGACGTATTCAACGCCGTCACCGACGAGCGCCTTGCCCGCGAGCTCGTGGAACAGCGCCGCAACAAGCTGAAGGAAGAAAAATTCAACGCCCGCACCAAAGTAACGCTCGACAATCTGTTCGAGCAGATGCAGGAAGGCGAAATGAAGGAATTCCAGGTCATCGTCAAAGCAGACGTTCAGGGTTCCGTCGAAGCCGTGCGGCAGTCGCTTGAAAAGCTGAGCAACGACGAGGTCCGCGTCAACGTCATCCACAGCGGTGTCGGCGCCATCAGCGAATCCGACGTTATGTTGGCTGCCGCTTCCAACGCCGTCATCGTCGGCTTTAATGTACGGCCTGACAGCGTCGCGGAGGAAAACGCGAAGCGCGACGGGGTCGATATCCGCCTGTACCGCGTCATTTACGACTGCATCAACGAAATCAGCGCCGCACTCAAGGGTATGCTCGCGCCGAAGCTGCGTGAAGCCGCACTCGGCAAGGCAGAAGTGCGCCAGGTCTACCGCATCAGCAGCGTGGGAACCATCGCCGGTGCACACGTCACCACAGGCAAGGTTACCCGTTCCTCACAGGTCCGCGTCGTGCGCGACGGTATCGTGATTGCCGAGGACAGCATCGCCTCGCTCAAGCGCTTCAAAGACGACGTCAAGGAAGTTGCCGAAGGCTACGACTGCGGCATCGGCCTGACAAAGTTCAACGACATCAAGGAAGGCGACATTCTGGAAGCCTTCATCATGGAAGAATATACCGAGTAACAGCGTATGCCGCTTTGCCAAAACGGGCAAACTGCTGCCGGACAAAGCAATTAGCGGGAGGATCTCGAGGATTCTCCCGCTGAATTCGCATAGAGAGCGGCACACACCCCTTCTTGGGGCACAATGAATCATTGAGATATGTGCGGGCCGGCGCTGCCGCGGCCGCGCAGAAAAGCAGGGAGAGCCTGCCTTGTGGGAGGTAGAACACAATGCCAAGTCATAAGCTGGGGCGTGTCACAGAAGATATCATGCGGGAACTCACCGCAATTTTCCGCGAACTGAAAGATCCGCGCGTGCAGGGCCTCATCAGCATCGTGCGCGTGGAAGTGACGAACGACCTTTCTTACTGCACCGTCTATATCAGCTCCATGGACGGCCTTGACCGCGCAAAGGAAGCGGTGAAAGGCCTACGCTCCGCATCGGGATTCATCCGCCACGAGCTGAGCACGCGCCTTCACCTTCGCAAGGTGCCGGAGCTCCTGTTCCGCGCAACCGATTCGATTGAATACGGCGCAAACATCGCGCGGCTACTGAATGAGCTGAAGGACAAGGAGGACGAAAATGGCAACCCTTGAACGCATCGCTGAGGTGCTTCGCTCCGCGGACTGCGTGACGATTCTCTGCCACCAGTTCCCCGACGGCGACACCCTCGGCTCGGGCACGGCGCTTTGCCGCGGCCTGTGGAAGCTCGGGAAGCGCGCCGTCGTGCGCTGCTCTGACCCCATCGGGTCAAAGTTTGCTTATCTCTTCCGCGACCTTCCGGACGATGAGTTTGAGGGCGGACTTGTGATTTCCGTCGACGTTGCCGACGCCTCTTTGCTCGGACAGCCACTGCTTTCGCGCTATGAAGGTAAAATCGCGCTGGCCGTTGACCACCACCGTTCTAGGTCTCCGTTTGCCGCGGAAACGTATGTGGATTCCACTGCCGCCGCAACCTGCGAAATTATTTATGACCTCCTCGGCCTTCTGAACGTGCCGATTGACCCGCTGATTGCCAATTCGCTTTACACGGGCATTACCACAGACACCGGCTGTTTCAAATACGTCAACACCACGCCGCACACGCACCGTGTGGCGGCAAAGCTCATGGAGGCAGGCGCCGACTCGGTGGAGATCGACCGCGCCATGTTTGACACAAAGAGCCGCGCCCGCATCGAAATGGAGCGCCGCGTGCTCGACTCCATGCGCTTCTCGAAGGACGGGCGGATTGCGGTCATCCGCATCACAAAGCAGATGATTGCCGAAACGGGTGCCGTGGAAGATGACCTCGACGGCATCGCCAGCATCCCGCGCTGCATTGAGGGTGTACGCATCGGCATCACCCTGCGGGAAAAGGATGACGGAACCTACAAAGTGTCGCTGCGGGCAAGGCCCCCGGCAGACGCCTCCGTCATCTGTGAGCAGTTCGGCGGCGGCGGACACAAGGGTGCCGCGGGCTGCACCATCGCATTGCCACTCGACGAAGCAGAACAGAAGATTTTCGACGCAGCAGAAAGGTATTTGAGCGAGAACGTATGACTGGCATCCTCATAATGGACAAGCCGGCGGGCTTTACTTCCTTTGATGTAGTTGCTGTTATGCGCGGTGTCTGCCGCGAACGCAAAATCGGCCACACCGGCACACTCGACCCAATGGCAACAGGCGTTCTGCCGCTCCTCCTCGGAACGGCCACACGCGCGCTGCCATTCCTTCCCGACACAGACAAAGAGTACGAGGCGGGGTTCCGCCTCGGCCTTGCAACCGATACCCAGGACAGCACGGGCAAGACGATTGCGGAAAGCTCCGTGCGTGCTTCGCGCGCCCAACTGGAATCCGTTCTGCCCCGTTTCCGCGGCGACATTCTGCAGACGCCGCCGATGTATTCCGCCGTTAGCGTGAACAGCCAGCGCCTCTATGACCTTGCGCGCCGCGGCATTGAGGTGGAACGCAAAAAACGGCCCATCACCATATTCCGGCTGGAACTCTTGGAGTTCGATGAAGCTACGCAGAGCGGACGTCTTTCCGTTTCCTGCTCCAAAGGGACCTATATCCGCACCCTCTGTGCAGACATCGGAGAAGCGCTCGGTACATACGGCGTGATGACCTCCCTGCGCCGCACACGAGCGGCTGGGTATTCGCTTTCCGACGCTGTCACGCTTGAGCAGGCAAAAGCGCTTGCGGCGGAGGGACGAATCGCCGAGCGTGTGCTTCCGGTGGAATCGCTGTTCACCTCCTATCCGGCGGTAACGGTATCCGCGGCACAGGCAGTGCGCTTTTCAAACGGCGGCGCACTCGACCTCTCACGCACCTCCCTGCGCAGCGCGCAGCTCAGCGACGGAAGCCGTTTCCGCGTGCTTTCGCCGGAGAATGTGTTCCTCGGCCTCGGTGAAGTGCGGGACAAAAATCTGGCTGTTCTCCGTCTGTTCCCCAGAGAAGGCGGAACCAAGTAAAGCCGTTCAGGAGAGAACTGCAGCATGGAAATTTTCAGGACTTTAACGCCCGCCGAAACTCCGAGCGCCGTTGCGCTCGGCAGCTTTGACGGGATTCACCGCGGGCACCGGGAAGTCATTTCCCGTGCGCTTGCAGCCGAAAGCCGCGGACTGACACCCACGGTTTTTACATTCACGGAAAACCCGAAGGCGGGCAAGGATACCTTCGGCGGACTTCTCCTGACGCAAGAGGAAAAAATCCGTATTTTAAGCGAGATGGGCGTAAAACGCCTGTACCTCGTGGAGTTCGAGTCCATCCGTCCGATTTTGCCGGAGGACTTCGTTTCTAACATTCTGGCGGACGTCTGCCGGGCAAAGCTCGTCTGCTGCGGCTTCAACTTCACGTTCGGCAAAGACGGCCGCGCCGGAAGCCGCGAGCTGCGCAGCCTTTGCGCCGCGCAGGGCATTGAGACCTCCGTTGCGGAACCTGTCTTCGCGGAAGGCGGCCTGATTAGCTCCACCCGCATCCGCAATCTCCTCGCCGACGGAAAACCCGAGGAAGCGGCGCACCTGCTCGGCAGGCCGTTCGCCTACGAATCGCCGGTCATCGCCGGACGAAGGCTCGGCCGGGAGCTCGGCACTCCCACGCTGAATCAGGCAGTCCCGCCGGAACTTGTCCGACCAAAATTCGGCGTCTATGTATCCGCGGTGTCATTTGGGGATACAATAACCTTCGGTGTAACGAACGTGGGCGTTAAACCCACCGTCGGTTCCAACGCTGTGCTTGCCGAAACATGGATGCCTGCCTACCATGGACCGGAGCTTTACGGAAAAATCGTGCGCACCGCGCTGCTGAAATTCCTCCGCCCCGAAAGGAAGTTCGGAAGCCTTGAGGAACTGAAAGCAGCCATTCAGCACAACGGGGAACAAGCGGAACGCTATTTCCGCGAACACCCGGAGCTGTTTGACAGCAGGCGGTAATGGCGCACGACGGCGCACAAACTTTCAAGTTTAGGTGGCATTTACAAACTGGAAACCTTGTGATATACTATCAATATTGTACCCCTCTCACGGATTTGGGGAATCGCCCCGTCCCGGGGATTTCACCAGCCCTTTTCTGTGACTGCGGGAATTTTAGAAAAGGTGGAAATCACGATGCTGAAAGAAGAAAAAACCGAAATTATCAAGAAGTACGCTCTTCATGAAGGCGACACAGGCTCTCCGGAGGTGCAGATTGCACTTCTCACAACCCGCATTAACACTCTCACCGAGCACCTCCGCGTCCACAAGAAGGACCATCATTCCCGTCGCGGCCTGTACAAAATGATTGGTCAGCGCCGCAACCTCCTCAACTACCTGCAGAAGAATGATATTGAGCGTTACCGCTCCATCATTGAAAAGCTGAACATCCGTAAGTAATTTCGCTGCGAAAGGGCAGGCGGCAGGTGCCGTCTGCCTTTTCCCACATTTTTTCAGATTTGACGTTCACATGAGTGCGCGGGACTTAGCAGTGAAACGAGCGCCTTTTGCAGCAGCAAGACGTTGGTTTAATTGCTAAACCTGCCGCACTCTGACGATATTTTTCAGATACGGAGGATAAGCAATGTTTGAAAACTACCGCGTTTACAAAACCGACTTTGCAGGCCGTCCGCTGGTCATTGAGACCGGCAAAATGGCACAGCTTGCAAACGGTGAATGTCTTGTGCGCTACGGCGACACCGTAGTTCATGTGGCAGCAACCGCTTCCGCAAAACCGCGCGAGGGCGTGGATTTCTTCCCGCTTTCCGTCGATTTTGAGGAAAAGCTCTATTCCGTGGGTAAAATCCCGGGCTCCTACCTGAAGCGTGAGGGCCGCCCGAGCGACAAGGCCATTTTGGCCGCCCGCGTCATTGACCGCCCGATTCGTCCGTTGTTCCCGAAGGATATGCGCAACGACGTTTCCGTCGTCTGCACCGTTATGAGCGTGGACCACGACTGCTCGCCGGAAATCGCCGCAATGGTCGGCACGTCCATCGCCCTGAGCATTTCGGATATCCCGTGGAACGGCCCCATCTCCGGTGTTTCCGTGGGCTATATTGACGGCGAATACGTCATCAACCCGACCTCCGAACAGCGCAAGAAATCCCGCATGGCTGTAACCGTGGCCTCCACTTCGGAGCGCATCGCCATGATTGAAGCCGGCGCCGACGAAATTCCGGACGACGTCATGTACGGCGGCATCATGGCCGGCCACAAAGCGAACCAGCCCATCATCGAGTTTATCAAGAACATCCAGAGCGAAATCGGCAAACCGAAATTCACTTATCCGAGCAGTGAGCCGGATGAGGAAATGTTCAACGCCATTAAGGAGTTCGCAATTGACGACATCCGCGTGGCACTGGATACCGACGACAAGAAGGTTCGCGATGAGCGCCTGATTCCTATTTACGAAAAAGTTCACGAGAAGTTCGACGAAATATATCCCGAGCAGGAGGCAAAAATCGACGAATGCCTCTACAAGACCCAGAAATACGTTGTGCGCCGCTGGCTGCTCGACGAGCAGAAGCGCGTTGACGGCAGAAAAATGGACGAGATCCGCCCGCTTTCTGCGGAAGTTGGCCTGCTGCCGCGTGCACACGGTTCCGGACTGTTCACCCGCGGCCAGACGCAGGTGCTCACCGTTGCAACGCTCGGCTCCCTCGAAGACCAGCAGACTTTCGACGGCATTGACGAGGAAGTCAGCAAGCGCTATATTCATCAGTACAACATGCCTTCTTACTCCGTCGGCGAAACGAAGCCGAGCCGCGGCCCGGGCCGCCGCGAAATCGGACACGGCGCCCTTGCCGAGCGCGCCCTTGTTCCGGTGCTTCCTTCAATCGACGAGTTCCCATACACCCTTCGCCTTGTTTCTGAGGTTCTTTCCTCCAACGGCTCCACATCGCAGGCTTCTATCTGCGGTTCCACACTGGCGCTCATGGACGCAGGTGTTCCGATTAAGGCTCCTGTGGCAGGCATTTCCTGCGGCCTCATTACCGAGGGCGACCGCTGGATGACAATGGTGGACATTCAGGGCCTCGAGGACTTCTTCGGCGACATGGATTTCAAGGTTGCCGGAACGCACGCCGGCATCACCGCCATTCAGATGGACCTGAAGATTTCCGGCCTGACCCCGGAAATGATTAAGGAAGCCCTCTATAAGACACACAAAGCCCGCGATTATATCATCGACGAAGTTATCCTCAAAACCATTCCGGCACCGCGCAAAGAGCTTTCTCCGTATGCTCCGAAGATGCTCTCCATGGAAATTCCGATTGATAAGATTCGCGAAGTCATTGGCACCGGCGGCAAGGTCATTCAGAAGATCTGCTCCGAATGCGATGTTAAGATTGACGTGGAAGAAGACGGCCGTATTTATGTTACTGGTCTGAACCTCGACAACTGCAAGCGCGCCATGGGCATTATTGACACCATTGTCAACGATCCGGAGCCGGGTGCCATTTACAACGGCAAGGTAACGCGCCTGATGGATTTCGGCGCATTCGTTGAAATTGCTCCGGGCAAGGAAGGCCTTGTGCATATTTCCCAGCTCGATGTGAAGCATGTGGATCAGGTTACCGACGCGGTGAACGTGGGCGATGAAGTTATGGTCAAGGTTATGAATATCGACGATAAAGGAAGATTGAACCTTTCCCGCCGCGAAGCACTCATTGATGTTGAGGGGCTCGTTCCGGAGAACAAAGTCTCCGCACAGCGCCCCCAGCGCCGTTCGTTCGAGCATGACCGCCGTCAGGGCGGAAACCGCGGCGATTTCAACAGAGTTCGCCATCACCAGTAATTCGACGCAGCAATGCCTGTCTCCGCAAAAAACGGGGACAGGCTTTTTTTCCGGGCGCCAAAATATGCGCACCCGCATTTCAAATAATTTGTGTTTGTGCTATAATCAATTCATATATCGGAAAATACGCGAGAGGCGGAAATGATATGTCGGCAATTACGCAGGCAAAACGAGTCGTCGTGAAGGTTGGAACCTCCACGCTGACCTATGAAAATGGAAAAATGAATCTTCGCAGAATTGAGCGCTTGTGCCGGGTGCTCAGTGACCTGCAGAACTCCGGCAAGGAGATTATCCTTGTCACCTCCGGCGCAATCGGCGTAGGTGTGGGTAAACTCGGGCTCCCATCGCGCCCGCAGGAAACGGCAAAACGGCAGGCCATCGCTGCCGTGGGCCAGTGCGAACTGATGTTTATGTATGACAAGTTTTTCGGGGAATATAACCTCACGGTGGCGCAGGTACTTCTTACGGGCGACGTCATCGCAAATGAGCACAACCGCAAGAACACCGAAAACACGTTCAAGGAACTGCTCGATATGGGCATTATCCCCGTTGTAAACGAAAACGACACCGTCGCGGTCGATGAGCTGGAAGGCGCGCGTATCGGTGACAACGACACGCTTTCTGCCATCGTTGCCCGGTTGGTGAAAGCAGACCTTCTCGTCATTTTGACTGACATCGACGGCCTCTATGATAAGAACCCGTCCGTTGACCCAGACGCAAAGCGGATTCCCTATGTTCCGCGCGTCACCGATGAAATCCGCGCGCTGGCAGGGGGAACCGGCTCCAACCGTGGAACCGGCGGCATGGCCACGAAAGTACAGGCTGCGGCGTATGCGAACGAAGCGGGCATCACCTGCTGCATCATGAGCGGCGCCGTACCCGAAAAGCTCTATACTCTTTTTGAAGGCGCACAGATTGGGACAGTTTTCGGCAGCGCCAAAGGCTAAAATTAAGCTAAGGGGGAGACACGATGATGACGGACCTGACCGAACTCGGAAAAAAGGCAAAACAAGCCTCGCGCGCGCTTGCGTCGGCGGGGCCGAAAAAAGACGCCGCCCTTCTTGCGGCGGCAGACGGGCTTGAGCGCGAAGCCGCGAAGATTCTTGCGGCCAACCGCGAAGACCTTGAGGCAGCGCGCGCGGCAGGCATGACCGACGCTCTGCTGGACCGCCTTGCCCTGAACGAAGCGCGCATCAAGGGCATGGCTGACGGTCTGCGCAGCGTTGCGAATCAGACCGACCCCGTTGGGGAAGTTGTTTCCGGCATTACGCGCCCGAATGGGCTGCGCATCGAAAAAGTTCGTGTTCCGCTCGGCGTCATCGGCATCATCTACGAAGCAAGGCCGAACGTGACGGCTGACGCGGCCGCCATCTGCATTAAGGCGGGCAGCGCCGTCATTCTGCGCGGCGGGAAGGAAGCTCTGCGCACCAACACGGCAACGGAAGCCGTTCTGCGTTCCGCCATGGAGCAGGCGGGGCTCCCCGCCGACTGCGTGCAGCTTGTGCACGACACGTCGCACGACTCCGCAAAGGCCATGATGGAAATGACGGAGTACCTCGACGTTCTGATTCCCCGCGGCGGCAAAAACCTCATCCGCACCGTTACGGAAAATGCACGGGTTCCCGTCATTGAAACGGGCTGGGGCAACTGCCACATCTATGTGGACGAATCCGCCGACACGGAGATGGCCGCGGAAATCGTGTTCAACGCTAAAACCTCGCGTCCCTCGGTGTGCAACGCGGCAGAATCCCTGCTCGTCCACAGCGCGGCCGCCGAGCGTGTTCTTCCCGCCATTAAAAAGCGGCTTGACGAAAAGAACGTGGAGCTGCGCGGATGCGAGCGCACCCGCGCCATTCTCGGCAGCAGCGTAGTCCCCGCCACCGAGGAAGACTACGCTACAGAGTACCTCGACTACATCCTGTCGGTCAAAGTAGTCGACAGCCTCGACGAGGCCATCGCGCACATTGCGAAGTATTCCAGCGGGCACAGCGAGTGCATCGTGACGGAAAGCTACGAGAATGCCCGCCGCTTCACGCAGGAAGTGGATTCCGCCGCGGTCTACGTCAACGCCTCCACCCGCTTTACGGACGGCGGCGAATTCGGTTTAGGCGCGGAAATCGGTATCTCCACCCAGAAACTTCATGCACGCGGACCGATGGGCGCGCGTGAACTGACGACGACAAAATTCATCGTGACCGGCAGCGGCCAGGTACGATAGGAGTTGAACGGAAGCTATGAGCGAGAACGACACCCAAAACTCCGGGGGCATAGAGGGGTTTTCCGCAGACTACCGGAACGCGCATCCGCCGAAGCCGAAGGCGGAACGCCCTGCTCCGAGGCAATCTGCTCCGAAACAGTCTGCCTCGAACAAATCTGCTCCGAAACAGCCTGCACGGAACAGCACAGCGAAAAACGCTTCTTCCGCCAGGCCTAAGGCGGAAAAGAAACGTGTTTCAAAGCCGCTGCCAAAGGCCAGCATGGAAAATGAAAACGAACTCGACGACTTTCTGCCCGAAGGCGAAAAAAACGACGTCGAGTCATACCTCACAAAGTGGGACGAGGAGGAAAAGCCCCCCGTTTCTGTTCATACGGACCGTCAAGACCGGCAGCTCCGCCGTTCCGGGAAATACCGCTACGGGCTTTTTACCGGCTTTCTCGTGCTGCTGCTCGCCCTCGTGGGTGTCGTGTTCATAGCCGTCACGGCAGGGCAGCGCATCCACAGCGCTTTAACCGACGACAGCAAGCTGCGCGCCTACGACCAAGAGATAGCCGTCGTTGTGGCGCAGGACCCCGAGCCGTTTGAATCGCCCGACAAGGCGGACGAGGAATTTGTCCTGAATGCCTCTATCTGGAAGCTGATGATCGAACATTCCTCCGACTACACTACTTATGACGACATCGGCCGCACCGTTGTGCCTCTCGGCGACGTTGCGGAGGCGTGTGAAGAATTGTTCGGGCCGGACTGCACCCTGCACCCGCAAAGCCCGAAGACAGAATCCTTCTATACTTATGATTCTGAGAAAGCCCAGTTTCATATTGCGCTCTATTCGCAGGAGGGAGTCTACACTCCCTACACCGTGAGCGCAAAAAAAGAGGGCGACAGTGTCGTCCTCCGCGTGGGGTACGTTCCGCCGACGGATGCGACTCGCACCGCCTCTTCGTCGGTCAGCTCGGGAACGGAAAAGCCAACCCCAGCAAAATACATGGATTATGTTATAAAAACGAATGAGAAAACGAGAAAAGATTATATTTACGCCGTTCGCAAAGCCTCGTAGTGCCAGTTCAGGCAAGCAGATACATCATGGCGAAAAGGAGCGAATTGTCTGCCCTTTCCTCCATTAGAATCAGCAGGAGTATCAGAATGATGGCCCGTTCCGGGTCTTTGGTGAGAAAATCGAGTGCGCCGCCGAGCGGTTGATTGGCGGGCGGGTCCGGTCTCCGGTTCTGCCCGCTGTTTTGCCGTGGGCGCATGGGCATCTGCTGCATGCGCGGGTACGGCATATTCGGTTGCTGCGGAACATTCTGCTGCTGTGGGATATTCTGAGACTGCGGCGGTATTTCCTGCCGAGGCTCCGAAGTCGGTTCCTGCGGGGGAATCTCCGGCGCAGGCTGCGGCGGCGAAGGAGGCTCCGGTGCAGGCTGCGGCGGCTGGCGATTGATCGGAATTTGTGCACGGGCTTGCATTTCGCGTGCACGGCGAATCGCTTCCTGCCGAAGCTGACTCATCTCCCTCCCTTGCGGCACTGGATACTCTGCCATGGCCGTTTCCCCCTTTTCTGAATGATTTTTCGTCCGTTACAAGATGGATTGAAGCAGCCCGCTGTTTCTCAGGTAGGGCAAAATTCGGGCAAGCTGCAGGATTCGCATGGCTTCGTCAAGCCTTCTGCGGCGGTCTTCCCCGAGGAAGGGCCGCAGTGCGTTCAGCAGCCGTGTAGAATTATCTTCCTGCCTCATAGCGGAAAGCACCGGAGCCAGCTTCATCACCAAACCCATGACCTGCGGGTCCAGCGACGGCATCTGCCCCTGAGGCTGCGGCTGCGCGCGCTGCGTGTTCTGCTGCGGCGGCGGAGCCGGCTGGGGCTCATGATCCTGCTGTGAGGCGCCGCTGAACATCGCGGCAAGGTTTCTCAGCCGTTCCATGCTGGCCGGGTCGCTTAAAATCTCGCTCAGGCGGGAAGAGATGTCATCCATTTATTTTACCCCCAGCTCTTTCATCAGCTTCTGTGCTTCCGGCGATTGCAAAATCCGCTGGCACGCCTCTTTGTCGGCGAGTACAGATTCCAGCTTCTTTTTATCTTCTTCGCTCAGCTCACTAATGAGTTTATTAACAAGTTCTTGGCCGGCCTGTGGATTGTTCCCCATGTCAAATCACCCCCGCTATAAGATATGCGGAAGACAAAAAAGGTAGAACGAACTTCTCACACGGCCGACCCGCAGAATAGGGAGGTCTTTTTTTGCGGATCCTTGTTGTTTCCGATACCCACCGTGACCGCTATGCCCTGAGGAACGCCCTCTTGGCGCAGCCGAATGCCGAGGTTGTCATCCACCTTGGCGACGGGGAAGAAGAAGCGAATGAAATGAAACTCAACTTCCCCGAGAAAATGTTCCTTCAGGTGCGCGGCAACTGCGACTGGGGCAGCACTCTGCCCACCGAGGGCATCGCTCAATTTGAAGGGAAGCGTATTTTCTACACACACGGTTATACTTATAATGTGAAATTCGGGCTGTATGAAGCCGTTTCGGCGGCACGTGCAAAGAAGGCCGATGTTCTTCTCTTCGGCCACACGCATAACCCGATTGCCGAATACCGCGACGGGCTTTACATCATGAACCCGGGCAGCCTGAACGGAAGCAACGGAACCTACGGCACGCTTGACATTACGCCCGCAGGCATCGTTACAAACATCGTTTCCTGCGATTGACAGCGCCGCTCTAAAATGATACTCTAAAAAGAGTCGAATCGGCGCGCGAAACCAGCGTGCCTTTCTCTTCCGGAATGTACCGGAAATACTTTGAAGAATATCAATTCAATGAAAAAGAGGGATTTGATTCTATGACGGAATACGACCGCTGGCTCCATGAAAATCTTGATGATCCGGACCTTACGGAGGAGCTTCGCTCCATTCAGGGCAAACCTGATGAAATCAACGACCGGTTCTACCGCAACTTAGCGTTCGGCACCGGCGGACTTCGCGGCGTCATCGGTGCAGGCACGAACCGCATGAATGTCTATACGGTTCGTAAGGCCACACAGGGCCTTGCCAATTACCTCAATGCACATGGGAAAAACCCCTCCGTTGCCATTGCATACGACAGCCGCATTAAGTCCGACTTGTTTGCAAAGCAGGCTGCTGCCGTTCTGGCGGCCAACGGAATTCATGTTCATATCTACCCGTGGCTTTCCCCGACGCCGACCCTTTCTTGGGCTGTGCGTTACCTCAAGTGCGACGCGGGCATCTGCATCACCGCAAGCCACAATCCCTCAAAATACAACGGCTACAAGGTCTACGGCTCCGATGGCTGCCAGATTACGCTGAAAATGGCAGACGACATTCTCGCCGCCATCAATGCGCTCGATATTTTCCGTGACGTGAAGCGCATGGATTACGACGAAGCCGTGAAATCCGGCATGATCCGCTACATCGACGACAGCGTTATCGACCGCTACCTCGATGAAGTCATGAAGCAGCGCGCGTTCACACGCCCGTGCACCGGCCTCAAAGTGGTTTACACTCCGCTCAACGGAACCGGCCGTGTCTGCGTGACACGGATTCTCGACATGATCGGCGTCAAAGACGTCACCATCGTTCCGGAGCAGGAGTTCCCGGACGGCACCTTCAAAACCTGCCCGTACCCGAACCCGGAAATCCGCGAGGCTCTGCAGAAAGGCCTTGAGCTTTGCGAAAAGGTTCAGCCTGACCTGCTGCTTGCCACAGACCCCGACTGCGACCGCTGCGGAATCGCGGTTCGCCACAACGGGGAATACCGCCTGATGACGGGCAACGAAGTTGGCACCCTTCTGCTCGACTTCGTGGCGCGTGTGCGCACCGAGGAAGGCACCATGCCGAAGAACCCCGTTGCCGTCACCACCATCGTAAGCACCGACATGGTCACTCCTTTGGCGGAGCACTACGGCATTGAGCTGCGCCGCGTGCTCACCGGCTTCAAGTATATTGGCGACCAAATCGCCGAGCTCGAATCGGAGGGCGGCGCGAACCGCTATGTCTTCGGCTTTGAGGAGAGCTACGGCTACCTCTCCGGCGGCTATGTGCGCGACAAAGACGCCGTTGACGCCAGCATGCTCATCTGCCAGATGGCCTACTATTACCGCGAAAAAGGCATGACGCTCATCGACGCGATGGAAGCGCTCTACAAGCAGTACGGCTACTACGAGAACGAGCTGCTGAACTTTGCCTTCGAGGGCGAAGACGGCATGCGCAAGATGAACGCCATTATGGATACAACCCGGAACAATCCGCCCAAGCAGATTGCCGGCTACGATGTCGTCGGCTGGAGCGATTACCTCGAATCCGTGCGGTATGACGGTGACAAGACTTCGCCCATCACTCTGCCGAAATCCAACGTTCTCGAATACCGTCTCTCGAACGGCGGCAAGCTGATTGTCCGCCCGAGCGGCACCGAGCCGAAGATTAAAGTCTATCTTTCCGCGAACGGCAAAAACAAGGAAGAATCCCTCGCCGAAGTGGCAAAGCTGCGCGAGGCCGCGCCCGTTCTGCTCGGCATCCAGAAATAACGGCATAAAATTTAAGCGCTGAGGTTTTTCGCCTCAGCGCTTTTTTATCCGCACAATCCCTTATTCAAAGTAAAACAAATCTTCCAATTTTTTGTCGAGCGCGGTGCACAGAATCAGCGCAAGCTTTGCCGCGGGATTAAACTGCCCCGTTTCAATGGAGCTGATGGTATTTCGGGAAACACCCACCATTTCGGCAAGCTGTGCCTGCGAAATTTTGCACTCCGCGCGGGCCTCTTTCAAACGGTTTTTCAAAATCAGCTTTTCATCCATTACATGACACCCGTAATTCTGAGGAGATATAAAACGAGGAAAAAGGCGAACAGGGCAAGGAAATGCCCCTTTCTATGCCAAGTTTTCTTGGCATTTTTCACAGGAATGCAGCCGCACAACAAAAAATCCCCGAAGGAAATTCCTCCGGGGATTTGCTTTGCTTGTTTTTGAAATCAGGTAATGGAAAGGCCGCCGTCTACTACGAAGAACTGGCCGTTCACATAGCTGCACGCATCGGAAGAGAGGAACAGAATCGGTCCGTTCATTTCGCCGCGGGCACCCGGGCGGGAAGCCGGGCACAGCGCGTTGTACATCTTCATGAATCCCTCGTGCTTGAACAGCGTGCCTTCGGTCATTTCAGACTCGAACAGGCCCGGGCCAAGCGCGTTGACGGTGATGTTGTAGCGTGCGTAGGTCGCAGCCATAGCCTTTGTAAGGCCGAGCACAGCCGCCTTGGAGGTGTTGTAAACGTGGCGGACGAGCGTATCCTCTTTATCGGCGATGATTGCGTTGACCGAAGCGATGTTGACGATTCTGCCGTATTTACGCTCTTTCATGCCGGGGATGACATATTTGCTCATGAGGAAGATGCCCTTGACGTTGATGTCCATGGAACGATCCCACAGCTCGGTGGTGAGGTTCTCAACGGAACCGCCCTGAGCGACGCCTGCGTCGTTGAGCAGAATATCGATTTTGCCGTACTGCTTGAGCACTTCCTCAACAGCAGCCTTTACGCTCTCCTCTTTGGAGACGTCGCACTGAACGGCAATTGCCTTGCGGCCGGTTTTCTCCTTAATTTCGTTGCAGACAGCTTCCAGCTTTTCCTTACGGCGTGCGAGAAGAGCAACGTCTGCACCCTGTTCTGCGTAAGCGCGCGCCGCGTCGGCACCCAGGCCGCTCGAAGCGCCGGTAATCACGGCAACTTTGCCGGTTAAATCAAACATATTCATTGAAAAAAGTCCTCCCTTTTTCTTCGGCGGTGCCGCACTTTGCGGTCCGGCCATCCACCGTTATCTGCATTTATTATACCCTAACATCCGTAGGAACTGCAAGAAAAGATTGAAAAATTTTTATCAAAGTCATGAAAAGAAAAAACGATTACTTAATAATTTCAATTTGGCCAATAAAAGGCAGCGGAACCGCCCTGCCGCTGTAGGCACGAACCATTCCCAAAATTACGAGGAGGAACATAAACAGAGAGAAAAAATTGTTCAGAATCCAACCGATCAGCGGAATCCACTTCAGGATGAAATGGACAATGACCCACACGAGCAGCAGCACAAGCCCTTGGTTTGCGTGAAATCTGCCGTAGCGGGAATCCGGGTGGACGACGAGCGGCAAAAAGAAAAGGAAGGGTATGTAGGCAAGTACGCTGACAGCTCTGTTGTTTTGCACGTCAATTGGATCGTATTGCTCCCCGTAAAAGCCATTCATAACACAGGCCTCCTACACCGTATTTCCCAAAAGTATACCACACCCGCAGCGCGGAAAAAATACTTTTGGGGTTCTTTCGGAACCAAAATCGCCGCCTTTTTCAGGCGGCGATTTTGGAAGAGGAAGAAGAAAGTATATGAAATTGAAAGTCCTCCAATGGAAGAACGTATAGTTTGATTTGCGGGGCGGTGGTCCGGTATTCCGACCTCACCGCCGCCCCCGCAGAATTTTGCGTTCCTGTTTCTGTGTTTCCCTTTCGGAACGACTTCATTTTATCCAGCTATTATGTATGAAACATGACAGCTTTTTGAAAAATCCGTGCTATTTTTATGAACAATCCATGAATTCGACCGATCTTCCGGTGTGTAATGGAGGGTTCACTCCACCGTGAGAAACCTGCCTAATGGGCGGTAAATCAGCAGACCCACCCCAAGGCAGATGGCGAAATCCGGCAGAAGAAACTGCCCGTTATAAACAAGCGAGTACAAGAGTAAATGCCCCTTCCACTCTTCCGGCAGAAACGAATCATACGCCATCACGCCCGCAACCACAACCCACACATATCGCAGAAAAACGCTGGTGAACATTCCGAGAACATACTTTTTCGGGCCATGTCCGTAGATGCCCGCAAGACCGAGCGCCGTGTAGGCCAGCAGGTAGTCCTCAAGAATCGAAACCACCAAAGCCGTGGGCGTCAGGCCCCACGAAAGAAGCTGGCCAAGGTCAAGCAATAGTTGAATCACGCTGTAAGTGAAGGCGGTCAAAACTCCCCATTTTGGGCCGTACTTGTAGCCGATGAGCAGCACGGGGAGCATGCTGCAGAGCGTCACCGACCCGCCGAGCGGCATTTGAAAAATCTTCACCATGCTGAGCGCCGTTGCAAGGCCGAGCATAACGGCACTTTCTACAAGACGAAGCACATGCGGGTCCAGGCCAGAGCGCTTTTTGTTTGGAACTGTTTCCATTTCAAAAGACCTCCGTTAAATTTCCTCTCCGCATAATGCCGTTCGGAATACGCCGCAGTCCCGCGGGCATGAAAAAAGCTCCGCGGGAATCTGCCCGCGAAGCTGATAAGTACAAATACTTTTCCTCCGCTGGCATTATCCAGATCAGGTTTAAGGGTTCAAAGCGTCTATCCGCTTCATCTCAGCCGGGAATACCCAGCACCCCTCTATGTAATTTTCTGTTTCTCATCTTACTGCGCAGCTCAGGTTTTGTCAAGCAGCAGGCGGATAATGTCCGCCGGCGTGCGTGCGAAAACCGTTCCGCCCTCGTTGCGCATTTCCTCCTCGGTGCCGAAACCGTACAGCACACCGAGGAACTGCGTTCCCGCGTTGCGGGCGCCGGCTGCGTCGTATTTCGTGTCGCCGATCATCACCGCGCGGGAAGGAGCAACAGAAAGCTTTTCGAGCACGGGAATAATCAGCTCTTCCTTTCCGTTGCCGCGGTCGCTTTCATCGGCCGCGCTGATAGCATCAAAATATTTTTTAAGCCCAAAGTGCGAGAGAACGTCCATCGCCATCGACTCCGGCTTTGAGGTGGCAACGGCGAGGAGTTTTCCCTCTGCGCGGAGTTTTTCAAGCACAGGGAAGATTCCGTCATAAACCCCGTTGTTGAAGACGCCGCCTGCGCGGTAGAGCGCACGGTAGCGGTCGATTCCCTCCTGCGCCTCCTCCGATGTCATGTGGCAGAATGTCACATAGCTGTCATAAAGAGGCGGACCGATGAACTTACGGAGGGTCTCCGGCGGGGGCACGGGGCGGCCCATCTCCTTGAGGACGCGGGTTACGCAATCTATGATTCCAGGGCCGGAATTCGTCAGCGTACCGTCAAGGTCAAACAAAACAAGGTCAAACTGCTTCATTTGCTCACCTTGCGGGCAAGAGCCTTTTCCGTGAAACGTTCTGATTTTACGCTCACGCGTTCATGCGTACCGTCTGCAATCGGACCCGCTTCGTCGTTCGCCGTCAGGCGGAAGCGGAATACGCGGTCGGTCTGTTCTGTCAGTTCCGCCTCTATGGTAATTTTTGCGCCGCAAGGTGTAGGTGCGGTGTGGTGCACGGTGATTTCCGTACCGACGGTGGTGAGGCCGTCTGCTAAGAATTCCTGCGCGATTTCCGCTGCAGCGCCTTCAAACAGCGTCGCCAAAACTGGAGTTGCCAGAACCGGCAGGGAACCGCTTCCCACACGTTCGGCAAGCATTTCTTCGGTTACCGTATAGTTTTTTGTGATTCTCTTCGCCGTCATTTTCTTCCTCCGTTTCTAGACAAACCTTTTCCGTATTTTATGATTATACCATATCGAACCGGCCTCTATCACCCCTGATTGTTCACAACAGAAAGGTTGAGCCGCTGCATTTTTTATGCGTTTTACCGGAGGTTCTGGGAAACGGCGTGCGGACATGGTATAATGTAAAAATGGACGCCTGCTTTTAGCCGCGGGCAGAAGATTTGAGGGATTATGATGAATGAAGGCGCACCGCTGAAAACAGGCCGCATCTACACCATGGACGAGCTCCGCGGCCTCGCGGTTTTCTGCATGATTTTTTACCACGGCTTTTACACGGTCGGCTACCTGTTCGGCAATTTCTGGGGCAGGTTCTTTTTTCAATTTTTCACTCCGGCCGAGCCGTTTTTCGCCGGTCTGTTCATGTTTATTTCCGGCATTGCCTGCAACCTCTCGCACTCGAACCTTGCACGAGGTCTGAAGCTGTTCGCCATTGCCATGGGCGTAACCCTCGTAACCGCGCTTGTTGTGCCGGAGGATATTATCACTTTCGGAATTCTGCACTTCCTTTCAGTCTGCATGATTCTCGCCGGACTCCTGAAACCGGCCATTGACCGCTGCCGTTCTATCTGGATACCCGTAGCGTTATGCGTCTTTCTGTATATTTTTACTATGAATATACAGTACGGATATTTTGGTCCGGGCGGAATGCTTAAGCTGATGCTGCCGCAGGGGCTTTATTCGACCAACTGGCTTGCGCCGCTCGGATTTCATAACGAAGACTTCATGAGCGCCGATTATTTCCCGATGCTGCCGTGGATTTTCGTCTACGCGGCCGGCATTTTCGTCGGCAAGCTGGCAAAGGCGGGGAAATTTCCGAAGGCGCTTTACAAGTCGCGCGTTCCGGTCTTTGGCTGGATGGGCCGCCATGCGCTGATTCTTTACATCGTTCATCAGCCGGTTATCTACGGCGTGTGCCTGCTGATTCAGGCGCTTGTCTCTCACGGATAAATTGCGCCGCTGTTTCGGGGACGGCCCGGAAGGCTGCGGCTGAATACGCAAAAAGAAGGGGAAACAATGGATTTTGCACAGGAACTGGCACAGCAGTTTCACCTGCAAAAGTGGCAGACCGAAAAAGTAATTGAGCTCATCGACGAGGGAAACACCATCCCGTTCATCGCGCGCTACCGCAAAGAGGCGCACGGCTCTCTAGACGACCAGACGCTGCGTGAGATTGC